>NZ_JAZHRU010000001.1:5684774-5987885 GCF_036924525.1 Bradyrhizobium sp. AZCC 1719 | reverse complement strand
CCGCGTTTCGTTCGGTGCATGGGCGAGCAAAGGTAACAATCTGACGATCATGGATTACGCCGAGGCGCGCGCCGCCAATGAGTCCGGCCGCCTCTCCGGCGAGGAGCTGCTGGAAGTCGAGCGCAACGTGATGCCGGGCAGCGGCACCTGTGGCGCGATGTTTACGGCCAACACCATGAGCACGATCGCGGAATCGATCGGCATGATGCTGCCGCGCGGCGCCTCGCATTCCGCTGACTATAACGCCGGCAGCGATATTCACGCCGATGTTCGCGTGCAGGCCCGCGCCTCGGTCGACGCCCTGTACCGGCTGATGCAAGCGGGCATCCGGCCACGCGACATCATGACCGAGCGCGCCTTCGAAAATGCGATCACGACCATCTATGCGATGGGCGGCTCGACCAACATGTACCTGCATCTGCTCGCGGTCGCGCGCGAGGCCCAGGTGCCGATCACGATCGAACGCATCCAGCAAGTCGGCGAGCGCGTCCCGCTGCTCGCCAATTTGCAGCCGCACGGCCCGTTCGCGATGGGCAGCCTGCATGCAATCGGCGGCGTGCCAGTCGTCATGAAGGAGCTGCTTAGCGCGGGCCTTTTGCATGGCGACGTCATGACGGTGACCGGCAAGACGCTGGCCGAAAATCTCGCCGATGTTCCGACGCTGGAGCAGATGCCGCCGCAGGAGATCGTTTTTCCGGTGTCGAAACCGATCGCGCCGGCGAACAATCACATCAGCGTCCTGAAGGGCAATCTCGCACCGGAGAGCTGCCTGCTCAAATTATCGGGCAAGACCCTCGAGAAGGGGCAATTTCGCGGCACCGCGCGCGTGTTCGAGTCCGAGGCCGATACGATGGCCGCGATCCGCGCCGGCGAGATCGTGCCGGGCAACGTCATCGTCGTGCGCAATGTCGGCCCGGTGGGCGGTCCCGGTATGCCGGAAATGGTCATGCTGACCATTCAGTTGCAGGGACAGGGTCTCGGTGAGGACGTAGCCCTGATCACCGACGGGCGCTTTTCCGGCGTCTCGCATGGCATCCTGATCGGCCACGTCTCGCCGGAAGCCGCGCGCGGCGGCCCGATCGCTGCGGTGCGCGACGGTGACACGATAGTCATCGACCCAGGCGCCCGCACCGTGAATCTCGAAGTGTCAGCGGAAGAGATCATCCGCCGCATGGCCGACTGGCGCGCGCCGGCTTCGTTGGCCGCGGTGCGACCGGGATCGGTGCACGACAAGTACATCCGTCTGGTGTCCTCGGCGCATTACGGGTGTGTGTTGTGAGGCTGCGGGAACTTGCCTGAACGAGTTGCATTGGAGCCTTGCCACAATCTTATGTTTATGATTTGTTCCGCGCTATCATGGACGGCTTTGCAAGCTCCAGTAGTGGCCGAACATTCCTCGCGGCTTTTCCCGATGCGGACACAGCAGCGCGAATTCACCGGCTGGCGGGCGTGCTCAAGCGCGCCCATTGCTTCAATGGCAAGCTCATCGCGCCAGATCGGCTGCACGTTTCGCTATTTTCGCTGGATGGTCTGCCGGACCGCCAGCTTTGTGCTGCGTGCGAGGCGGCTACGGAATTGCGGACCGAACCGTTCGAGGTCTCGTTCGATCGCACGTTAAGTTTCCGCGGGGGGCCGGGCAATCGTCCGTTTGTCCTGATTGGCGAGAAGGGATTGTGCCGGTTGCAGTCGTTTCGGCAAATGCTTGGTGTCGCGATGGCGCGCAGAGGATTAAGGCGGCTCGCCAATATGAATTTCACGCCGCACGTAACGTTGCTGTATGACGCGCGCAGCGTGGATGAGTATCCGATCGAACCGGTTGTCTGGACTGTGACAGAGTTCGTGCTCGTGCACAGCCAGAGGGGCCATCGGCATCTTGCGCGATGGTGCCTGTGCGGATGATGGCCACGGGCAGCGCAATACAGCAGAAGCTCCGAGCGGCGTTATTTCGCCGCCGCAAGCCGCTGCACCATCTCCTCGATCGAGTTGAACAAATGCGTTGGCCCCGCCGCTTGCAGCGCGGCGGGGATGGCATAGCCCCACGCCACCGCGCCCGAATCCATGCCGGCCGCCTTGGCGGCTTCGATGTCGCGGATCTCGTCGCCGATGCAGATCGTTTCCTCGGGCCTTGCTTCCAGCCGTCGCGCAACCCGTCGAAACTTCCAGTGCTTTCCGAACACGGCGGCGCCACAGTCAAATCGGCTGATCAGTGCGGTGGCGGGACCGAGCACCTGCCGGACGGATGCCTCGCTATCGGAGCTGACGATCGCGGTCTTGACACCAAGGCGCTGAAGGTCGGCGAGCATTTCGGGGATGCCGGCAAACAGCGATGTTTCGTTCGCCGCCGTAAGCTTGCGCTTTCGCACGTCGTTCACAATGGCCGGAAGCTGCCACGTGGACACGCCAAGCCGGGCCATGATTTCGCGCGCGGACAGCCCGCGCATTCCTTCCAGCTCTTCCGGGGTGACCGGTTTGAGATTGAAACGCGCGATCACGTCCTGAAAGGAGGCGCGAAACCAGTCGATCGTATCGGCAAGCGTGCCGTCAAAGTCGAAGATGGCGAGGCGATAGCGTGTCATGAGAATCCGGCTTTCAGCGTGTCACTTGTCATCGCCGCCGAAATACGCCGGCTTGCCGGTGGTCCAGGTTTCGCCCCAGAGCTGACCGCCGCCGTCAACGGTCAGCGTTTCGCCGGTGACGAATTTGGCCGAAGGACCAGCGAGAAAGACAGTGGCTTCGGCGACGTCCCAGGGCGAGCCTGTGCGCATCATCGGGTTCGAGCGCGGGTAGGCGGCGCGAGCCTCCGGCGAATACACGTTCCAGCCTTCGGTTTCGATTGCGCCGGGCGCCACGCAATTGACCCGGATGTTCAGCGGCGCCCATTCGACTGCGACGGCGCGCGAGAGCCCGATGACGCCGCTCCGTGCAGCAATCGTGTGCGCGATGCCGTAGAGCCCATGCGTCGTCACGACCACGATGTTGACGATGCTGCCGGGATGCTTGTGGTCGCGCCAGCGTTGCGCGGCGGCCTGCATCATGTACCAGGTGCCGTTCAAATTGGTGTTGATGACGGCATTCCAGCCCTTCACCGAAAAATCGATCGCGGCTTGGGGAAATTGCCCTCCGGCGCTGTTGATGAGGCAGTCGAGGCGGCCTTGCGCGGCCCAGATCGTGTCGAACAGGGCGTTGACCGCGTCGGGCTCCCTGATGTCGGCGATATGCGCGGATGCCTTGAGGCCTCGGCCCGTCAATTGGGCGACGAGCGCGTCGAGCTTGCCGCCATCGCGCCCGACCACGGCGACATGCGCGCCCAGCCGCGCGAACAGCCAGGCGATCGCCCGCCCGATGCCGCCGGCGCCGCCCGTTACGACGACGACCTGATCCTTCAGCGCATCGGCCGCGAACAGGGTCGGATGACCCGCAAGCTCCTCATCAGTCAGGCCAAGCTTCGCCGGAGACGGTTGATCGGTCATGAACGGCGCGGACCCTTGTGATATGCGGCATCAGCCGTACATTAGCCGCGCAGCAACAACCATGCAAAACGAGTTTGATGTCCGATCTTTCCGCCTTCCCGATCACCAAACGCTGGCCCGCCAAACATCCCGACCGCCTTCAGCTCTATTCGCTGCCGACTCCGAACGGCGTGAAGGTTTCGATCATGCTTGAAGAGATCGGCTTGCCCTACGAGGTGCATCTGGTCGACCTCAACAAGGACGACCAGAAGACCCCGGAATTCCTGTCGCTGAATCCGAACGGCAAGATTCCTGCAATTCTCGATCCCGATGGGCCGGGAGGAAAGCCCCTGCCGCTGTTCGAGTCCGGCGCAATCCTGCAATATCTGGCCGAGAAGACCGGCAAGCTTCTGCCGGCCGATCCGGCGCGGCGATACCAGACCATCCAGTGGGTGCACTTCCAGATGGGTGGGATCGGGCCGATGTTTGGCCAAGTCGGATTCTTCCATAAGTTCGCCGGCAAGGAATATGAGGACAAGCGGCCGCTCGAGCGTTACGTCGCCGAGTCGAGGCGCCTCCTTGAGGTAGTGGAGACGCATCTGGCCGGACGGCAATGGATCATGGACGACGAATATACCATCGCCGACATTTCCATGCTCGGCTGGGTGCGCAACCTGATCGGCTTCTACGGTGCGCGCGGTCTCGTTGCGTTCGATATGCTGAAGCAGGTGCCGGCATGGCTGGAACGCGGGCTCGCTCGGCCGGCGGTGCAGCGCGGGCTCGACATACCCAAGCGGCCTTAAGCGGCGTGCTTGAGCAGTTCGTACACCACCGGGTTATCGGCGCAAGCGCCGAAGCCGCATTCGAGCAGCGTGGTCACCACATTGGCTGCCGTGAGCGCGATCACGAGCCATACCGCGGTTTGCGCGAAGGCGCCGCCGGTGGGCGGCAGCACGGCGCGGTCTTCCTCGAACTGGCGGTCGAACAGCAGGATCGCCGCAAGCAGGACGATGGCCGTAACGAAGCCGATCAGCGCCCAGGTATAATAGTGATAGCCGAGCAACGCCGAACCGTAGCCGGCGTCGCCGGGCATGATATGCAGCAGTACCTGCCGGGTCGACGCGACAGCGCCTGCCATCGCCGCCAGCAGCGAGATCGCATAATGGCTGGGACGGGGCCCGAAGCGGATATTGAGAATCGGGCCGACGGCGAGAGCCGCGAACAGGATGCGCTGCAGCAGGCAGAGCGGGCAGGGCAGCTCATGAAGAATGAACTGCGCCGCATAGGCCGCCGCCAGCACCAGCGCCACCGCGTAGAGGCTGAGTGCATTCAACGTAATGGCACGCGCCTGGGTCATGCGTCCCTCAGAACGACAATTTCAGCGTATCGGTCGCGTGGTGCAGATAGGTGGCGATGCACGCGATCAGCACGGCCCCGAACAGGCCGAGCGCCAGCGGACGCCGACCGCGCCAGGCGATCAGCATCACAATGACTATGGACAGAAACAATACGGTGAATTCCATCGGCTGGTCCCGGCACGGAATGATGCATCAATCTATGATAGATTCGCCGATCTGCTTAACTCTAATCCGGTCCGGCAGGACCAATAACGACATTTCGGAATGCAACGACAATGCCCATCACCATCTACGGTATCAAGAACTGCGAAACGATGAAGAAGGCGCGCGCCTGGCTCGACGATCACGGCGTGGCCTACGGCTTTCACGACTACAAGCTTGCCGGCATCGGCAAGGACAAGCTCAAGCAATGGTCCGACGATGTTGGCTGGGAAACGCTGCTCAACCGCGCCGGCACGACGTTCAAGAAGCTGCCCGACGGCGACAAGGAAGGCCTCAACGAGCGCAAGGCGTTGGCGCTGATGCTGGCGCAGCCCTCGATGATCAAGCGGCCGGTGCTCGATCTCGGCGGCAAATTGCTGGTCGGTTTCAAGCCGGATATCTACGCGAGCGAGGTCGCGTCGAAGTCGCGCGGGCGGAAGGCCTAATCGAATTCGAGTTCATCGCCGGATGGAATGCGGCCGGGCGCGCGATGGAAGAGATCGCGGTCGATGATGGCGCGAAGCTTCGGCACCGGCAGTTGGTCGTTTCCGCGCATCAGATTCCTGATCTCGAAGCCGCCATCCTCGCTGATGGTTTTCAGCGAAGCGATGATATGGGTGACGCTGCCGTCATCCGAGAACGGCAGCAACAGCCGCTCATAGGCGACGATCCGCCCGTAGAGGTCGTCGATATTGGCGATGGTATAGGCAGGAAGGCGGCGCGCGATGCATTCATAATAGACGGGCATCACGATCGGAGCGAGCCTTGCGCCTAGATACTCGTCGAGATAGCGGCCCTTGCCGGTATTCCCATAAGCTGTCGACATCCGCGTGCCGTCGCTCTGGATGGTCAGGCGCGGCGGCTGGGTGCTGGTATCGACGGTGTAGAGTACCAGGTCGGGAAGTTCGTCCTCGATCCGCGCCGGCTGGTATTCCGCCGTGCGCGGCATCGATTGGTCGCGGGTGTATAGCCGCAGCCAGGTGTTCAGCAGATCGCGCTGCTTGATAGATTTGATGACCGACGGTCCGGCGCTTTCAAATTTCAAGGTGGCAATTCCTACGCGATCTAAATCGCGAGATGATGCGCCCGAGGGGCAAATATTGTGTGAAAGCGCGCCCGATTGCAGCAAAACACCGTTAACGATGGCTTGCCGGCGCGATTTGCGGTTGAGCGTGGCTCGTGGCCCGGCCGAGCCGCGCCGCCGGGACCATTCGACTTATGGCGCATCCGGAACCGCAAGCGCGCGGTCGGGCGTGGCAGCATTCCGCCTTGCCTAATCCATCGCGTTGACGGCATATTCCGGCCGGAGGCGGCGGGCTCGGGACGGTTTCCAGGACGTCCAGGAGAACCTGCCCGAACAGGGAAAAACTGGCCGCGCGCGGGCGAACTCGCGGAGACGGCTGAGGGGGAAATTTGTTTGGCTGATGAGTTCATTCTCGAAACCCACGGATTGACCAAGGAATTCGCGGGTTTCTTCGCCGTTCGCGATGTCGCCCTCAAGGTACGGCGCGGCAGCATTCATGCGTTGATCGGGCCGAATGGCGCCGGCAAGACGACCTGCTTCAACTTGTTGACCAAGTTTCTGAGGCCGTCTGCAGGGCAGATCCTGTACAAGGGGCAGGACATCACCGCGATGGCGCCGGCCGATGTGGCCCGCCTCGGCCTGGTGCGTTCGTTCCAGATTTCGGCAGTGTTTCCGCACCTGACGGCGCTGGAAAACGTTCGTGTCGCGCTACAGCGCCAGCATGGAAGCTCGTTCGATTTCTGGCGCTCCAAGCGCGTGCTCGACCGATTTAACGGCCGCGCCCTCGACTTGCTGAACGACGTGGGCTTGAGCGAGTTCGCCAATACACCGGCGGTCGAGATGCCCTATGGACGCAAGCGCGCGCTGGAGATTGCGACGACGCTGGCGCTCGACCCGGAAATGATGCTGCTCGACGAGCCGATGGCGGGCATGGGTCATGAAGACATCGACAAGATCGCGGCCCTGATCAAGCGTATCTCGGCGAGGCACACCATCCTGATGGTCGAACATAATCTCTCCGTGGTCGCCAACCTGTCCGACATCATCACGGTGCTGACGCGCGGTCAGGTGCTGGCGCAAGGCAATTACGCCGAATTGTCCAGGGACGAGCGCGTCAAGGAAGCCTATCTGGGGGCCGGTCATGCCTGAGTTGAAAATGGCCGAAGCCACCGCCAAACCGGCGGGCGGGGAGATTCTTTCCGTTTCCGACCTGCAGGCCTGGTACGGCGAATCGCATATCCTTCACGGCGTCAACTTCAATGTGAAGGCGGGCGAGGTGGTCACGCTGCTCGGCCGCAACGGCGCCGGCAAGACCACGACGCTGAAGTCGGTGATGGGAATTATCGGCAAGCGTACTGGTTCGATCCGCTTTAACGGTCAGGACATCACGCGCGCCTCGTCGGACAGGATCGCGCGCCTGGGCATCGCATTCTGTCCCGAGGAGCGGGGCATTTTCGCAAGCCTCGACGTGCGCGAAAACCTGCTGCTGCCGCCGATCGTGCGCAGTGGCGGGCTGTCGCTCGAGCAGATCTTCGAATTGTTTCCGAACCTGAAGGAGCGCCTCAACAGCCAGGGCACCAAGCTCTCGGGCGGCGAGCAGCAAATGCTCGCGATCGCAAGAATCCTGCGCACCGGCGCGCGGTTTCTGATGCTGGACGAGCCGACCGAAGGTTTGGCGCCCGTCATCATCCAGCAGATCGGTCACACCATCGCGCGGCTGAAGTCGGAAGGCTTTACCATCCTGCTCGTCGAACAGAATTTCCGCTTCGCCTCCACGGTGGCCGACCGCTACTACATCGTCGAGCACGGTAAGGTCATCGACGGTTTTGCGAATTCGGAGTTGTCGGCCAATATGGACAAGCTCCACACCTATCTCGGCGTTTAATCGGTACTTTGCTGCACTCTGGAATAATGGAGATACTATGAAACATCGGATTTCAGCGCTCTTCCTCGGCACCGCTCTGGCACTTGCCGCAGGCAGCGCCGCGGCGCAAGACAAGACGGTCAAGATCGGTGTGCTCACCGACAATTCCGGACTTTACTCCGACCTTGGCGGCGCCGGTTCGACGGTCGCCGCCCAGATGGCAGTGGAGGATTCCGGGCTTGCGGCCAAGGGCTGGAAGATCGACATCGTCTCCGCCGACCACCAGAACAAGCCCGACATCGGCACCACCGTCGCCCGTCAATGGATCGACGTCGACAAGGTCGATATCTTCGTGGATGTGCTGAACTCCGGCGTGGCGCTGGCGGTCAACAATCTGGTGAAGGAAAAGAACGCCATCATGATCAATACCGGCGCGGCGACGTCGGATCTCACCAATACGCAGTGTTCGCCGAACACCATTCACTGGGTTTACGACACCTACATGCTCGCCAACTCTACCGGCCAGGCGCTGGTGAAGGCCGGCGGCGACACCTGGTACTTCCTGACCGCGGACTACGCGTTCGGCCACGCGCTGGAGCGCGACACGTCCGCGGTGGTGACGAAGTCGGGCGGCAAGGTTATCGGCACCGTCAGGCATCCCCTGAATTCCTCGGACTTCTCTTCGTTCCTGCTGCAGGCACAGGCGTCCAAGGCCAAGATCATCGGCATGGCGAACGCCGGCGGCGACACCACCAATACCATCAAGCAGGCTGCGGAGTTCGGCATCGTCTCGGGCGGCCAGAAACTCGCAGGACTGCTGCTGTTCATCAACGACGTCCACTCCCTCGGCCTCAAGGTGGCGCAGGGCCTGAACTTCACGGAAACCTTCTACTGGGATCTGAACGACGGCACCCGCGCGTTTTCGAAGCGTTTCTCCGAGCGCATGAAGAACAAGGCGATGCCGTCGATGGTGCAGGCCGGCGTGTATTCGGGCCTGATCCACTATTTCAAGACGATCGATGCAATGGGCGGCAATCCGCACGATGGCGTCAAGGTGGTGGCGAAAATGAAGGAAACGCCCACCGATGATCCGCTGTTTGGCAAGGGCACGATCCGTGCCGACGGGCGCAAGCTTCATCCGGCCTACCTGTTCGAGGTCAAGAAGCCTTCCGAATCCAAGGGACCGTGGGACTATTACAAGCTGATCGGCACCACGCCGGGCGAGCAGGCCTTCCGGCCGCTTTCGGAAAGCGCCTGTCCGCTGGTAAAGAAGTAACAACCATGGCCCGTCGGCGTCATGCCGGCGGGCCTTCTCTCGCGGCCCAAGCTAACCCGCATCATAACGAGATTGAGTGCGAAACCGATGCAAGCTCTCTACGCCCAGCTTTTGGTGGGATTGATCAACGGATCGTTCTACGCGCTGCTCAGTCTCGGGCTCGCCGTGATCTTCGGCATGCTCAACATCATCAATTTCGCCCATGGTGCGCTCTACATGATGGGCGCGTTCTGCGCATATTTTCTGCTGCATCTCACGGGGATTGGATACTGGTGGGCTCTGATCATCGCGCCGATTGTCGTCGGCATCTTCGGCATGATCCTCGAACGGACCATGCTGCAATGGCTGGCCGGTCTCGACCACCTCTACGGGCTGTTGTTGACGTTCGGCATCGCGCTGATCGTGCAGGGAGTGTTCCAGAACTACTTCGGCTCGTCCGGCCTGCCGTACGCGATTCCTGATTATCCGGAGGTCGGCGGGTTCCGCGGATTACAGGGCGGCATGAACCTCGGATTCATGTTCCTGCCGATCTACCGCGGCTGGGTCGTCGTGTTCTCGCTCGTGGTGTGCCTTGCCACCTGGTTCCTGATCGAGAAGACCCGGCTCGGCGCCAATCTGCGCGCGGCGACTGAAAACCCGACCCTGGTGCGCGCATTCGGCATCAACGTGCCCAGGATGATCACGCTGACCTACGGCCTCGGCGTCGGCTTGGCGGCGCTGGCCGGCGTATTGTCCGCGCCGATCAACCAGGTGCGGCCGTTGATGGGCGCGGACCTGATCATCGTCGTGTTCGCGGTGGTGGTGATCGGCGGCATGGGATCGATCATGGGATCGATCATCACCGGATTTGCGCTCGGCGTGATCGAGGGACTGACCAAGTATTTTTATCCCGAAGCTTCCAACACCGTGGTGTTCGTCCTGATGGTGCTGGTGTTGCTGGTGAAGCCAACGGGACTGACTGGACGGGCTGCCTGACATGAGCGCATTGACTGACGACACACTGCCGGTAACGCCGCAAGCGATGCGCGACGAAATGATTGTGTTCGCCGGGATGGCGGTGCTGCTGGGGCTCGTACCCATGACGGGCATCTATCCGTTCTTCGTGATGCAGGCGCTGTGCTTCGCGCTGCTTGCTTGCGCTTTCAACCTCCTGATCGGCTATGGCGGCCTGCTGTCGTTCGGCCACGCCATGTTCCTGGGGACCGCGGGCTACTGCTCGGCGCATGCGCTCAAGGTCTGGGGTGTAACGCCGGAAGTCGGAATTCTGGTCGGCGTCGCCGGCGCCGCCGCGCTTTCAGTCGTCACCGGCTTCATCTCGATCCGCCGCCAGGGCATCTACTTTTCGATGATCACGCTGGCGCTCTCGCAGCTCCTGTATTTTATCTATCTGCAGGCGCCGTTCACGCATGGCGAGGACGGCATCCAGGGCATTCCGCAGGGCTACCTGTTTGGAATATTCGATCTCTCCAGGCCGACGGTGCTTTACTACGTGGTGCTCGCCGGGTTCCTCGGCGGCTTCCTCCTGATCTACCGCACCATCAACTCGCCATTCGGAGAGGTGCTGAAGTCGATCCGGGAGAACGAGCAGCGCGCGATCTCGCTGGGCTACAAGACTGACCAGTACAAGCTGGTCGCTTTCATCCTCTCTGGAACGATTGCGGGCTTTGCCGGCTCGCTGAAGGTGTTCGTGGCGCAGAACGCTTCGCTCACCGACGTGCACTGGACGATGTCGGGTGAAATCGTGCTGATGACGCTGGTCGGCGGCCTCGGCACGGTGTTTGGTCCGGTCGTCGGGGCCTTCGTTATCATCGCCATGCAGCAATATCTGGCCGGCTTCGGCCAATGGGTGACGGTGATCCAGGGCGTCATCTTCGTGGCCTGCGTGTTGACGTTCCGCCGGGGCATCATCGGCGAGATCGCGCGTTATTTCCGCCGATCCCTGTAAAAACGGCGGGTTTTGGCGCAGTTTTCGGTGCCACAAAGCGGTGGATGATCCGGTTCCCGGGGCCCGACGTCGCGCGCTTTTCCCTCGAATGGTCTATGACAGTTTTGTGACAGCCCGCTCCGCGGCTGTTTCTGTACGACGGAAAAATGCCCATGCTGCGCTGGTTTCGTGCCTTTTTGCCCAAGGAGGAGCGGTTTTTTGACTTATTTGCCCGCCACGCCCAGACGGTCGTGCAGGGCGCGCTGGCGTTGCAGGACATGATGCGCGGCGGCGAGGAGACGCCGGTATTCTGCCAGCGAGTCAATCAGTTCGAACACGACGCCGACGGCATCACCCGCGAGGTCCTGACCGCGGTCCGCCGCACCTTCATTACCCCGTTCGACCGCGGCGACATCAAGAATCTGATCACGTCGATGGACGACGCGATCGACCAGATGCAGCAGACCGCGAAGGCGGTGGTGCTGTTCGAGGTCCGAACGTTCGAGCCTCCGATGCGCGAAATAGCCACGCTGTTGGTCGAGTGCGCCAATCTGGTCAGCCGCGCGCTTCCCCTGATGAAGTCGATCGGGAGTAACGTCGCGATGCTGACCGCCATTACCGAGGAAATCGGAAAGCTGGAGGGTCGTATCGACGATCTCCACGACATCGGGTTGAAGGAGCTGTTTCTCAAGCATCGCAACGGCAATTCGATGGATTTCGTCGTCGGCGCCGAGATCTACAAGCATCTCGAAAAGGTGTCCGATCGCTTCGACGACGTCGCCAACGAGATCAACTCGATCGTGATCGAACAGGTATAGGGCAGGGCCAATTCAGTGGACGCCACCCTGGCTTTTCCAATTCTGGTCTTCTTGATTGGCGTCGCGCTGTTGTTCGATTTCCTCAACGGTCTGCACGACGCCGCCAACTCGATCGCCACGATCGTATCGACCCGCGTGCTGCGGCCGCATTATGCGGTGGCTTGGGCGGCGTTCTTCAATTTCATTGCCTTCCTGGTCTTTGGCCTGCACGTTGCCAATACCATCGGCAAGGGGATCATCGAGCCCGATGTCGTGGACGCGACCGTCATCTTCGCTGCGCTGGTCGGCGCGATTGTCTGGAACCTGATCACCTGGGGGCTCGGCATTCCATCGTCGAGTTCGCACGCGTTGATCGGCGGACTGGTCGGCGCCGGCGTGGCGAAGGCCGGGATTTCGGCCGCGGTCTGGAGCGGGCTGTCCAAGACGCTCCTGGCGATCGTGTTGTCGCCGCTGGTCGGATTCCTGCTGGCGCTGGTGCTGGTCGCGATCGTGTCCTGGCTGTCGGTGCGCTCGACGCCGTTTGCGGTCGATCGCGCGTTCCGCATCCTGCAATTCGTCTCGGCCTCGCTCTATTCGCTCGGCCATGGCGGCAACGACGCGCAAAAGACCATGGGCATCATCGCGGTGCTTTTGTATTCGCAGGGCCACCTCGGGGCAGATTTCGCGATTCCCTTCTGGGTCGTGATTTCCTGCCAGGCGGCGATGGGGCTCGGCACATTGATGGGAGGCTGGCGGATCGTCCGCACCATGGGATTGCGGATCACGAAATTGACGCCGATGCAGGGCTTTTGCGCCGAAACCGGTGGAGCTGCGACCCTGTTCATGGCGACCTATCTCGGGGTTCCCGTATCCACGACCCACACCATTACCGGCTCCATTGTCGGCGTCGGCGCGGCGCGGCGGGTCTCTGCGGTGCGCTGGAACGTGGCGAGCTCGATCGTCTACGCCTGGGTAATCACCATTCCGGCTTCAGGGTTCGTCGCGGCGCTGACCTATTGGGCGGTGCTGTTGCTGCGCTGATCAGGTGACCAGCTTGAGCCCGACAATGCCGGCCACGATCAGTCCGATGCAGGCGAGGCGAGCCGCGGTCGCAGGTTCGCCGAACAGGGCGATACCAAGGATTGCCGTTCCGACCGCACCGATGCCGGTCCATATGGCATAGGCGGTTCCGATCGGCAGCGCTTTCAAGGCAAGGCCGAGCAGGACGATGCTGCCTGCCATGCAGGCGAGCGTCAGGACGGATGGAACAAGTCGCGTGAAACCCTCGGTATATTTGAGGCCGATCGCCCAGCCTATTTCCATGAGCCCGGCGACGAACAATACGATCCACGCCATGACAACCCTCCAAAACCTGGCAGGGTCGTCCCCGCGGATGAGCCCTGCGAATTGGAAGGCCGTCCTTCCGCGACGGATATGGGACTGGCCAGCAGCGTCCGCAATCACCAAATGAGGCTTGATTAGCCCCGTTTTCCCTGCCAAACGCTCCAGCCTCATGTCCGACATTGCCGTCACTGCCGAATCGCCGTCCCGCTCGCCGCTCTCAGATGAAGTGGCGCGGCGGCGCACGTTTGCGATCATCTCCCACCCGGACGCCGGCAAGACCACGCTGACGGAAAAGCTGCTGCTGTTCGGCGGCGCCATCAACTTGGCGGGCCAGGTCAAGGCTAAGGGCGAGCGGCGCAATACCCGTTCCGACTGGATGAAGATCGAGCGCGAGCGCGGCATCTCGGTCGTGACCTCGGTGATGACGTTTGAATTCGAAGGCCTCGTCTTCAACCTGCTGGACACGCCGGGCCACGAAGACTTCTCGGAAGACACCTACCGGACGCTGACCGCGGTCGATTCCGCCGTCATGGTGATCGACGCCGCCAAGGGCATCGAGGCCCGGACGCGAAAGCTGTTCGAGGTGTGCCGGCTGCGCGACATTCCGATCATCACCTTCATCAACAAGATGGACCGCGAGAGCCGCGACACGTTCGAACTGCTAGACGAGATCGAAAAGACGCTGGCGCTCGACACCACGCCGATGACCTGGCCGGTCGGCCGCGGCCGCGACTTCCTCGGCACCTACGACGTCGTGAACGGCGGCGTGCGCCTGCTCGAAGGCGGTGGCGCCAAGACCGGCGCGACCGAGCAGATCGATATCGCCGATCTTGCCGGCCGCAATCCCAATCTCGACGTCGCTGAGATCAAGGACGAACTCGCGCTGGTGTCGGAAGCCTGCAAGCCGTTCGAGCTGGACGCGTTTCGCGAGGGCCACCTGACGCCGGTCTATTTCGGCAGCGCGCTGCGCAATTTCGGTGTCGGCGACTTGCTGGAAGGTCTTGGCAAGTTCGCGCCGGCGCCGCGGGCGCAGGACAGCAATTTGCGCAAGGTCGAAGCAGCCGAGCCGCGCATGAGCGCCTTCGTGTTCAAGATCCAGGCCAATATGGATCCGAACCACCGCGACCGCATCGCGTTCGCGCGGCTGTGTTCCGGCAAGCTCAGCCGCGGCATGAAAGCGAAGCTGGTGCGGACCGGCAAGAACATGTCGCTGTCGTCGCCGCAGTTCTTCTTCGCGCAGGACCGCTCGGTGGCCGATGAAGCCTTTGCCGGCGACGTCGTTGGCATTCCGAACCACGGTACCTTGCGGATCGGCGATACGCTGACGGAAGGTGAGGACATCACCTTCGTCGGCGTCCCGAGTTTTGCGCCGGAAATCGTCCGCCGCGTTCGGCTCACCGACGCGATGAAGGCCAAGAAGCTGAAAGAGGCGCTGCAGCAGATGTCGGAAGAGGGCGTGGTGCAGGTGTTCCGGCCCCGCGACGGCGCACCGGCGCTGGTCGGCGTCGTCGGTCCGCTGCAACTCGACGTGTTGAAGGCGCGGTTAGACGCGGAATACTCGCTGCCGGTGGAATTCGAGGTTTCGGAATTCCAGCTCGCCCGCTGGGTCTCGTCCGACGACCGCAAGAAGTTAGAGGCCTTCATCGCGGCCAACGGTTCGGGCATCGCCGACGACGTCGACGGCGATCCCGTGTTCATGGCCAAGAACGAGTTTTACCTGGGTTATACCAGGGAGCGCGCCGAAGGGGTCACCTTCTCCAACGTCAAGGACGTGAAGAAGAAGGCGTAAGCGGGGTTCGCTTTTTGCGCCACCCTCCGCTGTCGTCCTCCGCGAAAGCGGGGGACCCAGTACGCCGCGGCTTATCCGTAAATCACTGACGTCTCTGGAATACTGGATCGTCCGGTCGAGCCGGACGATGACAGTTGGGGTGAGGCTGGTTGCTCACCCACTCATGCATCCAGTGGATGCCTGCATGCAGCCTCGATAAGTCCCTTGCGCCCGCTCTGCCGCGTCAGGAAGTATCCATTGGATGCTTTTTAAAAAGGGAGACCGCCCATGACTGATCTCGCAACCTATTCCCGTTCCGGCCCGGTTGGCACCATCGTGATCGACGATGGCAAGGCCAATGTGATGTCGCTTGCCATGCTCAACGCCCTGCATGCGGCCTTCGATCAGGCGGAAAAGGACAAGACGGTGGTGATCCTGAAGGCGCGGGGAAAGCATTTTTCAGGGGGATTCGACCTCAACGTCTTCGCCAAGGGCAGCGCCCAGGACCAATATCTGATGGTGAAAGCGGGCGCGGAACTGGCCTTGCGCATCCTTTCGTTCCCGACGCCGGTGGTGGCGGCCTGCCAGGGCAACGCCTACCCGATGGGGGCCTTCCTCATCATGTCCAGCGACCACCGCATTGCCGCCGAGGGCGACTACCGGATCGGCATGAACGAGGTCGCGATCGGGCTCACCGTGCCGCGTTTTGCGATCGAGATCGCACGGCAGCGGCTGACACCGGCCTATTTCAGCAGGGCGGTAATGACCGCGGAAATGTTCGGCCCAACGGAGGCCGTCACCGCCGGCTTCTTTGACCGCATCGTCCCGGCGGATGCGCTGGAGCGCAGCGCCGAGGAGACCGCACAGGCGCTCGCCACGCTCAACATGGCCGCCCATGCCGCCACCAAGGCGCGGGCGCGCGGAGATGTGATCAAGATGATCCGCGCCATGATCGACGAGGACATTACGCCACAGTATGGCGAGGACCGCGTTGCCAAACGAGTATCGGCCTGACGGAAAGCTTCGGTCGCCCGGCAGTGGCGTTGCGTCTCATGCCTTTGTATGAAGGGGACATGACCGCAAAGCCGCGCCGGGCGACCTATCGCCATGGCAATCTGAAATCCGAAGCGCTGAAGGCCGCCACCCGCCTGGTGGCCGCGGCCGGCCATGAGCAATTGAGCCTGCGCGAGGTCGCGGAGGCCGTCGGCGTCGCGCATCGATCGCTGTACAATCATTTCGCTGACCGCGAAGCGCTGCTCGACGCGGTCGCGGCCGAGGCCTACACGCGGCTCGCCGCCATCCTCGTCAAGGCAGAGACGCCACAGGACTACACCGCGAAATATGTCCGCTTCGCGCTCGCCAACCGCGCGCTGTACGCCCTGATGACCAGCCGCCCGCACGCCACCATGAAGCACAATCCGCCGCTGCAGGCCGCGGTTCATAAGGTCATCGCCCAGGCCATGCGGATATTCTGCCAGGATATCGAGAGCCCGGCCGAGCGTCGCCGCGCGGTGATGAAGGTCTACATCACGCTCTATGGCGGCATCTCGCTCTATACGGCCGGCGTCCTCGACCAGCCCAGCGAGAAGGCCCTGATTGCGGAACTGTCCGCCATGAACGCAGGGATGTGAACACCGTCCGCCTTGCTACGGGACGAAGCGCGCATCAGCTTAGTTGGGTCGCCTTTTAGGACTTAGGGCCGCATGTTCCGGAGCATCATCGTCTGCCTGATCACCACATTCGTCGGGATGAGCGCCGCCGACGCCCAGTCGAGGCGCCAGATCGACGCCACGCCGTTTTCGCACGCGCCCTGCAGCGTGCTCGACGGCCAGCCGTGCACGCCGTCATTTTGCAGCGTGTTCAACGAAGGTCCCTGTATTCCCGAGATCGATTATCCGTACGGCCAGAATCTGCAACTCACGATCGAAAGCGTGCCGCCACAGGATCAGGCCGCGAAATACCGGAAGCCCGATCATGATCTGGATACGATCGGCGACCTCTTTGCGGCGTTGCGCTCCTGTTGGTCGCCGCCGCCTTCCGACATCGCGCGCCAGGGCATGCAGATGTCGGTTCGGTTCAGCTTCACGCGCTCGGGCGAGATCATCGCTACGCCCCGCCTGACCTATGCCACGGCAGGCGTCCCGGCCGACACCCGCGCTACCTATTTGAAAGCGATCAACGCGTCGCTTGCAGGCTGCACTCCGCTCAAGTTCACGTCCGGGCTTGGCGGCGCGCTTGCCGGGCGGCCGATTGCGATCCGCTACGTCGACAACCGCGATCTAGGCAGGCAGGCGGAGAAGCCGTGAGCCGAGTACGTCATTCCGGGGCGATGCGAAGCATCGAACCCGGAATCTCGAGATTCCGGGTCTGGTCCTTCGGACCATCCCGGAATGACGTCGTATATGCGCATTGCAGTTCGGGCCCTTAAAATGATACCCGGATAATCCGGAAAACCAGCCGCGCAACGGGAGGCACGTCATGGGACTGCTGGTGTTGATCCTGGGCCTGATCCTGTTCTTCGGCGTCCACACGCTCACCACGCAGCGCAAGCTGCGCGCGCAAGTGATCTCCGCGACGGGCGAGAGCGGCTACATGATCGGCTATGCGCTGGCTTCGATCGCTGGTCTGGCGCTGATCGTCTGGGGCTTTGCGCTTTATCGCGCGACGGGCTGGTACAACGTCTGGAACCCGCCAGTGGCGCTCAAGCACATCACCACGGCGCTGATGCTGCCCGCGGTCATCATGGTTGTCGCGTCCTACATCCGCGGCCGGATCTATACGACGCTGAAACATCCGATGCTGACGGGCATCAAGCTGTGGGCGGCGGCGCATCTGCTCGCCAATGGCGATCTCGGCTCGATCCTCCTGTTCGGCTCGTTTCTCGCATGGGCGGTGTATGATCGCATTTCGCTGAAATATCGTTCCGACGCCGGCGCCCCGCCGATTCCCGTCGGCGGTCCCGGCAACGATTTGATCGCGATCGCGGTCGGTCTCGTCGCCTATCTGGCGCTCGCCTTCGCGTTCCATCCGGTCGTGATCGGCGTCCCCGTGGTTGGAGCCTAATATGTCCGTGCAATCTTCCATCAAGCGCAAAACGGCGCCGGATATCCGTGCGCGCAAGAACGGCGAGCCGATCGTGATGCTGACGTCCTACCATGCGCATACCGCGGCGCTGGTCGATCGCCACTGCGACGTCATTCTGGTCGGCGATTCCCTCGGTAACGTCATGCACGGTTTCGAGACCACGGTGCCGGTGACGCTCGATATGATGATCCTGCAGGGCCATGCGGTGATGCGCGGCTCGAAACATGCCCTCGTCGTGGTGGACATGCCGTTCGGCTCCTATGAGGCCTCGAAGGAGCAGGCATTTCATTCCGCGGTGCGGATATTGAAGGAAACCCATTGCGGCGCGGTGAAGCTCGAAGGCGGCGCCCGGATGGCGGAAACCGTCGCGTTCCTGTCCGAGCGCGGCGTGCCGGTCATGGGCCACATCGGACTGACGCCGCAATCGATCAACACGCTCGGCTCGTTTCGCGCGCAGGGCCGCGACGAGGGCAGTTGGGATCCGATCCTGAAAGACGCCCAGGCGATCTCGGATGCCGGTGCGTTTTCGGTCGTGGTCGAGGCGGTCGCCGAGCCGCTGGCGCGCAAGATCACGGAGACCATCGCCATTCCGACCATTGGCATCGGCGCCAGTGCGGCCTGCGACGGCCAGGTGCTGGTGCTCGAAGACATGCTGGGCCTGTCGCCGCGGACGCCGAAATTCGTGCGCCGCTATGGCAATCTCGGCCCTGCGATCGAAGCGGCGATCCACGGCTACGCCAGCGACGTGCGCTCGCGCGCTTTCCCGGGACCCGAGCACGTCTACGAGATGAAGAAGAGCTAACGGGGCGCGCCATCCATGGACTGGTCGCAACACTCTATCCCGGCGATGCGGCTCGAGCCGCGCTTTGGCGACCGAATCGTTCCGGTCTTTTGTGAACGGCCCAAGAGCATTCCAGCGATGGTGGCCGAAGCGGTTGCGACCAACCCGGACGGCGAGGCGCTGGTCTGCGGCGCCACGCGAATGACATGGCGCGAGGTCGCGCAACAATCGGCGCAAATCGCAGCAGGATTTCAAAAACTCGGTCTGCAGCGCGGTGACCGTGTCGCGCTACTGGTCGGCAACAGAATCGAATTCGTGCTGACGATGCTGGGTGCGGCCCATGCCGGGCTGGTGACGGTGCTGCTTTCGATCCGCCAGCAAAAGCCCGAGATCGCCTATGTGCTCACCGATTGCGGCGCAAAGCTCCTGATCCACGAGGCCACGCTGGCCGACCGCGTGCCCGATGCGGGCGATATCCCTGAAGTCACGCATCGGATCGTAGTCGACGACGATCCGCGGCTCTCGCGCTTTACCGAGCTCTCGGAAAACGCGCCGCTGGCCGCACCAATCGAGGTCGGCGAAGAGGACACTGCCATGATCCTCTATACGTCGGGCACCACGGGGCGGCCAAAGGGCGCGATGCTCGCCCATTGCACGATCATTCATTCGGCCATGGTGTTCGTCTCGTGCCTGAAGCTCACTGCCGTGGATCGATCGATCGCCGCGGTGCCGCTCGGGCATGTCACCGGCGTGGTCGCCAACGTCATGACCATGGTCCGTTGCGCAGGCGCGCTGATCATCATGGCGGAGTTCAAGGCGGCGGAATATTTGAAGTTGGCGGCGCGCGAGCGGGTCACCTACACCGTGATGGTGCCGGCGATGTACAATCTCTGCCTGCTGCAGCCGGATTTCGACAGCTACGATCTGTCGAGCTGGCGGATCGGCGGCTTTGGCGGCGCGCCGATGCCAATCGCCACCATCGAGAAGTTGGCAGCGAAAATTCCGGGGCTGAGACTCGCCAATTGCTACGGCGCGACCGAGACCACTTCGCCGTCGACCATGATGCCTGCAGAATTCGTCGTGAGCCATATCGACAGTGTCGGCCTGCCGTGCCCGGGCGCCAACATCATCGTCGTCGATACCGAGGGCCGCGAACTGCCGCGCGGCGAGATTGGCGAAATCTGGATTCACGGCGGGTCCGTCATCAAAGGCTACTGGAACAATCCGAAGGCGACGGCGGAGAGTTTTACCGCCGGCTTCTGGCATTCCGGCGATCTCGGCTCGATCGACGAAGAGAATTTCGTGCGCGTGTTCGATCGTCAGAAGGACATGATCAACCGTGGCGGGCTCAAGATCTATTCCGCCGAGGTCGAGTCGGTGCTTTCAGGCCATCCCGACGTGGTCGAGAGCGCGATCATCGCAAAGCCGTGCCCGGTGCTCGGCGAGCGCGTGCATGCCGTCATCGTGACGCGGAATGCCGTCAGCGGCGAGGTGCTGCGCGCCTGGTGCGCCGAGCGGCTGTCGGACTACAAGGTGCCGGAAACCATGGATGTGCGCACGGACCCGCTGCCGCGAAATGCCAACGGCAAGGTGATGAAGCGGCAGTTGCGCGAGGCTTCCGCCACGGACTCGGCTGCGGCGCAGGCATCGGCTAACCGCTAATCAACCGACACGGCTGCCCACAAAGTCTTCCAGATAATCCGGGACTTTCTGCCCTTCGATATCGCAGCGGCACTGGATTTCGCGTGCGACATCTTTCGATAAGTCTTCGCTCCAATGTTCGAGCGTGTCGAAGGCGACGACCTCGATCGGGTCGCGGAATTGGCCCGACAAAAGGTCGGTAACGATCGTTTCGAAATCAGTCCGTTCGACCTTCCGGACGATGGCGTCCGGCCCCGCTTCGAGGACCAAATAGATGGTCTGATCGGCACCATACGGCACAATCGGCGGAAATCCGCGCATTGCCTGATCTCCACGTAACAGAGATTCAATTACAGCGCAGGGGAAAGGTTCCTGCTACGCGGCGACGTTTCAAAGAGGCCTGGCCGACGGCAACGATGAGCGCCGTGCCGTCCCAAATCGCCGCTCGCTGGCGCCGCGACAGGGCTAGAGTTTCGGCGCGCTGCCCTTGGGCATCGCGCTCTCGCTCAGCCCGGCCGCGAGTGCGGCGCTGTCGATCGCGGCGGC
Source organism: Bradyrhizobium sp. AZCC 1719 (assembly GCF_036924525.1). NCBI lineage: Bacteria > Pseudomonadati > Pseudomonadota > Alphaproteobacteria > Hyphomicrobiales > Nitrobacteraceae > Bradyrhizobium > Bradyrhizobium sp. AZCC 1719. Next base: position 5,966,828 of record NZ_JAZHRU010000001.1, on the reverse strand, counting down.
GCTGACGAGCTGCTTGACATCAAGCAGCGTGAATTGCGCGATGCCGACACGGTCGGCCAGCGTGCCCGGAACGAGCTGCACACTCAATACGCCATCGCAGTTCGCGCCCTTGGCCTCGGTCAGCATGGCGCTCGGTTCCTTCGCCTTGGTCTGGGCGCGCTTGACGACCGCCACGCAACTGCCGCGCACGGTGTCGCCGTTGAGCTTGACGGCGGCCCTCGGGTCGAGCGGCTTGCCGATTGCCTCGAGCGCAGTCGCTTCCTTGTACTTGCCGCCGACCGACATGATCGAGCCCTTGCGGTAGATGTAGTACAGATGCTGGTCGCCAACGATGGTCGGCACGCCGTATTTGCCCATGATCTCCTTGATCATGTCCGCCTTCGATGGCTGCTGGTCCGGTGCGAAGGTCAGGTTGCGGGCGACGAAATAGGCGCGGTTGGCGCTCGCGGGCGAGGAGAAGCTGGTCGAGAGCATCTCGCCGTTCTGTTTCGAACCGGCAGGAAGGCTGAAGTTCAAGGCGGCGACGTAGCTGGCACCGCCGAACTTGAGCTGCTGGATGTCGGTCTTGGTGTCGGTCCGGCCCTTGAACAGCGAATCAAAAATGGCGCGCGCGGATTCGGCGTTCGATTCGGTCGAGATACCCAAAATGTCGGGGCGCAGCTTGCCCGAGAATGCCGTCTCGGGCGCCTTCGGCTTGAAGTCGTCGGCCAGTGACGCTGCGGCCAGGGATACCAGGCCGAGGGCAAGCAGCATCGAAACCAGCGCGTGGCGAGGCATGAAACACCTGAAAAATTGGGTATGGATCGACAATGGAAGCGGCCGGGATTACGCCAAACTTTGAACCGCGATGTCAACATTGCCAGCCGATTTCGGAGGCGGTTGGGGGCCACTGTTAACGCTTTGATCCGCCTCGCTTTGCCTTGCCACCGCCATATCGATAGGCTACGCCCCGGCCATGCGGGATTGGGCGCGCGATACTGCCGCCGAAGCTGCGGTTCCCCGGGGATGGGATATCTTTAAGTGTCTGAATTATTTGATGAAGTAGACGAGGAGGTCCGTCGCGAGCAGCTCAAAAGGCTGTGGGACCGGTATTCGCTTCTGATCATCGCCGGCCTGATTTTAATCATCGCCGCCGTGGGTGGCTGGCGCGGCTACCAGTATCTGGAGTCCAAGAAGGCGGCCGAGGCGGGGGCGGCGTTCGACAAGGCGGTCGAGCTTTCGGAAGCCAACAAGCACGCCGAGGCCGAAGCGGCGTTCGCCGATCTCGTTGCGAAGGCGCCGTTCGGCTACCGCGTGCTGGCACGGTTGCGCATGGCGGCCGAAGTCGCCAACCGCGATCCGCAGGCTGCGGCAAAGCTGTTCGACGAGATTGCCGCTGACCGCAGCGTCGGTGTCGCCGAGCAGGATCTCGCGCGGATTCGCGCGGCCCAGTTGCTGCTGGAAAGCACCAGCTATCCCAACATGAAAGAACGCCTCGAAGCCGCTGCTGCGCCGGGCGCCACGTTCCGCCATAGCGCGCGCGAATTGCTGGCGCTGTCGGCCTGGCGTGCCAATGATGCCGCGGCGACGCGGCAATGGCTGGATACGATCGCCAATGACGGCGAGACGCCGCCGAGCCTGCGCTCGCGTGCCGAAGCGCTGCAGGCCTTGCTGCCGCCGGTCGCCAAGAGCTGACGCCAGCAAAACGAGTTGGGAAACCCGATATGCGCCGCCCGCAACGTTTGATCGCAACCACCGTCCTCATCGCGCTTTCGGGCGCGCTGGCAGGCTGCGGCGGTGGCGGCTTGGGCAATTTCGATCCCACCGACATGCTCGACTTCCTCGACACCAAGAAGAAATTGCCCGGTGAGCGCAAGCCGGTGTTCCCCGAAGGTGTGCCGGGCCTTGAGCAGGGCGTGCCGAAGGATCTCTACAGGGGCGCCAATCAGCAAGTTGATGATCCTAACGCGGTCGCGGCTGCAGCACCTCCGCCCGAAGAGCCCAAGTCGAAGCGTGGCGCGAAATCCAAGGGCAAGCAGGCCGCCGCACCCGCCGCTGCGGACCCCGACGTCGCTCCCGAGGAGGAGGGCAGCACAGCCGCTGCGCCGCCTGCGCCCAAGCCGGCCAAGATCGTGCGCAAGCGCACCACGGCTCCACCGCCCGATCAATCGGCCGCGCCCGCGCAATCCTCGCAACAATCGGCTTTCCCGGCTCCGATGCCGAGCGGCAGTTTCTCGCGCTAATTTGTTGTTTTCGTTCGATTGACACGCCCTTCAAAAAAGGGCGTTTGGGTCATTTATGTCCTTTACGATCGCCATCATCGGCCGGCCCAACGTCGGCAAGTCGACGCTGTTCAACCGGCTGGTCGGGCAGAAGCTCGCGCTGGTGGACGACGAGCCCGGCGTCACCCGCGATCGCCGCGAGGGAAGCGCACGTCTCGGCGATCTCGAATTCACTGTGATCGACACCGCAGGCCTCGACGAGGGCGCCAAGGGCTCGCTCACGGCACGAATGCAGGAGCAGACCGAAGCCGCGATCGGCCTGGCCGATGCGCTGATGTTCGTGATCGACGCCCGTGCGGGCCTGATGCCGAACGATCGCGCCTTTGCCGATTTCGCGCGCCGCGCCAACAAGCCGGTGGTGCTGGTCGCCAACAAGAGCGAGGGCAAGCACGGCGAAATCGGCGCGATGGAATCCTACGCGCTGGGGCTCGGCGATCCCGTGCAGATTTCGGCCGAGCATGGCGAGGGCTTGAGCGATCTCTACGACGCGCTCGCCGCACTGATGCCGGAGCCGGCTGAAGAGCGGGAAGAGTTCGACGACGACGATATCGTATCGGACGAGGATATCGCCCAGCGTCCGATCCGCGTCGCCATCGTCGGCCGTCCCAATGCCGGCAAGTCGACGCTGATCAATCATCTGCTCGGCGAGGAGCGGCTGTTGACCAGCGCCGAAGCCGGCACCACGCGCGATTCCATTTCGGTGGAGATCACCTGGCAGGGACGCGATTTCCGCGTGTTCGATACTGCGGGCTTAAGGCGGCGATCGCGGATCGAGGAGAAGCTGGAAAAATTGTCGGTGGCCGACGCGCTGCGCGCCGTGCGCTTTGCCGAAGTCGTCGTGATGATGATGGATGCGCAGAACCGGTTCGAGGAACAGGATTTGCGCATCGCCGATCTGATCGAGCGCGAGGGGCGGGCGATCGTGCTCGCTGTCAACAAATGGGATTTGATGGAGCGCAAGCCGCATCTGATTTCGGCGCTTCGCAGCGATGCCGATCACTGGTTGCCGCAGGTGAAAGGTGCCCCCATCGTCGCCGTATCCGGCTTGCTGGGCGAGGGCATCGACCGCCTGATGACCGCAATCCAGGATGCTTACGCGGTCTGGAACAAGCGCGTGCCCACGGCCGCGCTCAATCGCTGGTTCGAGCAGGCAGTCGATGCCAACCCGCCGCCCGCAGTATCGGGCCGCCGGCTGAAGCTGAACTATATCACGCAGACCAAGGGACGTCCGCCGAGCTTCGTGCTGTTCTGCTCGCGCGCGGACGCCGTGCCGCAATCCTACTTGCGCTATCTCACCAACAGCCTGCGCGAGGCTTTTGACCTGCCGGGCACGCCGATCCGCATCACGCTGCGCGAAAAGGCCAATCCGTTCGCGCATAAGCGCAAGCGGCCCTCATGAGCGAACAGGCGTCCACCGCTGCTGCCGACGATAGGCCGCCGGTGCGCAGCGGCGCGGCGGCCTTTATCTTCGTCACCATCCTGCTCGACATGCTCGCGCTCGGCCTGATCCTGCCGATCCTGCCCAAGATCGTGGAGAGTTTTGTCGACAACGACACCGCGACGGCGGCGCGGATCTTCGGCCTGTTCGGCACGGCCTGGGCGCTGATGCAGTTCCTGTTCTCGCCGATCCATGGCGCGCTCTCGGACCGCTTCGGCCGCCGGCCGGTGGTGTTGCTGTCGAATTTCGGACTGGCGCTGGATTACGTGCTGATGGCGCTGGCGCCGTCGCTGACCTGGCTGTTCATCGGCCGGGTGATCTCAGGCATCACCTCGGCCAGCATTTCCACGGCCTTTGCCTATATCGCCGATGTGACGCCGCCGGAACGGCGGGCCGCGGTGTTCGGCAAGATCGGCGCGGCCTTTGGCGCCGGATTCATTCTCGGCCCCGCCATCGGCGGCCTGCTCGGCGGCATGGATCCGCGTCTGCCGTTCTGGGTCGCGGCGGGCCTGAGCTTTGCGAACGCGCTCTACGGCTGGCTGATCCTCCCCGAGTCGCTGCCGAAGGATCGGCGCGCGCCGTTCCACTGGAAGAGCGCCAGTCCGCTCGGCGCATTGCATCTGTTGCGCTCGAACCGGATTCTCGCTGGCCTGTCGCTGGCGAATTTCTTTGGCCAGGTCGCGCATGTGGTGCTGCCTTCCACCTTCGTGCTCTACGCCACCTATCGGTATGGCTGGGACACGACAACGGTGGGGCTCACGCTGGCGTTGGTGGGCGTCTGCGCCATGGTGGTGCAGGGCTTGGGCGTCGGGCCGATCGTCACGCGTCTCGGCGAACGCCGTGCGCTGCTGCTCGGGCTCGCTTGCGGCGCGCTGGGATTTTTCATCTATGGCGCGGCGCCGACCGGATCACTGTTCTGGACTGGCATTCCGGTCATGGCGCTGTGGGGCGTGGCAGGTGCGGCGATCCAGGCCTTGACGACGCAGCTCGTTGCGCCGGATCAGCAGGGCCAGTTGCAGGGCGCGACCAACAGCGTCAACAGCATCGCCCAGATGGCGGGGCCGTTCCTGTTCACGCTGACCTTTGCCTATTTCATCAGCGATCAGGCGCCGGCGAAATTGCCGGGCGCGCCGTTCCTGCTGGCGGCGGCGCTGTTGGGGCTCGCGCTGCTGATTGCGTGGCGCACGCTGGCTAGCAAGAAACACTGAATTGTAGGGTGGGCAAAGCGCTAGCGTGCCCACCATTCGCGATGTTGAACCGGAGAGATGGTGGGCACGGCGCTTGCGCACCTTTGCCCACCCTACGCGATCCGCTACGCCGTCACTTCTTCACCAGCGGACACTCGCTGGCTTCGAGCGGCTTGGCGGCGTCTTCCGCCGAGATCGTGGCGATCTGCTTGTAATAGTCCCACGGTCCCTTCGACTCTTCCGGCTTCTTCACTTCGAACAGATAAGCCGGAATGAGACGGCGGCCATCGGCACGCAGTGGGCCCTTGCCGAACAGCGGATCATCGGTCGGCAATTCCTTCATCTTGGCGACGACCTTGGCGCCGTCATGCGGATTGCCGCCCATCGTGTCGAGCGTCTTGAGATAGTGCAGCACCACTGCATAAACGCCGGCCACCGTCATCGAGGGCATCGTGCCTTTCGGTGACACTTTCTGGAAGCGCTTGGACCATTCGCGCGTCTTGTCGTTCAGGTCCCAGTAAAACGATTCCGTGAACGTCAGACCTTGCGCGGTCTTCAAGCCCAACGAGTGAACGTCGTTAATGAAGAGCAGGAGCGCCGCAAGCTTCTGACCGCCCGCAACGATGCCGAATTCGGACGCCTGCTTGATCGCATTGGTGGTGTCGCCGCCAGCGTTGGCAAGGCCAACCACCTTTGCCTTCGAGGACTGCGCCTGCAACAGGAACGACGAGAAGTCCGACGTATTCAGCGGATGCCTGACTCCGCCCAGCACCTTGCCGCCGCTGGTGGCGACGACCGCCGAGGTATCGCGCTCCAGCGCATGTCCGAACGCGTAGTCTGCGGTCAGGAAGAACCAGCTATCGCCACCGGCCTTGGTCAGCGCCTTGCCGGTTCCGTTGGCCAGCATGTAGGTGTCGTAGGTGAAGGAAATCGTGTTCGGCGTGCAGGCCTTGCCGGTGAGATCGGCTGTGGCTGCGCCCGAATTGAGCAGGACGACGTTCTTGTCCTTGACGAGGTTGCTCACCGCGAGCGCGACGCCGGAGTTCGGCGTGTCGGCGATGACGTCGACCTTGTCGTTGTCGATCCACTGCCTGGCGATGTTGACGCCAACGTCAGGCTTGTTTTGGTGATCGCCACTGACCAGATCGATCTTCCAACCCTTGGCGGCGAGGCCGGAATCTTCAATCGCCATCTTCGCTGCAGCCACCGAATTGGGACCGCCAATGTCGGCATAGAGGCTCGACATGTCGTTCAGCACGCCGATCTTGACGGTCTTGTCCTGGGCCAGTGCTGGCGTCGCCAGCCCGAATGCGGCAAGCGCCACGGAAGCGGCGAAGCGCCGCGCAATTCTCGTCGTCATGGGTATTCCTCCAGAAATGTTGTTCGCCGGCTCTCTTTTCGGAACCTGCCAGCGGTCCTGCGATAGTCCTTCTCGAAACCGCGGGCAATGCACCTATCGTCGCGCGCTCGACGTCAGCTCGGGCCAGATCGCGATGTCCCACACCGCACCGTTGCCCCGGGTATTCTTTTCGTAAGACCGTTCCTTAACGAAGGTTCCACTTTTTCTGAACACGCGGTTGTTCGCGCGATCGCAGACATAGAGCAACCCGTCATTGGCGAGTTTCACGCAATGCACGGGATTGGCGAATTCATGTCTCAACAAGCGACGAAATGGATTGCTTTCCGCCTTCGCTAAAGCTTCGGCGGACAAGTCGCTGCGCTTACAATGAGAGAGCTCGTAAGATGCTCAAGCCGGCGGATGAAAACTCATCAGTGTGCGAGTCTTGTAGTCATAAAGCTTGCCGGTCTCGGTCCATTCCGGCGCGCACATCGGCACGATGAATTGCGCGGCCTGTTCCGGCGTATCCAGCGTCATCGGGTCTTCGCCGGGAAAGACGCTGGCGCGCATGCGGGTGCGGATCGGGCCGGGGCTGAACAGGTTGACGCGCAATTTCGTGCTCACGGTCTCGTTGGCCCAGGAACGCACCAGCGTGTCCAGCGCCGCCTTCGAGGCCGCGTAGGGGCCCTGATAGGCGTTCGCCTTGCTGGCAGCGCCCGAAGTGACGAACACGGCCCGGCCGGCGTCCGAGACCTTGAGGAGCGGATCCATGCAGCGGATGAGCTGGAAGTTCGCGGTGACGTTCACTGCCATCACGTCGTTCCAGGGCTTCAGCTCGATATGCCCGAGCGGCGAGGAGGGGCCGGCAACCCCGGCATTGCCGACGAGAATGTCGAGCTTGCCGTGGCGTTCATGCAGCGCCGCGCCGAGCCGCGCGATGCCGTCGAAATCGGTGAGGTTGAGCGGCACCAGCGTGGCGCTGCCGCCGTCCTTCCTGATCTCGTCGTCGAGTTCCTCCAACCCGCCTTGTGTGCGCGCGACGGCGACGATGTGCGCGCCGGCCTTTGCCAGCGCGAGCGCCGTGGCATAGCCGATGCCGCGCGAGGCGCCAGTGACGAGCGCAATGCGGGAGGCGAGGGGTTTGGTCATTGAACTAGCTCGATCATCGTCGTCCCCGCGAAAGCAGGAACCCATACGCCGCGGCGCTCATGAGGTAAGGAGGTGTCAATAACTGATGGCATCCGCAAAAACGAAGGCCTGTGGTTATGAGTCCCTGCTTTCGCAGGAACGACACCGTTGAGTGTTCTCAGCTCGCTTCCGCCAAGAGCGAGAGCTGGCGCGGCTGCGGTTCGACCTGAGTCTGGTCAGTAAGGTGCGTCGGATAGGCACCCGTGAAGCAATGGTCGGAGAATTTCGGATTGGCGGGGTCGCGCCCCGGTTCGCCCATCGCGCGGTACAGGCCGTCGATCGACAGGAACGCCAGCGAATCCGCGCCGATGATGTCGCGCATCTCTTCCAGCGAATGGGTGGCCGCAAGAAGTCCGCCGCGGTCCGGCAGGTCGATGCCGTAATAGTCGGGATAGAGGATCGGCGGCGAAGCGAGCCGGAAATGGACCTCGCGCGCACCGGCGTCGCGCATCATGCGCACGATCTTCTTCGACGTGGTGCCGCGCACCAGTGAATCGTCGATCAGGATGATCCGCTTGCCTTCGATCGCGGCGCGATTGGCCGAGTGCTTCATGCGCACGCCGAGCTCGCGCACGCTCTGCGTCGGCTGGATGAAGGTGCGGCCGACATAGTGGTTGCGGATGATGCCGAGTTCGAACGGCACGCCGGAATGCTGGCTGTAGCCGACCGCCGCCGGCACGCCGGAATCCGGCACCGGCACCACGACGTCGACCTCGACATGGCTTTCGCGGGCGAGCTGCGCGCCGAAGGCCTTTCGGACCTCATAGACCGAACGGCCGCCGACGATCGAATCCGGCCGTGAGAAGTAGATGTATTCGAAGATGCAGGGCCGCGGCGGTTTCGGCGGAAACGGCTTGTGGCTGTGGGCGCCTTCCTCGTCGAACACGACGATCTCGCCGGGCTCGACGTCGCGGACATATTTGGCGCCGATCATATCGAGCGCGCAGGTTTCCGAGGTCAGGATCGGACAGCCTTCGAGATCGCCGAGTACCAGCGGACGGATGCCGAGCGGATCGCGCGCGCCGACCAGCTTCTTGTTGGTCATCGACACCAGCGAATAGGCGCCCTCGATCGTGCGCAGTGCTTCGATGAAGCGATCGATGAAGCGGCCGCGCTTCGACTGCGCCACCAGATGCAGGATCACTTCGGTGTCGTTGGTGGATTGCATCATGGCGCCGTTGCGCACCAGTTCGCGGCGCAGGCTCAGCCCGTTGGTGAGGTTGCCGTTGTGGCCGACCGCGAAACCGCCGGCATTGAGTTCGGCGAACAGCGGCTGCACGTTGCGCAGGATGTTGGCGCCGGTCGTGGAATAGCGCACATGGCCGACCGCGAGGTTGCCAGGGAGGCGCTCGATCACCTCGCGGCGGGAGAAGGTGTCGCCGACCAGGCCGACCCGCTTCTCCGAGTGAAACCGCGAGCCGTCGAAGGAGACGATGCCGGCGGCCTCCTGGCCGCGGTGCTGCAAAGCGTGCAGCCCGAGCGCGGTGACGGCAGCGGCCTCGGGGTGGCCGAAGATGCCGAACACGCCGCACTCCTCGCGCAACGTGTCGCCTTCGAGATCGTCCTGCAACTCGATGCCACGGTTTAGATCGAGTTGCCCGGCGGGATCGGAAGGGTTTTGCATCGCGTCCATCGCCTCTCTATTTTGGCTAGAATTAGCGGCCCGCGGGTTTTTCGATCAGCTTTTTAAGGCTGTCGCGGGCAGGTTTGCTGTAGCCATCGCCGGACGCAGGGGCTGCCTGGTCGGCGTCAGTTTGATCGTCTTCCGGTTTATTCTTCTTGAATCTCTTTAAAATGGTGTTCTCGGGGTCGTCCGGCAAGAGCGACATTAACCAATCCCCGGTTCCCTGCAGCACTACCCGCGATTTTGCACCGGTGATCCAGTCCGGCCGCTGCTTGTCCGGGACCAGCCAGCTAAAGAACAGGAAGGCGACCACCACGATCAAAAGGCCGCGACCCAACCCAAACAGGAATCCAAGCGTGCGATCCAGCGCGCCGATCCGGGAATCCAGGATCATATCCGAAATCCGCACCGTGATCACGGAGACCACGATCAGTGTGCCGATGAAGGTGCCGGCCACCACCGCCACGGCTGCCACGGTATCATTGTTGAAATAGGCCTTGGCGGTCGGCAGCAGCTTCGAGAAGGCATACAGCGTCACCAGCGCCGCCGCGCCCCAGGCCGCGATCGACAGGATCTCGCGCATGAAGCCGCGCACCATGGCGAGCAGCCCCGAAATCAGCATCACTCCGAGCAGGACGAGATCGAGTATCGTTATCGGCATCGGCTGGTCAGGTCCGCTCGTAAGTCCTTTAGGCAGCGAATCGGCGGCTCAGGGTCACCCCCAAGTGAGGGGCAGACGGCGTATCCCGCAAGGCCGGATATCGTGCCATCCCGCCCGCCTTTCGCGCGCGTTGTATAGCGGCGAGGGGCGGGCGCGTCACGCCGCTTTAGCTGTTTTCACGACGGAATCGCGCTGGTGTGGCATTTTTCTCTGCCGCACCCTCGCGACTGGTGTCGCGGTTGCCGCCCCCGGTGTTTCTTGGGCTGCCGCGCGCCGCGATTTCGGCCACCAGGCTGGTTAGTCCGCCGATGCTGTTCAGCGCAAGCCCGCCATCGCCGCCGACCTCGCCGCGCGCCGATTCGGGCAGAACGGCGCGGCCAAAGCCCAGTTTCGCGGCCTCCTTCAATCGGGCGGCGGTCTGCGCCACCGGCCGGACCGCGCCCGAGAGCGAAATCTCGCCGAAATAGACCGCGTCTGTCGGTAACGGCGCGTTCACCAACGAGGACACCAGGGCGGCGGCCGCCGCGAGGTCGGCCGCGGGCTCCTGGATCCGCAGGCCTCCCGCCACGTTCAGATAGACGTCGTAGCCGGACAGTTTGACCCCGCAATGGGCCTCCAGCACCGCCAACACCATCGACAGCCGGCTCGGATCCCAACCCACCACGGCCCGCCGGGGGGTGCCGAGCGTGGTCGGCGCGACCAATGCCTGCAATTCCACCAGCACTGGGCGGGTACCTTCGATCCCGGCGAAAACTGCGGTTCCCGGGCTGCCCAGATCGCGTTCCGAGAGGAACAATTCCGAAGGGTTGGAGACCTCGCGAAGGCCTAGCCCCGTCATCTCGAACACGCCGATTTCATCGGTCGGGCCAAAACGATTCTTCATCGCGCGCAAAATGCGGAAATGTTGCGAGCCTTCGCCCTCGAACGACAGTACCGCGTCGACCATGTGCTCGACCACGCGGGGGCCTGCGATCTGGCCATCTTTGGTGACGTGCCCGACCAGAATGATCGCAGCACCGGTTTTCTTGGCGAAACGAATGAGCGCCTGCGCCGAGGCTCGGACCTGCGTCACCGTTCCCGGCGCCGACTCTACCGTGTCGGTCCACATGGTCTGGATCGAATCGATCACGATCAGGCGTGGCACCGCACCTTCTGACAGGGTCGAGACGATATCTTCCACCGAGGTTTCGGCGGCGAGCTGCACCGGCGCGTCCGCCAATCCGAGCCGCTCGGCACGCAGCCGCACCTGCGCCACGGCCTCTTCGCCCGAAATATAGACCGCGCGATGGCCCGCACGCGCCAGCATGCTGGTGGCCTGCGTGAGCAGTGTTGATTTTCCGATGCCGGGATCGCCGCCGACCAACAGCACCGAGCCGCGGACAAAGCCGCCGCCGGTGACACGATCGAGCTCAGTCATCCCGGAAGGCAAGCGGGGGGCGTCGTTGCTTTTTCCTGTCAGCGATTCCAGCGCAAACGTTCGGCCCTTGCGCCGGGAGCGGACCGAGACCGGCATCGAGGTCGCGCCGGTCGTGTCTTCCTCGGCAAGCGTGTTCCACTCGCCGCAGGAATCGCATTTGCCCTGCCAGCGATTATACGCCGCCCCGCAGTTCTGGCAGACGAAGGAGAGGGTGGATTTGGCCATCGAATGTGAGTCGCTGCTTCCTGTCGAGCACCGTGCATAACACGGTTAGGCCCGGAAGCACGAACGCGCAGCATCGATCGCGGCGACGCCGACCTTAAAGCGTGCTTCGGTGGGACTGCCTTGTCATAGAGCGACAGGCATGAGCGAGCCGTTGAACAGGACCGGACCTGACGGCTGCCCTGTCGTCGAGCCGCCCCTTGGCTCCAGGGTGACGGCGAGCGCCGCTTGGGCCAGCGCTTCGGCAGTGGCGTGCGGCAGCACGAGAGCCGTCGTTGTGCCGGGGCGCTCGCTCGGGAAAAGGCCAAGCGAGCGGCGCGTGCCATCCGGGGACACCAGCCAGACCTCAAGCACATTGCGGTTGAAATCACGGGGCGGCGTGAGGTTGAGCCGCAGCACCAGACGTCCGTCGGCAACGTCGAGATCCGCCGTCATCATCGGACGCTGATCCTTGTCGAGCAGCACTGCCACGTGCGTGGGTGGCGAGGTCACCAGGCCCTTCGTTGTGTCCTCGATGCGTGCAAGCCGCTCGTCGAGCGCCGCAATCTGCTCCGGCGCAACACTCTGCGGGAGCGAAACGACGTAGAGGAGTAAGGCCGCCGCCGTGGCCGCGGCCAGGGCCGTCGCGCTACGCCAGAAGCCGACGCTGTCCCACAGCCGATCGAACCAGCCTTCGCGTACCGGTGCTGCCGGTGCACGTGCCAGCGCGATCTGCCGGGCAATCTCGTTCCAGACATGCGCAGGCGGCTCCTCGGCCGGGACCGATTCGGCGAGGGGATTGAGCCTCTGCTCCCAGCGTTCCACGAGATCGCGCAGGTCGCGGTCGCCGGACAACAGCCGTTCGAAACGGCGGCGCTCGGCGCCGCTCAGCGTGCCGAGTACGTATTCGGCCGCCAGAAGGTCACGCGTTTCCGGATCGACGTAGTTCATCGCTCCAAACACCCCCTGAGCCGGATCAGGCTTCGCCGAACCCAACTCTTCACGGTGCCGAGTGGCACGCCCACATGGGCTGCCACCTCCTGGTACGTCATCCCCTCATAATATATCAGCTTGAGTGTATTGCGCGGCCCCTCCTCGAGTTTGTCAAGGCAGTCCTGCAGGCGGCGGGCATCGCGACTAAGCACCGCCTGATCGGCCGGACGCGATGCCGGGTCCTCGTGGTCCTCAATCGGTGCATCATCGAGTGGTGCCTCGCGCCCGCGCCGTCGTATGACATCGATGCACCGGTTCCGGACGATGCGGGCGAGCCAGGCCATCGCAGCACCGCGACTGGGATCGAAAGTGTGCGCATTGCGCCAAACGAGAACAAAGCAATCCTGTATGATTTCCTCGGCCGTTTCGCGACTCCTGAGAATACGCAGAGCGAGTCCGAATAGTTGCGGTGCCGTTCCCTTATAGAGGCTGTGCAGCGCAGTCTGATCGCCGCTGGCACAGGCCTGCAGCAGGGTCTCGGGACTCTGCGTCGTCTCCGCATCTGGGGCTGCCGGTCGGATGGATCGGCTGATCACCCGCTCATCAGAGCTCGGCACGAAGCTGACCGTCTTGATTTCCGGCATTTCGGCTCGTCGGATTCTTCTGCGCGAAGTCACATGCGACGGCATCTGCTTGCTCGCCCTTGTCGCCAGACCGCACCGCGCCCGCAGCGGGCGATCGGCAACGACTGCGCGGGTACGGTGCGAAGTCGACAGTAAGGTAGCGAGCGCGCCTGCTCTCATCGCCTTTAACCTTAGCACCAACTCGACGGACACTTAAGCCAACAAGTTGATCGTACACGACGCGGTTCCACGGAGGTGCGTGACAGGTTCCACGGACGTGCGTGAAAGTTGGGCCCGCGCATCTCCAAACTATCGGACAGCACGAGGCTGGCTCGGCAATCACGCGTGCCGCAACGCTTCGATCGGATCGAGCCGCGACGCGCGCAGCGCCGGAAACCAGCCGAAGAACACGCCGACGAATCCGGAAAACAGCACTGCGAGCACGATCCATTCCGGCTCAATCAGCAGAGGCCACTGGGCTAGGCTCGCGATTGCGCAGGCGGCGAGGATCCCGGTCAGAATGCCGATGGCGCCGCCAATGAGCGACAACGCGATTGCCTCGAACAAGAATTGTTTCAGGATATCACGTGGACGCGCGCCGATCGCGAGCCGCAGCCCGATCTCGCGCGTGCGCTCGGTCACCGACACCAGCATGATGTTCATGATGCCAATGCCGCCCACCGCGAGCGAGACCCCGGCGACGATCGCGAGCAGCAAGGCAAGCGTGCCCACGCTTTCCTCCTGCGTCGCCGCAATGTCGGCGAGGTTGCGGACCGTGAAGTCGTCGTCCTGCATCGGCTGCAGACGGTGACGCTGGCGTAGCAGCATCTTCACGTCGCTCTCCGCCGCGGCGAGGCTCTCCCCCTCGCGCACTTTGAGATAGAAAGAGTCGACCGAGCGCGAATTGGCTGCATTACGGCCGATCACCCGCTGGCGCGCCGTGTTGAGCGGCAGGAGCACGACATCATCCTGGTCGTGGCCCCAGGCGGATTGGCCCTTTCTTGCCATCACGCCGATCACGCGGAACGGCACGTTGCGCACCCGCAACTCCTGCCCGACCGGATCGAGCCCGCCATAGAGCGCGCGCGCCACGGACTGCCCAATCAACGCCACCTGCGCCCCGCGGGCGATCTCGTCCGGCGCGAACAGTCGACCCGATTCGACGTCCCATTCTCGCGCCTCGAACAGGCCAAGATCGACGCCGTAGACCAGACTCGACCAGTTGACGCCGGCAGCGATCAGTTGGGCATTTTCGCGAATGAATGGCGCGGCTACCTGCAGCAACGGCACTTCCCGCACGGCCGCCGCTGCATCCTCGTCGGTCAATGAGGAAGCGGAGCCCGAGCCGAGGCCCACGCCGAATTTGGTGATGCTACCCGGCATGACCACGAGCAGGTTGGTGCCGAGGCTGCGGAACTGCGCCGCGACCTGCTCGCGTCCACCGCTGCCAACCGCCACCATCGCTATCACGGCTGCAACGCCGATGATGATGCCAAGTATCGTCAGGGAGCTGCGCAGCTTGTGCAGCCGCAGCGCGTCGAACGCAGAGATGCCTGCATCAGCAAACGTCATGCTGCCGTCTCCACGAAGTCTGGCATGATCTCGACCGGGCTTGCGACCAGCTCGGCGGCAGCGTCGTCCGGGGGCTGTAGTATGTCACTCAGTACGCAACCGTCGCGGAAACGCACGAGGCGCGATGCAAACCGCGCCACCTCGGGTTCGTGGGTGACGACGACAACGGTCGTTCCTTCATTGTTCAGCTCCTGGAACAGCGCCATCAGCTCGAGCGAGGTGCGGCTGTCGAGCGCACCGGTCGGCTCATCGGCGAGCAATAGCCTTGGTGTGTTGACGAGTGCGCGGGCGATGGCGACGCGCTGTTGCTGGCCCCCCGAGAGCTGTGTCGGCTGATGATGCAGGCGCTCGGCGAGGCCAACGCGGGTGAGTGCGGCCGCGGCTTTGTCGCGTCGTCGCCTGCGCTCCTCCCCGGCGTAAATCGTCGCCAGTTCCACGTTTCCAAGCGCATCAAGACGCTCGAGCAGGTTGAACTGCTGAAACACGAAGCCGATCTTGCGGTTGCGCACGGCGGCGAGCGCATCGCGACTCATCGCCGACACTTCCTCGCCGCCGAGGCGGTAGCGGCCGGAGGTCGGCCGGTCGAGGCAGCCGATCACGTTCATGAATGTTGACTTTCCCGAGCCCGACGGCCCCATGATGGCGGTGAATTCGCCGGCCGCGACCGAAAGCGTCACCTCGCGCAGCGCATGCACGGCTTCGTCGCCGAGCCGATAGACGCGGGTGAGCTGCTCGGTCTCGATGAGGAACATGGGGTCCTCTCTACAAGCTGCCGGGTGGCGTGGTCTTCGCCTCGGCGGTGCGCGGTCCGCCGCCGATGATCACCTCGCGGCCGGGCTCGAGGCCCGATACGATCTCGGTTGCGGCTCCTTCGGTTGCGCCGATGCGGACCGTGACCCCTTGCGGCTTGCCGTCCGGCCCGACCACGAAGACACGCCCAGGCTGCGTGGCCCGATTGCGTTCGACGAGGGCGGCATTCGGCTCGCCGGAAAGATTGCTTCCTTGTGACTGCGAAACCTGTGCGCCGGAAACGTCGCTGGTCGGCGGGGGGCGCCAGCGCAAGGCGGCACTCGGGACCTGCACGGCCCCGTCGCGCCGGTCGGTTTCGATCCGCAGCGTGGCGGTCATTCCCGGCAGCAGCTCGAGACGCGGATTCTCGATCGAGACGATTGCCGTGTAGATCACCACGTTCTGTATGGTCTGCGACCCCAACCGCACCTGCTTGACGCTTCCCTCGAAGGTTCGCCCGGGAAAGGCGCCCACCGTGAACGTCGCGCGCTGGCCCGACTTGATACGGCCGACGTCGGCCTCGTCTATATTGGCGGATATCTCCATTTGGCGAAGATCGTCCGCTACCAGGAACAAGGTCGGCGACTGCAGCGCGGCCGCGACCGTCTGACCAAGCTCGACTTGACGCTGAACCACGACGCCGGAGACCGGCGAGCGGATGTCCGTGTTCCGGAGATCGACCTCGATCTGTCTGACCGTGGCCTCGCGCGCGGCGACCTGCGCGGCCGCGGCTGCAAGCTGCGCCTCTGCCACGCGCTGATCGGCCTCGAGGCCAACGAGCTGCGCCTTGGCGGATTTGAGCTGCGCTTTCACCGAGTCGAGGCTCGCACGCTGGGCATCGCGTGTCGTCCGGGCCGCATCGTGCGTTGCCTCGGCGGAGACGCCGCGCGCGCGCAGCTCGCTCTGGCGCTGGTAAGTGCGCTCGGCGTCGGCGAGCAGCGCTCCGTTGCGGGCGATCTGCGCTTCGATCTCTGCCTCGGCAGCTCGGGCCTTTTCCGTGTCCGCGCGCACGCGCTCGATCTGCGCTTTCTGCACCAGCTTCTTGGCGCGGGCCTGCTCGAGATCGGCGCGCGCCGCATCGAGCTTGGCGAGGATCTGGTCCGAATTGAGCCGCGCTACCACTTGCCCTGCCTTCACATTGGAATTGTAGTCGGCAAGGAGCTCGACGACCCGGCCCGAAAGCTGCGAGCCGACGATGACTGTCGTGGTCGGATTGATGGTGCCGCTCGCGTTCACCGTGGCAACGATTTCGCCTTCGTTTGCCTTGGCGAGTCGGTAGGACGGCTGGGCCGGCGCACCGCTCCAGTGCGGAAAGAAATGGAATGTGCCCGCGGTGGCAGCGGCGATGGCAAGCAGAGTGATCAGCAGGCGGCGCATCTGTGACGATCCCCTCCATTGCTCCAGTTGAGTGACGCGTGACGCGTGATGGGACGCGCGCTTGGCGACGGCGGCAGAGGCCGGCCGGCGGACGGCCTCTGCGTCTTGCTGCAAGCAATCAGAGCGGTATGTAATACAGAGGCACTGCCCTCCAGCTAAACCAGTGCGCCGACGCGCTATCGATGGCGGACACGGTCGCCAGAGCCAGGACGGCCACGGCGAGTGCAATGCGGAACTTATCCGGCATGATGCTCTCCTGTTTTCGCTCATGTGAGCGACGTTAGGTTGCTGTCATCGGAGCGGCGTGATTGTCGCTCCTGTCTGCCGGTACGAATTCAGGGTACGGTTCGGATGCAGGCCTCGCGCATTCGTGAGCTGGTTGCGCGGTAGAGCATGATCCGGAAAATGGAAACCGGTTTTCCCTTGGCTAACAAACGCGAAGCGTTTGCGCGGAGATCATGCTCGAACAATGCGATGAGATCATGATGCGATTCCATGTAATCGCATCATGATCTACGCAAGATCGCCTCGCCGCGGTAACCACGCGCACCATTGCTGCTATTTTTGGAACGGCGTCGCGACGGCTTCGTCCGGCCGCAAGCTTCGCGATGGTCGCGCCTGGCGAAACCTGCAGAGGTCGCCCGGCGGCGGGCGGCCTCTGCGTCTCGCTGCAAGCGCTCAGTACGGTATGCCATACAGAGGCACTGCGAACCAGCTCCAGTTAATGCCCGCCGACGCGCTATCGACGGCCGACACGGTCGCCAGCGCCAAGGTAGTCACGGCGAGTGCAATGCGGAACTTATCCGGCATGATGCTCTCCTGTTTTCGCTCATGCGAGCGACGTAGGTTGCTGTCATCGGAGCGGCGTGATTGTCGCTCCTGTCTGCCAGTACGAATTCAGCGTACGGTTCGGATGCGGGCCTCGCGCATTTGTGAGCTGGCTGCGGTCGCCTGGTGACGGTGATCTGCGCCTGCACCTTTTCGCGCTCGGTGTTCTCTTGTATCGCGCGCTTCAAGGCATCATGAGGTGACGTCGGCACACGTCCAGATGCCCACCGGTTGCTCGAGACCACGAATGATCTGCGCGGGCCGCTCGACAAGCGACGCGAAGTCGGCGCTCGAATGGTTCGATTCCGAGCGGGCCTGGCGCACCAGGTCGTCGCTGACGACGATGGCGCATCCGAATTCGCGGGTGAGGGCCTCGAGGCGGCTCGCCGCGTTCACGGTGGTGCCGATCACGGCGAATTCGAGCCGGTTGAGGCCGATATCTCCCAGCACGACCTGGCCATAGTGCAAGCCGACGCTGACCTGGATCGGCGGCTCGTTGCGGCCCTTCCGTTCTCTGTTCAGCTCAGCGATCGAGACGATCATTCCCCGCGCGCAACGCAAGGCGTTCAGCGCGTCGGAATCGCCGGCGAACGGCGTGCCGAACGTCGCCATCAAGCCATCGCCGAGGTATTTGTCGAGTGTTCCGCCGTGCTGGAACACTTGTCTTTCCATTTGTTCATGGAATTGCCGCAGCGTGTCGATGACCTCTTTCGGGTCTCGTCCATCGGCGTAGGCGGTGAATCCCACGATATCGGCGAACAACACCGCGACGTCTTGCGTGCGAACCCGCGTGAGCGGCTCGTCGTTGCCGGAGAGTTCATTGACGACATTTGGTGAAAAATAACGCGCCAAATTGGCGCGCTCGCGTTCGATCCCGGCGTGGCTGATCAGAAGCGCATTCGAACGGCGTACCGCCAACGCCAGGATCGCGGCCACGATGATGAACACCGTCACTTCCTGGAAACGGGCGCCGAAGCCGATCGACGAAGGATCGATGATCTCGAACATGCGGATATCTGCGCCAACAGCTTCCCTGACGCGCTGTGACAGCGCGGCATGGGTTTCGGGCTGCAGATAGGCCCAACCGACGGCAATGGCCCACAGGGCAGTGGTCCATCCGCCCATCGCGACAACCGTTCGCCACGAATAGGCGAGGGTGGCGGTGGCAAGGAAGATGAAGAAGTAGATGAAACTGTCGAACCGGAATTGCATTCCGATTGGCCAGTGCTCGGTGCTCCATGGATTGGGAACAACGCTGAGGAAGGTCAGCAGCGCGAGGTCGCAAATGATCAGGAAAACCTCTAGCGGGGAACGTCCGACCTTGCCGACTTTGAGCTGAGCCCAGCCGATCAGGGCAAATAAGCCCAGCATCAGCACGTAATAGACCACGTCCCAGTTCGGGTTGATGATCGGTAGGGTAACGGCAGTGACGGCCAGCGCGACCCAGCGCGCCCGGACGGCGAGCAGCAGGCCTTCACGCTTGCTCTCGACAAGGGCGGCTTCCGCAAATTTCAGGGTGTCTTGTCGAGCTTCGGTTCGTCCGGTTCGTTGGTCGCCGACATCGGCGAGATCAGCCGTTTCCGTCATCACACTCAAGACACATTCTCCCATGTCGAGAATCAGATCGCGCAAGGTGCACGCTGATTACCGACCAAATTGGCACGCCTGAAGGCCAACGGCTACATGGATGCGGAGCGCATTGCCGTCCACAGCAGGGTGAGACCGGCGGCCAGCATGATGCCGTCCATCAACAGCCGAAAGACATCGGGCTGAAGACGCAGCACGAAGCCTTTGGCGATGAAGGCGCCAAACATGAGGGAGGAGCCCGCAATCAGGCCCTTCAGCGCAATATCCGGCGTCAGCGCGCCGAAGCGTTCGAACGTGACCGACTTGCTCAGATAGAGCCCGAGCGAGCTTGCGGCCTCGGTGGCGAGGAAGGCACCTTTCGTCAGTCCGTAAAACAGAAACAGCGGCACGCTGAGCGGTCCGGTCGAAACCACGATGCCGGTGAGAAAGCCGATAACGGCGCCGCCGACCGCCAGATGCCAGAGGCGTGCCTTTAGCTGATGTCGGGCCAGCCAATGCCGAACCGGCACCATCGCGATGAGAAACAGGCCGATCGCGATGTCGACGGCATGTGAGGGCAGGGCGAGCAACGTCCGCGCGCCGAGGGCTGCGGCCGGGATGCCCGTAACCGAATAGGCGATGCAGGCGCGCCAGTCGACCTCGCGCCACCAGGCGAGAATGCGCGACAGGTTCGCCATCACCGCCGCGACCGCCATGATCGGCACCGCTTCTTTCGGCCCGTATTGATAGACCAACACCGGCATCAGCATGATCGACGAGCCGGTGCCGACAATGCCTGAGATGGTGCCGGCGAGCAGGCCGACAATGAGGACAAAAAGGAAGCCCACGCTGCAGTCTTTCGCGATTCCCTGATGCCGACATCATGGTGCCGGCAGCCTCGGGTTACGAGGCCTAAATATCACTCGGAAGGGAGCCGATCGTGCCGAAGGGAAGCTGCTATGCGATGACAGCAGAGCCGCCAGCTCACTCACACGCTAGGCGACGTAAAGCTCAATCGGGACGTCAAATCCCTTGAGCTGGAATGTCTTTGATTGGCTGTCTTTCATATCCGGTTGGGCGCGCTCGAAGACGGCCGCAGGTGCGGACAAGGACGCCGCAGCGCACACCTGCCGGCTGGCGGCGAGAGGCAAAGCTGCTAGGATCGCGCCAAAACATGCAGAACGGAGGATCGCCATGGACGCTGCGACGCCGGCAAATACGCAGACTGCAGACACGCATTCCCATCTGGTTCGACCCGACAGCATGGAATGGCAGAAGACCCGCTTTCCCGGCTGCGAGGCAAAGACGCTGCTGTTCGATCGCAAGACCGGCCTGATGACCGCGCTGATGCGGTTCGCGCCGGGTGCGGTGCTCCCCGACCACGAACACGTCAACATCGAGCAGACCTACGTCCTCGAAGGCTCGCTCGTCGACAAGGAAGGTCCGGCGCAGGGCATCGAATGCAAGGCCGGCGAGTTCATCTGGCGCGAAGAGGGTAGCCGCCACGTCGCGTGGTGTCCACAAGGCGGGCTGATGCTCGCAATCTTCCAGGTGCCGAACAAGTTCTTCGAGGCCGATGGCCGCGTCATCGATGCTGCGGGCGAAGACTGGGACGCGGCGTGGGGTCACACGCGAAAGGGCTGAGCGGGGCCATCCTGCCCGGATCAAGGCGACATTTACCATGGCGTCCGCCATTCCTTGCCATCTTTTAAGCCTTGTTTAGGGGCGGCTCGATACCGTGCAGGCAATTGCCGGTGCCGGAGATATCGATGTCGCTCTTCCAAGCTTCGGACCGAGTATCGTCTGCCGTCGATCCGCAGGCTACTAGCGTCCGGCTGATGCCGTTGCTCTACGGGCTGACGCTGTTCGTCTCGGCGCTGCTTCTCTTCTCGATCCAGCCGATGTTTGCAAAGATGGTGCTGCCCAAGCTCGGCGGCGCGCCGGCCGTGTGGTCGGTTGCGATGGTGTTCTTTCAAACCGTGCTGCTGGCGGGATATGCCTACGCCCATTTCCTGAACCGCCTGCTGCGGCCCGGCCGGGCGGCGATGGTCCATCTGCTGCTGGTCGGGATAACGGCGACGAACCTGCCGATCGCCGTCGCGCCAGGTTGGATAGCTCCGCCATCGGATGGAACGGCGCTGTGGCTGTTCGGATTGTTTGCGGTCTCGATCGGGCTTCCGTTCTTTACGCTATCGGCCAGTGCGCCGCTGCTGCAAAGCTGGTTTGCTGCAAGCGAGCACAGGCAGGCGAGCAACCCCTACGTTCTTTACGCAGCGTCCAATCTCGGCTCGTTTGCCGCGCTGTTCGCCTATCCCGCTATTATCGAGCCGATCCTGACGCTGAAGACGCAGACCACGGCCTGGTCCGTCGGATTTGCACTGTTTGCCGTGCTCTTGGTTATCGCCGGCTTGTTTGCTTCGCGTGCGGCGGCGGTCGACGCGCAGGCCGGTCCGCTTGATGAAGGTTGCGCGAGCGCTGGCGAACGAGTGCGTTGGGCCGCTCTGGCCGCGGTGCCTTCCGGCCTCGTCATCGCCGTCACCGCATATCTGACGACCGACATCGCCGCCGCTCCGTTCCTGTGGGTGGTCCCGCTGGCGATCTACCTGCTCACTTTCGTCGCCGTGTTCCGCGAAAGGCCGTGGATCGCGCATGCCAATGTCGTCTGGCTCGTTCCGTTCGCAGTGGCGCCGCTTGCCGTGAGCCTGATCGGCGGCGATAAGGTGTTCTGGGTGACGCTGATCATCCTCAATCTCGTCGCGTTCGCACTGCTGACGCTGACGTGCCACGGCGAGCTCTACGCGCGGCGTCCGGCCCCGCAACGGTTGACAGAATTTTACCTTTGCACCTCGTTCGGCGGCGTCATCGGTGGAGTGTTTGCGGGCCTGCTGGCGCCCCAGATATTCAGCGGCAACTATGAGTACCCAATCCTGATTGCGCTGGCGCTGTTGTGCATGCCTGGCGTCTTCACGAGCAGTATCAGCAAGGCGGTGGCTGAACTTTGGCCGTGGTTGCTGCTGAGCGCGGTCCTGGCGGCCGTCTCGTGCCTCACCGCCGTACAACTGCCTGCGACCCTGGAATTGCCATTTCAAGTCCTGCTCGCGCTAATGGCGGCAGCGATGCTGTTTCAACGGCAGCAGCCGATGCGCCTCTTCGGGCTTGTCGTCCTGAGTTTTGCCGTTACCGCTTTTTGGCGGCCGGGAATTGCGCCGATTGAGACGGCGCGCAGTTTCTTCGGCGTTCACAGGGTAGCCGAAATCGCCGACGGCAAGGCGCGCGCCCTCTATCATGGCACCACAATCCATGGCGCTCAACGATTGCGCAACGAGGATGGCGCGGCAGTCGACGGGGCGCCCACGCCATTGACCTATTATTATCCGGAGGGCGCGTTGGCCGACGCGATCCGAGCCGCGCGCGCCGCCCATGACGGCTTCGAGCACGTCGCCATCGTCGGGCTCGGCACGGGATCGTTGGCCTGCCACCGCAAGGCCGGAGAGCGCTGGGCGTTCTTCGAGATCGATCCGGAAGTTATCCGCATGGCACGGGATCCAAATCTCTTCACGTTCCTGTCGAAATGCGCGCCGGACGCACCCGTCGTTGCCGGAGATGCGCGCCTGACGCTGGAAGCGTCACCCGATCGCTATGACTTGATCGTTCTGGACGCCTTTTCGTCTGACAGCATTCCGGTGCATCTGCTGACGCGCGAGGCGCTCGCAGGTTATCTCTCGAAGCTTTCCGGCCGCGGCGTGATCATCGCGCATATTTCCAACCGCCACCTCGATCTCGCGCCAGTGGTGGCCAATGTCGCCCGGTCCCAGGGGCTGGTTAGCTTTCTTCGCGAGGATGACCGCGCTGGAGATTTCATGACGACGTTCGCGGCCAATGCCCGGGTCGTCGTGATGGCGCGCGACGCCGGCGATACCGGACGTGTCGCGGGTAGCTGGACGCCCTTACCCCCTGACCAGACAAGTGCGCTATGGACCGACGACTATTCCAACATTCTCGGCATCATGTTGCGCAAGAAGTTTGGCGGGTAGGCGACCTGCGGCCGCGCTAGCGCAGCACGATCCACGCCGGCGCATGATCGCTGGCGCCTTCTTCCCCACGGATCTTTCGATCGACGCCGGCCTTGATCAGGCGCGGCGCAATGGCGGGGCTGAGCAACAGATGATCGAGCCGCAGCCCGGCATCGCGTGGCCAGCGGTTGCGCTTGTAGTCCCAGAACGTGAACATCGGTTTAGACGGATAAAGCGTCCGGATCGCGTCGGTCCAGCCTTGATCCACCAGCGCCTTGAACGCGGCGCGGCTCTTCGGCTGGATCAGCGCGTCCTTGTCCCAGGACTTTGTCGGGTAGATGTCGAACTCGGTCGGCGCGACGTTGTAATCGCCGGCCAGCACCACGGGGATGTCCTGCTTTAGCAGCTTGCCGGCGTGGGACCGCAGTCGTTTGAACCAGTCGAGCTTGTAATCGAATTTGGGTCCCGGCTGCGGATTGCCGTTCGGGAGATAGATGCTGGTGACGAGGATGCCGTTAATTGCGGCTTCAATATAGCGGGCCTCGACATCCCCATCGCCGGGGAGCGCGGTCCGGGTCAATACCGGCTCGGCATTCCGCGCCAGGATGGCGACGCCATTCCACGTTTTTTGCCCGCGCCACACCGCGCCGTAGCCGGCTTTCTCGATTGCCAGAATTGGGAACTCGGCGTCGGTCGATTTCAATTCCTGCAAGGCAACGACGTCGGGCTTCGCCGCGCGCAGCCAGCGCAGCAGGTTCGGCAGGCGGCGGTTGACATTATTAATGTTGAAGGTCGCGATCTTCATGTAGAGCTGGCTGGCATCACTGTGCGCCCGACACTTGGAGAATCCATGCCGAAACTACGCTTCGCCTTTCTCGTGCTCGCCATCGGATGCTCAGGGTCCGCAGTTGCTCAAACCGCCGATGGGCGCGGCGCCTGCAAGGCCGACTATGACAAATATTGCGCCGGCACGCTGCCCGGCGGTGGCCGTGTCGTCGCATGTCTGAACAAGCAGCAACACCAACTCAGCGACGCCTGCAAGCAAGTGTTGGCTAGCCGGAAAAAACAGTGAGGCAGGGCAACGCGGGTCGGATCAGCGACGCCTGAAAAAGGCCGCGGATGGCATCGACAGGAAACGCCGCGAAGGAACACTCGGAACGAAGACTTTAAGTGGGTGTGGCGGCCACCTCCGCTGGAGGCGGAGCAGAGGGCTCTGCAGTGGCATTGCCGCCCTTGTAAACCCGCGCGTAGCGCTTGCCGAGGCTGGTCAGCACTTCGTAGCCGATGGTGCCGAAATGATGGGCGAGTTCGTCGGCTGTGATGCCTTCGCCCATCAGCGTCGCCCAATGGCCGCGCCGCACCGCATTCTTGTCGAGATCGGTGACGTCGACCGCCGTCAGGTCCATCGAAATCCGTCCTGCGATCGGGCACCGCTTGCCGGCGACTATCACCTCGGCGCCTCGGGTGCCGTCATTGGCGCTGGCCGCGCGGAAATAGCCGTCGGCATAGCCCGCGGAAACGACCGCTATTCTGGTTGGACGCCGCGCCGTCCAGGTGCCGCCATAGCCGACGGTATCGCCGCGTTCGACGTTGCGGATCTGCACGATGCGCGCCTTCAGCTCGACGACCGGCTGCATCGGGTTGTCGGCTTCGGGCGTCGGGTTGATGCCATAGAGGGCGCAGCCTGGCCGCACCAGATCGAACTGGAACTGGGCGCCCAGGAAGATGCCGGACGAGTTTGCCAGCGAGGCCGGGACGCCGGAGAACAGGCTCGCGATCTCGCGGAAGGCCGCGAGCTGCCGGGCGTTGGCGGGATTGTTGAGCATTTCCGCGGAGGCGAGATGGCTCATCACGAGCGTGATGCCGTGATCTCCGGCATTGATGCGCGGGATGATGCCCTGCGCCTCGGTGACGGTGAGGCCGAGCCGGTTCATGCCAGTGTCGATGTGAATGGCGGCGCCGCCGGACCAGCCGGAACGGCGACAGAACACGTCCCATTCGGCGAGTTCGTTGAGGTCGCCGATGACGGGCTTGCAATCAAACTTGGCGTAGGCGTCGCCGGTGTTCTGGAAGAAGCCGCCGAGCACGTAGATCGCGGCCGCAGGCGCCGCGGCGCGAACCACGCGGGCCTCGTCGAGGGTGGCGACGAAGAACGTCTTGCAGCCGGCGCTCGCGAGGGCACGCGAGACCTGTTCGGCGCCGCAGCCATAGCCGTCTGCCTTGACGACGGCTGCGCATTCGGCCGGCACGGCCGTCTTCTCGAGCTTGCGCCAGTTGGCGATAATGGCGTCGAGATCGACCGTCAGCACGCCGGTTGCGGTCGCGAGCGCGGCAGCCTTGTTCGCCTCGGGCGAGAGCAGGGTGCCTTGCGGGATGGACTTGGGATCAGGGGCCACGTTCATGCCACAGTTCTACGCGGCGGAACGCCGCGGTTCAACTGCGCTGAAAGCCAGAATTACGGCACGCGGTAGGGCAAGTTGTCCTCTTCCGTGAAATCACTGAATCGAGTGTATTGCCCTTCAAATTGTAGTGGCACCGTACCCGTTGGTCCGTGGCGCTGCTTGGCGATGATGACCTCGGCCTTGCCGTGCGCGAGCTCCATGTCGAGTTTCCACTTCTCGTGCTCGGGCGTGCCGAGCTTGGGTTCCTTGTTCTGCAGATAATATTCTTCGCGGTACACGAACAGCACGACGTCTGCGTCCTGCTCGATCGAACCAGACTCACGCAGGTCCGACAATTGCGGATGCTTATCGTCGCGATTCTCGACTTGACGTGAAAGTTGTGAAAGCGCGATCACGGGAACATTGAGCTCTTTCGCGAGCGCCTTCAGGCTGGTGGTGATTTCTGTGACTTCCTGGACGCGGTTGTCGTTGCCGCGCTTGCCCGAGCCTTGAAGCAGCTGGATGTAGTCGACCACAATGACGTCGAGGCCCTTCTGGCGCTTTAGCCGCCGGGCGCGCGCCGTCAATTGCGAAATTGAAAGGCCACCGGTCTCGTCAACATATAGCGGTAAGTGCTCCAGCTCGACCGTGTAGTCGCGAATCTTGTCGAACTCTTCCTGGTTGATGCCGCCGCGGCGGATCATGCTTGAGGCGATGCGGGTTTGCTCTGCGAGAATTCGCGTGGCGAGCTGTTCTGCCGACATTTCGCAAGAGTAGAAGCCGACAACGCCGCCATTGACGGCCGTCGTGGTGCCGTCGGCCTTGGTTTCCGGTTGGTATGCTTTAGCAATATTGTAAGCAATATTGGTAGCAAGCGAGGTCTTGCCCATACCGGGACGACCGGCCAGGATGATCAAATCGGATCGCTGCAGGCCGCCCATCTTCGAGTCCAGATCACGTAGGCCAGTCGAGATACCGGACAGCTTACCGTCGCGTTGGTACGCATTGGCAGCCATGTCGAGAGCGATTTTCATCGCCTGTGCAAAGCGCTGGAAGCCGCCGTCATAGCGGCCGGATTCGGCGAGCTCATAGAGCTGGCGCTCGGCGTCCTCGATCTGCGCTCGCGGGGCAAAATCCACCGGCGCATCGAAGGCGACGTTGACCATGTCCTCGCCGATCCGGATCAGGTCACGGCGCAGCGACATGTCGTAGACCGTGCGGCCATAGTCCTGCGCGTTGATGATCGTGGTGGCCTCGGCCGCGAGACGCGCGAGGTACTGACCAACCGTCATGCCGCCGAGATCGGTATCGGCCGGCAGGAAGGTCTTCAACGTCACGGGCGTTGCGACCTTGCCCATCCGGATCAGGCTGCCGGCGGTCTCGAAAATGGTTTGGTGGATCGGCTCGAAGAAGTGCTTCGGTTCCAGGAAGTCGGAAACCCGGTAGAACGCGTCATTGTTGACTAGAATGGCGCCCAGCAAACTCTGTTCCGCCTCGATATTGTGCGGCGCGCTCCGGTAGGCCGGAGTTCCCGGGTCCGGGGCGAGCTTGAGGACATTCGAATCAGTCAGAGCCATAGTTTGTAATGTTCTTTAGGTTTTTGGTTTTTGTCAGATCGCTTGCGGAAGTGGGGCAGCGATAAAGCGCCACGTGCAGGCGATCCGAAAGTCCGAGTAGGCCTTATGCCCGATTCACACAATGCCATGTGTGAATCCTGAGCTGGCCCCTTGACGGATTTGGACCAAAAAGCAGCCCGCCGTCCGGCGGTACCGGAGTGGCTTTTGTGAAAATGCCAGGCAAGAACTTAGGGGAATCTGAACCTTGCCGCGACTTCGGCCGACATATCCGAAGGCAGGAGGCGTTTCGGGCCCTGATCTTAAGCGTTGATCAAACCAGCATCAGATAGACGAACGCGAACAGGGCGGCAGCTACGCCGATTGCGATCAAGGCGTAGTCGATCCTGATGTCGGAATCGAACGGGGCTGGGTAGGTCTGCCGGCTCATGGGCGGAGATGTACGACGGACAGCCGAGCGGCTCTGTGAAGTAGATCACATCGGATGCGATTTTCTTCGCTCAGGATGGATTGGTTACGAAATCGGGAACGGGCCGGCGATTTTCGAGTTGCCAGTTGCACCGACCAAAAGGAACAGGCGATGGGTCAGCAACTCCAGGGATGGCGATCGGCAAGCGCCCAGCGTTTGTGGCTGTCGATGCTGATCGACGCCATGGAAGAGATTTCGCGCCCGGAACGGCGTGACGAACCCTGTGATGCCCAGTTGCTTGCCGCGCTGCGAGCCCAACTCGCCCGCCCGGCATCGGCCCGCACGCCTTACGCCTCGGCCTATAGCCTGAGAAACTGACTCCACCGCCTTTGCGGCCTATTCGCCGGCCAACTGCAGCCGCGGCTGTTTTCCGATTTCCATCCCGCGCAGCCTTGCTTCTTCCCGGGTGATGTAATCGCGCGTCATCGGCACAATTCCCTGGCGCCTGGTGAGCTGGATCTGGAAATTCATCAGGTTCTGCTTCCGGAACGACATTTCCGACGCCGCCAGATAAAATTCCCACATCCGGGCAAAACGCTCGTCATAGAGGCGCACCGCCTCTTCGCGCCGCGCCATGAAGCGCTCCCGCCAGGCCTTCAGCGTTTCCGCATAATGCAGCCGCAGGATTTCGATGTCGCAAACCAGAAGGCCGGCTTTCTCGATCGCGGGGATGACCTCTGACAGGGCGGGGATATAGCCGCCCGGGAAGATGTATTTCGTGATCCATGGGCTCGTCACATCAGGCCCCGTGGAACGGCCGATCGAGTGCAGCACCATGATGCCGTCGTCGCTGAGGAGTTCGGCGCAGCGCCGGAAGTAGGTTTCATAGAAGTCGATGCCGACATGCTCGAACATGCCGACGGACACGATCCGATCGAACGGGCCGGCAATATCGCGGTAGTCGCTCAGCAGGAATCTTGCCGAACCCGTCAGGTTCTTCTCGGTGGCGCGGGCATTCGAGGCCTGCAATTGTTCCGACGACAGCGTGATTCCGGTGACATTGGCGTCCGTCATTTCGGCCAGGTAGAGGCCAAGGCCACCCCAGCCTGAGCCGATGTCGAGCACGCGGTCGCCGGGCCCAACGAGAAGCTTGGCAGCAAGGTGACGCTTTTTGGCGAGCTGGGCGTCGTCGAGCGTCATATCCAGTGCTTCGAAATACGCGCAGCTATATTGCCGGTCGGCGTCGAGGAAGAGGGAATAGAGCCAACTGTCCAGATCATAGTGGTGGGCGACATTGTTTTTCGCCCGGCCCCGCCAATTGAATTGTCTCGCGTGCCTGCTGAAATAGCGCAGCCACCATTGCAGCTTGGCCCAGCGTGGCAGCATTTCGGGCTGGCCGAGCAGGATTTCCAGCGCGTCGGCGATCGAGCCGTCCTCGACCACGAACGAGCCGTCCATATAGGCTTCGCCAAGCGCCAGTTCGGGGTTGAGGAGAATCCGGAGTTGCGTCCGCTTACTCAGGAACCGCGCCGACACCGGGCGGCCGGTTCCGTCCCCGCAGATAAATCTCGCCCCACTGGCGGTCGTGAAATTCATCGTGCCGCGGCGAATGAACTGACCCAGGAAATAACGCAACAAACGATCCATCGAAGCACCAATGGAACGACCAGCCCGTTACACCAATGCACCTCGGAACAGAGAGTTCCATGTGCACCAGGAACATCGTAAGTATGATGATGCCGCAGTGCTACTGCGTTGGCGTGAAAGCGGATATTCTCAAATGTCACAGTCACGCAGATGCGTAGTAAGCCCGCTTCCATTCGCGTCATAATCGGCTAAAAGGTGACCCCTCCGTCGGCGACGTTGTGCGTCGCAGGCAGATTCCACGTGGAGAAGTAGGGAATGTTGAGCCGAGCGCTCAGTTTAGCGACGGTGACGCTCCTGATCGGCTGCCTCACAGCAGACGTGGTGTGGGCGGTAGAAAATCTCGACGCCGGCAAGAGCCCTTCCCAGATATTTTCGAGCACCTGCAGCGCCTGCCACAGGAGCCCGCGTGGCCTGTTGAAGAACACGCCGGCTTCATCGTTGCCGGGCTTTCTGCGCCAGCATTATACCACCGGCTCCTCCATGGCCTCGGTGCTTTCTTCCTACTTGATATCCAATGGGGCTGCAGATCCCCGGTATCAGGCTAAGGATCAGTCCAAGCAGAAGGACGCCAAGCAGGATGGAAGGTCGGATCAGCCCGACCGATTCGGTCGCCGGCAGCCGTCCGCCGCACCGGCCCAGGAGGCTTCCCGGCCGGATGTCGATGGCGCACCGTCGCAAGGCGAGGGCGCGCGCCCGGGCCGCGACGCGAAGCGGCTCGCACGGCCGCACACGGCGCCCGAGGCTGCTAAGCCGGCAGATGATGGGCAGGCCGCTACCGACAGCAAATCGGGTGTCAGGCAGAAGCAGGGCAGGCGTGGCAGGCCCGCCGCCGAAGAACCGCCGAAAGCCGACCAGGCCCGCGGCGACGCCGCAAAGGAAGATGCGTCTCGGGATGCCGCCAAATCCGAAGCTGCGAAGCCCGGAACTGCCGAGCCTGATCTTGCCAAACCCGATCTTGCCAAGCCTGATCTTGCCAAGCCTGATCTTGCCAAGCCTGATCCTACCAAGCCTGATCCCACCAAAACCGATTCTGGCGGGCCCGATCCCGCCAAGCCTGATACCGACCGGACCGACTCCGCCAAGGGTGAGGCTGACAAGCCGGCCACGGAGGCCGCGAAGCCGGCCGGCGAGTCGGAAAAGCCGGCCAGCGAGGGCGGTTCCGAAAGCGCCAAGGTCAATGCGCCCAAGGAGAGCGCCGACAGCGAACCGACCGCGCCCCGGCCCGACCCGGTGACGCCTGCGCCGCCAGCTCCCGCCGCGACTGCCCCTGAGCCGGCCGCGAGCCCCCAGGCGGAGGCACCCGCGACGTCTCCGCCGGTGACAGCTACTGCGGCGCCCGCAACGCCGCCGGCCGGGCCCGTCGGCCCTCCCGCGCCACCCATCTCGCGATAGGATGCAGATTTCCAAATGCCTGCCGGTGACGCGCTTGACCGTTTCTAGAGTAACACTCTAGAGTAACGATCTAATGGACCGAAGGGTGGCGCAGGTGGCTACGGCACGGGACGATCTGCTGGCGGCGGGGTTGGCGGTGTTCGATCGCGACGGTTTCGAGGGCGCCACGGTGGCCGCCATCAGAACTCGCGCGCGAGCGTCCAACGGCAGTTTCTTCCATTTCTTCGGATCGAAGAAGGAACTGGCCGGCGCGCTGTTCCTGGAAATCCTCGCCCGCTATCACGCTGCCGTCGTAGCGGCGGTCGATGAATCCTGCGGCGCCCGGGAAGGCGTGGCGCGGCTGATCCGCGCGCATCTGGACTGGGTCGTCAATTCCCGGCGCGAGGCGCGCTATCTCTTCGAGATTTCCCGCAGTGAATGGACCGAGGCGATCCGCGGCGCGCAGCGCGCTCAGAATTCGCGCCTTGCGGAAGCCGTCGAACGATGGCGCGCGCCGCTGGTTGAGCGCGGCGAATTGCTGCCGATAACTTCGTCGGTTTTCTTCAGCCAGATCATCGGACCGGCGCAGATTTTTTGCCGCGCATGGCTTTCGGGCCGCGACCGCGCCGATCCGCGAGAACAGGCCGAAATCCTGATCGCCTGTGCCATCCGCGCGGTGGTCGCGCCCGATATGATCCACAAGCCCGGAGAAACAATATGAGTGCGAACAACGATGCCGACTTCGCGCCGATCGCGACCCGTATCCGCGACAATGTCGGCCGCCAGGGCTTCATGACCCATATCGGTGCAGAACTATCCGAGTTGACGCGCGGCACGTGTACGCTTGCGGTCGACCGCCGGCCGGAACTGTTGCAGCAACATGGCTTGTTTCACGGCGGCGTCACGGCCTTCCTGGTCGACAACGCCACCACGATCGCGGCCGCGACATCGCGCGGGCAACCGGCGCTGACGGCGGAATACAAATTGAATCTGCTGTCGCCGGCGATCGGTGAGCGATTGATCTGCCGGGCGCGCGTGATCAAGCCCGGACGTCAGGTCGCCGTGGTTGCGGCCGACGTGTTTTGCGTAACCGAGGGCGTCGAGAAGCATACCGCAACCGCGCTGGCCTCGATCGCAATGCTCGACGAGAAGACGGCCGCTAGAGCGTTTTCCAGCGAAGTGGACACCGGTTCGCGTCAAGAAAACGCGTCAAAACAAAAACCTAGAGCCCGGTTCTGATTCAATCAGAACCGAAAAGGCTCTAGAATCCCAAGCCCGGCCTGATTGAGGCCGGGCTTGAAGGTCGTCAAAGCGTTTGGAACGAAGCGCCTTACTTTTCGTTCGCAGCCGGCGCCGGCGCGGCTTCCTCGTGCTGGGCTTCCGGATCGAAGAATTCGCCGGCGGCGGCGAGCGCCTCGGCGGCGGCGTCCTGGTCTTCCTGACGGGTCGAGATGTCCTCGCCGCGGTTGATGCGCTCGGCTTCATCGGCGCTGCGCGCGACGGTGACGCTGACGCTGACTTCGACTTCCGGGTGCACGGCGATGTTGATCTCGTGCTTGCCGATGGTCTTGATCGGCGCGTCCAGCATGACCTGGCTGCGGCTGATGGTGACGCCATCGGCTTCGAACGAGGCAATGATATC
Source organism: Bradyrhizobium sp. AZCC 1719 (assembly GCF_036924525.1). Lineage (NCBI taxonomy): Bacteria > Pseudomonadati > Pseudomonadota > Alphaproteobacteria > Hyphomicrobiales > Nitrobacteraceae > Bradyrhizobium > Bradyrhizobium sp. AZCC 1719. The sequence goes on along the minus strand of NZ_JAZHRU010000001.1, from coordinate 5,934,787 downwards.
GCGCACGCTTACCGATCCGAACAACTGCCCGGATTCCGACGCCTGGCGCAGCACGACCACGTTACGGCCGTTGATCTTCTCGGCGACCTTGGTTGCTTCGCCCTTGGCCTTGAGGTTGTTGGCCTCGAGCTCGGCCTTCATGCCGTCGAACTTGGCGCGGTTGTCGGCGGTGGCGCGCAGTGCCTTGCCGCGCTTGAGCAGAAAGTTGCGGGCATACCCGTCCCTGACGCGGACGACTTCGCCCATCTGACCAAGCTTGGCAACGCGTTCCAGCAAGATGACTTCCATTTTCGTTCTCCTTGTTTCGTGTTCGGTCTCGAGTTTAGGTGAATGGTTGGATTTTCAGGCTGCGGGCAAAGGCGGTGGCTTTCCGCGCAGATAACGTTGGCGCAATCCGAAAATTGCGTCCGTAAGGCCGAGGGCGATCATCAGAACGACCGTCCATGGCAACAACACCAGGATCCCGTAGGTGCAACTCAGCAAAAACGCGCGGCTCTTCAACGCCAGTGTCAGCGTGTGAACGGCGGCAAGGCCGACGAGAGCGTAAGCCATGAAGAGCGCGGCTGTCATGATCTGCGCCGCTATCGAAAACGCTCCGCCAGCGAAACAAAATGCCAAGGTCCCGCAGAGTGCTACGAGTGTCATCGGCGGCAACGCTGTGCTCTTCAGGTCTGGCCAGGGGCGGCGCAGCCGGCCCGACATCGCTGAAATCTTCGCGGCAAGCCAGAGGTTGAGCGTAAGAGTCGTCACGACGAGCATTGCCGACAAGCCGCGAAAGATCGTTACAAGCGCGTCAGCCAACCTCTCGATATCGCCCGACGATAGCCCTTCACGGTCGGAAAGAACCTTCGTCAGCCCGCTTCGCAGGGCCGCAGCGATGGCGTCGGCATCCTTGCCGAACACCAGCCACGACGCGAGGGAAGACAGGATGGCAAAGCCGGCGATCCAAAGCAGGATCCGTCCGGTCGGATACCACTCGAGATTCTCTGCCGTAGGATTCGTGCTGTTGTCGGTTTCGACAGTAGCCGTTGACCGTCCCAGCAACGCGAGATGGCCAAGCCACCAGGCCGGCAGCGCTACCGCAACCGCAAAAGCGAGGCAGAAGCGCAGACCGAAAATTGCACCGAAGGCGGAAGCCGCCGCGATGCCGCCAATGGTTGCGCTGAGTGGTCCCCAACTGAGCGCCGTCACCATCAGCGGTAGCGGCGCCAACAGAGACAGCACCAACGAGATTGGCGCGCCCGAGACGATCGAGACGAACATCAGCGCCGACGCGCAGCCGGCCGCAAGACCAATGAGGATAATCGCGATCATAAGCTGTCCCGCTCCTTTCGAGCGGTTAGATAGAGGTCAGCAAAAATGCCGCCTTTACCAACTAGTTAGAGATCCGAGGGCTTATCGGTACCAAGGTACCGAGCGCAGTTAGGCCCTCAAACGTTCACGGCCCCGCCGGGGGCCGTGATGACTGGCGGCCTTTTAGATCAGGAGCCTCACCCGATCAAGGGTATTTGGCCGAAGCTGCCAGCACAAGTTCCCGGCGTTTCCTGCCATAGGGGCGTGATGTGACGCCCCGCCTGGCTTAGGCGTAGATACGCAGAACACCGAAGGCGACCGTACCAACGAGGAGGGCGGCAGCGATAAGCGTCAACGCGGCGAACTGTGTGCGGGTCACGTGCTGGTTTCCGGCGCTATCGTTGGTCGTATCGTCCATACCTTCTGCACCAACAGGCCGATGGCAAGCAGGCCCAAGCCGATGACGTCGGTGATGGCATTGGGGTCGATCAGCAGCATTGCGGCCACAAAGAACAGCGCCCGCTCGAACCACGTAGCAACACGCAGGAAGTAGCCTTCAAGACTGGCTGCGAGCGCAATCACTCCGATCGTGCCGGTCAGCACCGCGCGAAGGATGTCGGGCCATGGGCCCTCGAACAGCAGCGCAGGGTTGTAGATAAAGAAGAACGGCACGATGAAGCCGGCGGCGGCAAACTTCATCGCCTGCACGCCCGAAGCCCAGAGGCCGGCCCCGCCGATTGACGCCGCAGCATACACGGCCAGCGCCACGGGCGGCGTCACTGCCGACAGGCAGGAGAAGTAGAACGCGAACATATGCGCCGCCATCGGCTCCACACCGAGCTTCATGATCGCGGGCACGAGCAGCGCCGCCTGCATGATGTAGGCGGGAGTGGTCGGCATGCCCATGCCGAGAATGACGCCGGCGACCATCGTGATGAGCAGTGCGGGCAGCAATGAGCCATAGGTGAAGTCGATGAGAAAGGCCGTGAACCGCAGCGCCAGCCCGGTTTGCAGCACGATTCCGATCACGATACCGGCGGACGCACAGGCCATCGCCACCGGCACGGTTTGCACCGCCCCGTCGCGCAAGCCCTCAAGGCACGCGCGCCAACCCAACGCCGTGGAAGGACGAAGCCACGAGATGGCGACCAGCGCGAAAGTGGCGATGATCGCGCCATAGGTCGGCGTGAAGCCGAATAGAAGCAGCGCCAGAAGCACGATGACCGGCAGGAACAGGTGCCCCTGGCGCAGCATGATGTGGCCCAGGACGGGCAGCTCTTCGCGCGGCAAGCCCTTGAGCCCCGAGCGCACGGCGTTGAAGTGGATCGCAGCGAACAGCGCCCCATAGTAGAAGAGCGCGGGTATCGCCGCCGCGATCATCACCTGCGTGTAGCTGACGCCCTGAAACTCGGCCATCACGAACGCCGCCGCGCCCATGATCGGCGGCATGATCTGCCCGCCCGTGGAGGCAACCGCCTCGATGGCCGCTGCCGCCTCCGGCTTGAAGCCGGTCTTCTTCATCATCGGAATCGTCAGCCAGCCGTCGACCATGACGTTGGCGACCGCGGAGCCGGAGATCGTGCCGAACAGGCTGGAGGAGACGACCGAAACCTTGCCGGGACCGCCGCGCGCGCCGCCGGCGATCGCGTTTGCGAAGTTCATGAAGAACTGACCTGCACCGGACTTCTCGAGAAACGTGCCGAAAATGATGAAAAGAATGACGTAGGTCGCGGCCACCGTCATCGGCACTCCGAAAATGCCCTCCGTGGTGAAATAGGTCTGGTCGATGGTGAGCTCGAGGCTGAGACCTCTGTGGTAAAGCCAGCCGTACAGCCAGGGGCCCGCGAACCCGTAGAGAAGGAAGACGATTGCCACGATCGGCAGCGACGCGCCGATTGTGCGTCGCGTCGCCTCCAGAACCAGCAGGGTGGCGGTAATTCCAACCGCCATGTCCATTCGGGTCAGGGAATCGGCGGTGGGAAAACGGTTTACGATGTAGTCGTAGTTCGCGAACATGTAGCCAATGCAGGCGAGCGAAAGACCTGCCAGCGCGAGATCTTCCCACGGCACGCGACCGAGTGTCGCGTTCTTGCTGCGAGGCCACAACAGGAACGACAGCACCAGACTGAAGGCCAGTGTTATGTAGAGCAGGGCCTGTTGATCGGGAGCGTATACCGTCAGCCGCGCGTAGACGTGGTACACGGACATTGCGACTGCAACCACTCCGACGACCAGGCCCGCGTAGCCGGAGAGTTTGCGCACGGTAGGCCCTCTACTGCTTGAGCAATCCAGCTTCGCGGTAGTACTTTTCTGCGCCGGGGTGATACGGCATGCCCAGGCTTTCAGCCATGTCGGACGCCTTCACGCCTTTCATGTCGCTGGTGACGTTACCGAACTCCTCGCGCCCTTCGACAATGGCCTTGGTGATCTTGTAGATCACGTCGGGAGACGTCTTGGAGGATGCAATGAGCACGGTGGGCGACTGGAAGGTTTGAACGGCCTCGGTTACGCCCTGATCCTTGTAGGTGCCGGCCTTGATGGTGTAGCGGACAAAGCCCGCATTGAGCTTGCGCAGCGCGGCGAATTCCTCTTCGGAGACCGGAAGCACGCGCAGCGGCATCGCCGAGCCAAGATCCAGGACGAACGATGCCGGCACCACGGTGAACCATCCGGCCGCCATCGCCTGCCGGTTCTTCACCGCCTCTGCATTGGACGACACCGGGCCGTAGCTCTTCGCGCCCAGGTCGTTCAGCGTCATGCCGTTCACCTTGAGCAGGTACTCCCAGCCGGCGGCCAGGCTGGTGTTGCCGCGCGCCGGCAGCGCCACCGGCTGTCCCTTCAGATCCTTGACGCTTTTGATATCGCTGTTCGCGGGCACCACCAACTGCCAGACGTTGGGATAGAAGTTGGCTACGAAAAGGCCCTTGTCGGTCGCCTTGCCGGCGAACTGACCTTCGCCCTTCTGCGCATCGGCCATGACGGTCGTCATCGACCAGCCGATATCTGCCTTGTCGTTGCGGATCTTCTCCATGTTGACGAGGGCGGCACCCGGCTCAACCTGCACGTTCAGCTCGGGATATCGCTTGTTCACGACCTGCGACGCTGCTGCCGCCATCGGCGTCCAACTGCCGCCCGTCGGGCCGGCGCTGAAGATGACATCGGTTTTCTGGGCATGGGCTGCGCCTGCTGCAGCGGCGGTCAGTGCTGAAATAACGGCCAGACGTACAATTCGCCGTAGACCACGGATGTGGACGGACATCGTTTGCACTCCCTTTGGCGGTTGCGCTCGTTGGCGCCGCTTATTGGGGCTCGTGTCCGCACGTAATCGGCGGCAACTTCGACACCCGTAGCATGCGGGAATTTGGCATCCGTCCTGCTGTCGGGCAGCGTACGTGCCCGCCGCAGCGATTGTCAACGAGGTGTGCTCCCTTCATGTGCAGGGAGCGGCGGTTAGGTGGTCCGGCGCGGGCGAGGACCTGTCAGGGGAGGGCGCACCGGTTACGTGCCAGCACTAAAGACGTACCGGAAAGCCATACACGATGCGAACAGGCGGCATCGGACGCATTGAAATGGGAGAAAAAACTTGGGGGCTCGACGGGCGACCAGAGGTTGTTTCGACCAACCATCGGCGACCGGAGCCTTATGAAGAATAACGACCGGTGAAGAATAACGACCGGCGGCGCGGACGCCGCCGGTCGAAGATATTAGCGAATGACGTAGGGCAGCAGGCCGAGGAAACGCGAGCGCTTGATGGCGCGCGCGAGTTCACGCTGCTTCTTGGCGGAGACGGCGGTGATGCGGCTCGGCACGATCTTGCCACGCTCGGAGACGTAACGCATCAACAGCTTGGAATCCTTGTAGTCGATCTTCGGCGCATTCGGACCCGTGAACGGGCAGGTCTTGCGGCGACGGAAAAACGGACGGCGTGCACCAGCTTCAGCCATAATTCTTACTCCTCTACCGCTGCAGCTTCGTCTTCACGCGGACGGCGCGGGCCACGGTCGCCGCGGAAGCCGCCGCCTTCACGATCGCCACGGAAGCCGCCTTCGCGGTCGCCGCGGAAACCGCCGCCGCGATCGTCGCGCTCGCGGTCACGATCGGCCTTGCGCATCATCGCCGAGGGACCTTCCTCGTGCTCTTCGACGCGGACGGTGAGATAGCGGATGACGTCTTCAGAGATCCGCTCCTGCCGCTCGATCTCGGTGACCGCAGCAGACGGCGCATCGATGTTCATCAGCACGAAATGTGCTTTGCGATTCTTGTTCATGCGATAGGTGAGGGAGCGTACGCCCCAGTTCTCGGTCTTGGTGACCTTGCCGCCGAGCCCTTCGACGATGCCCGTCATCTGGGTGGTCAGCTCTTCGACCTGCTGGGTGCTCGCATCCTGACGCGCGAGAAAAACATGCTCGTAAAGAGGCATGGGTGTCCTTTCCTAGTGTTGGCGCGGTCCCCGGCGGCAAGCCCTTCGAGGCCTTCGGAAAGGACTCGGGGATAAGCTCAGAAGGCGGAAGCACGGGACGACGGGCCGACTGGCCCTGCCACATCAATAACGCCTGCAAAGGTGAGATTGCTGAGACCGTCCGTTCAGCTCCCGGCCGGGATCCACGGATGCGCGGTTTATAAGGATTTTCAGCGTGCTGGCAAGGCTTCTTGAGCAGGCCTGAAAGGGTCCTGGCGTCAGCACGGGAGGCGGTAGGCCCAATGAATGGTTGACGTATTTGTTTGTACGTCATACAAATAACGGATCGGAAGGCAAGCGATGGCTCCAAAGTCCGTCCAGACAGCGCCAAAAACGCCCAGCGATCCCAAGCACGCCGCCCGCGCCACGCGTACGGCCGGGCGCCAGATGCGCTCGCGGCTGCTCGACGGCGCCAGCCGGCTGTTCAAGGAGCAGGGCCTCGCCGGAACGTCGATCTCGGACATCGCGGCGGCGGCCGACGCCTTTCCGAGCCAGATCACCTACTACTTCCGCACCAAGGAAGCTCTGTTCGTCGAAGCTGCCTGCCGCGACGTGCTGTACGTGGCGCGTGCGGCCGAGGAGGCCGCGTTGCAGGCCCGTACGCCGCAAGACTACACGCGCGCGCTGGTCGAGACCGTCACGGCGACGGATTCGGTCGCCTTCTTTACCGAAGCCCTGACGCTCACCCGCCGCCGCCAGGATCTCGCGCCGCTGGTGGAACGCACCATCGAGCGGCTGCACGGCGAGGGGATGCGCGCCTATGCCGGCCAGATCGAGCGGCACGGCTGGAAAAGCCTGCGCGATCCCGACGCCAGCTCACGGCGATTCTGGGCACTGGCCATCGGCGTGATGGTGGAGGGCTACGCCATGGGCCGTTCAGCCGAGGAATTGTGCAGCGAGATGCTGCGCGTGCTGGGCGATCAGGCCACGACAACATCCGCGGCCGACGGCGCCAGGCTGCGCCTGGTTGGCGACAATGATGAACCCGATGGGGAGACATCAGCATGACCGCGCTTCGCATGCGTGCCCGCGACTTTCTGACCGAGGATCAACTGGTCGCCGTGCGCCAGCGCGTGACATGGAAGGGTGTAGCCCTCATCGCACATGCATGGGCGCTGATATTGGGTTCGATTGGACTGGTGGCGTGGTGGCCCAATCCACTGACCTTTCTGATCGCGGTCGGCATCATCGGCTCGCGCCAGCTCGGGCTTGCGATCCTGATGCATGACGGGGCGCATGGATGCCTGTCGGCCGACGAGAAAATCAACCTGACGCTCAGCCAGTGGTTCTGCGCCTATCCAATCTTCGCCGAGACCCGTGCCTATCGGCGCTACCATCTGCAGCATCATGCACGCACCCAGCAGGACGACGATCCCGATCTGATTTTGTCGGCGCCGTTCCCGATCACCAAGATGAGCTACCGCCGCAAATTCTTCCGCGATATCACTGGGCAGACCGGCTATCAGCAGCGCAAGGCGCAATTGTTGAACGCGCTTGGCCCAAAGGAATGGCCGCTTGCGCAACGCGCCGCGCATTTCTGGGAAAAGCTCGGCCCGCAATTTGCGGCCAATGCCGTGTTGTTTGCTGGCCTCGCCGCCGCCGGCATATGGTGGGCCTATCCGCTATTGTGGCTATTGCCGCTGCTCACCTGGCAGATGGTCATCACCCGCATTCGCAACATCGCTGAACACGCCGTCGTTCCCGATTCGAGCGATCCCTTACGCAACACCCGCACCACGCGCGCGAGTTTTCTCGAGCGGTTGTTCATTGCACCGTATTACGTCAACTACCACCTCGAGCATCATCTATTGTTCTACGTGCCCTGCTACAACCTGCCGCGCGTCCACCGCATCCTTTCTGAAAGCCGATATGCGGATCGGATGGAAGTACAGCCGAGCTACGCCGCCGTGCTGCGGCTCGCGACCGCCAAGCCCGACCACGAGGACCGGCCCGGCAAGCTTGTCAGCAGCGTACGCCGTGCGCGGGCCGGCGCCGAAGTCGGTGGCGACCAGGCGGCGGGCGGCTTCTAGTGCGGTGATCGACGGTGGTGTAGCTTCCGTCGGCGACCACGCGGAGCCAACGAGTGATCGATCCGGCCACATTGATTACGTATGTTGCGGTCGTGCTTGGCTTTGTGTTCATTCCGGGCCCCGCGACGCTTCTCACGGTTGCGCGGGCTACGAGTTCGGGCACGACGGTCGGCATCGCCACGGGTGCCGGGATCGCGGCCGGCGACATGATTCACACCTTTATGGCGATCGTCGGCATCTCGGCGATCATTGCCGCTTCGGCAATGCTGTTCAGCATCATCAAGTACCTCGGCGCGGCCTATCTGGTTTACCTCGGCATCCGCGCCGTCCTCGAAAGGACGCCAGCAAATCTCGCGACCGGCGCACTGCCGATTTCAGCAGGAAAGGCATTTCGGCAAGCGATTTTGGCCGAGGTGTTAAACCCGAAGACGGCGCTTTTCTTCCTCGCGTTTCTCCCCCAGTTCGTGCGGCCCGAAAATGGTTCGGTCATGCTCCAGCTCACGATTCTGGGGATCATCTTTGTTTTATTGGGGTTCGTCAGTACGGCGGTTTTTGCAGCAGGCGCCGGAGGTCTCGGGACCTTCCTCCGCCGCAATCCTGCGGTGTTGAAATGGCAGGGGAAGGCAATCGGCGGTCTCTACTGCGCTCTGGGTATCCGGCTGGCGTTGCAGGAACGCTGACCCCTCCGGCCCATTGATGACCCCGGCGACGGCCCGGCGATATCGCACCGCGGCTTGACATCCCGGCCCGCGTCAGTGTCTTACGGCCCCAATCTTACGAGGGAGCACCGGATGACGGCTGCATTTACATTTCCGGGGCAGGGTTCCCAGGCGGTCGGCATGGGCAAGGCCCTTGCGGAGGTCTTCCCGGCGGCGCGGGCGGTGTTCGACGAGGTTGATTCGGCGCTCGGCGAAAAGCTGACCGCGATCATCTGGGATGGCCCGGCCGAAACCCTCCAGCTCACTGAAAATGCCCAGCCGGCCCTGATGGCGGTTTCGATTGCCACGCTGCGCGTGCTGGAGACCGAGGCGGGCTTTTCCGTCGGGCGGGATGCGGCCTTTGTCGCCGGCCATTCGCTCGGCGAATATTCTGCGCTGGCCGCGGCCGGCAGCCTCAGCATCAGCGATACCGCCCGCCTGCTGCGCACCCGTGGTCTTGCAATGCAAAAGGCGGTGCCGGTCGGCGCCGGCGCGATGGCGGCACTGCTTGGGCTCGACTATGAGGCGGCAATGGCCGTCGCCAACGAAGCCGCGCAAGGGCAAGTCTGTCAGGCCGCCAACGACAATGGCGGCGGGCAGGTGGTGGTGTCCGGCGACAAGGCGGCTGTCGACCGCGCCGTGGAAATCGCCAAAGCCAAGGGCGCCAAGCGCGCAATGCTGCTGCCGGTGTCTGCGCCATTCCATTGCAAGCTGATGCAGCCTGCCGCCGATGCGATGGCAGAGGCGCTTGCAGGTGTAACGATCAAGACGCCGGCCTCGCCGCTGGTGGCGAACGTGCTGGCCGCGCCGATCACCGATCCCGATGAGATTCGCCGCCGCCTGATCGAGCAGGTCACCGGCACCGTGCGCTGGCGCGAGTCGGTGGCCTACATGGCAGCGCACGGCGTCACGCGGTTCTTCGAAATCGGTGCCGGCAAGGTGCTGAGCGGGCTGGTCAAGCGGATCGCCGACGGCGCGGTCGGCGTGGCGATCGGGGGACCCAACGATATTGCCGCCGCGAAGGACGCATTGGCGGCGTCGGCCTAAAAGCTCCCGGAAGGAGACATTGATGTTCGATTTAACTGGCAGGACGGCGCTGGTGACCGGCGCGACCGGCGGCATCGGCGGTGCGATCGCGCAGGCGTTGCATGGTCAGGGCGCCACGGTCGCAATTTCCGGCACGCGTCGAGAGGTGCTGGATTCGTTTGCCGGCAAGCTTGGCGAACGCGTCCACGTGCTGCCGTGCAACCTTTCCGACAGCGCGGAGGTCGAGGCGTTGGTACCGGCGGCGGAAGCCGCGATGGGGCAGGTCGATATCCTGATCGCCAATGCGGGCATTACGCGCGACAATCTTTTCGTTCAGTTGCGTGACGAGGATTGGGACGACGTCATCAACGTCAACCTGACTGCGACCTTCCGTCTTGCCCGCGCCGCAACCAAACTGATGATGCGCAAGCGCTTCGGCCGAATCGTTGCGATCACCTCGATCGTCGGCGTGACCGGCAACCCCGGCCAGGCCAACTACACCGCGTCGAAGGCCGGAATCATTGGCCTGATCAAGACGCTGGGTGCGGAATACGCCAAGCGGAACGTGACCGCCAATTGCATCGCGCCGGGATTTATCAAGACGCCGATGACCGACGCGCTCAACGACAAGCAGCGCGAGACCATCCTGACGAAGGTTCCTGCGGCGCGGCTGGGGACACCGGAGGACATCGCGGCGGCAGCTGTCTATCTCGCCTCCAACGAGGCGGCCTACGTCACCGGCCAGACGATTCACGTCAACGGTGGAATGGCCATGATTTGAGCGAGTTATTGCCCCGATCTATGCGGCCAAAGGCCGTTGTCCGGGGCAGGTGAGGCTTGTAGTCAAGGCTTGGGAAGTATGGTAACCGAACCCCCGACGGATGGGCAAACAAGGCCATTGCAGGATTTTGAAACCCTGTATATTGGCGTGGCGACGCCTGCCGTTCGCCGGGGCTTTGTCGGCTACCACCGGGCCGAATCAAGACTATGCGCGATAGCGAAGGAAGTTTAACGACCACGATAGCTCGTAGCGTCTCTGTAGCGTCTTGGGGTCGGGTCCAATAGAACAAGCACGAGGTTAAAGATGAGTGAGATTGGCGAGCGGGTTAAGAAGATTGTGGTCGAACACCTCGGTGTTGAACCCGATAAGGTTGTCGACAACGCAAGTTTCATCGACGACCTCGGCGCCGACAGCCTCGACACCGTCGAGCTTGTGATGGCATTTGAAGAAGAGTTCGGCTGTGAAATCCCCGATGACGCCGCTGAAACGATTTTGACCGTCGGCGACGCGACGAAGTTTCTTGAGAAGAACGCTAAAAGCTGACGTCCCGGGCGGGTAGAGGCAGAGCCGGACGGGCCGTCATCAAACGGTCCCCCGGTTTCTTGTTTTGGGCCATCGGTTTCGGGCTGGAGTTTTGACATGAGACGGGTTGTCGTCACGGGGCTGGGCATGGTTACGCCGCTCGGCTGCGGCGTTGACACAACGTGGGCGCGTATCATCAACGGCCAGAGCGGCGCCAAGAAGATCGACACGTTCGAAGTCGCCGATCTCGCCAGCCAGATCGCCTGTGTGATTCCGCGTGGCGACGGTTCTGATGGTACTTTCAATCCCGACCAGTGGATGGAGCCGAAGGAACAGCGCAAGGTCGACGACTTCATCATCTTTGCGATGGCTGCGGCACGCCAGGCGCTCGACGACGCCAACTGGCATCCGGCGACCGAAGAAGACAAATGCGCCAGCGGCACCCTGATCGGTTCGGGGATCGGCGGCCTGTCCGGCATCGCCGAGACGTCGCTGCTGTTAAAGGAACGCGGGCCGCGCAGGGTGTCGCCGTTCTTCATTCCGGGGCGGCTGATCAATCTCGCTTCCGGTTATGTATCGATCGAGCATGGCCTCAAGGGCCCCAATCATTCCGTGGTCACGGCCTGTTCGACCGGCGCGCATGCGATCGGCGATGGTGCCCGCCTCATTGCGCTCGGCGACGCCGACGTGATGGTCGCGGGCGGCACGGAATCGCCGATCTGCCGGCTGGGGATGGCCGGATTCTGCGCGGCGCGCGCGCTCTCGACCGGCTTCAACGACGCGCCGCAAAAGGCCTCGCGGCCCTACGACAAGGACCGCGACGGATTCGTGATGGGCGAAGGCGCCGGCGTCGTGGTGCTCGAGGAATATGAGCACGCGAAAAAGCGCGGTGCGCGAATCTATTGCGAAGTGATCGGCTATGGCCTGTCGGGCGACGCCTATCACATCACCTCGCCGTCGCCGGATGGCGATGGCGGCTTCCGCAGTATGAGCGCGGCGCTCAAGCGCGCCGGCATCACGGTCTCGGATATCGACTACATCAACGCCCACGGAACTTCGACGCAGATCGGCGACGAGATCGAACTCGGTGCGGTGGAGCGGCTGCTCGGCAACGCCGCCTCCAAGGTGTCGATGTCGTCGACCAAGTCGTCGACCGGGCACCTGCTCGGCGCTGCCGGTGCGATCGAGGCCATTTTCAGTATTCTTGCGATTCGCGATAACATTGCTCCACCCACCATCAATTTGGAAAATCCGTCGGTGCAAACGGCGATCGATCTGGTGCCGCAGACCGCGCGCAAGCGCGAGATTAACGTCGCGCTGTCGAATTCTTTCGGTTTCGGGGGGACCAACGCCTCCGTGATCGTTCGGCGGCTGGCCGACTAACAAGTGTTTAGAACGACTCCACCGTTTTGCCGTATTCGGCGATGATTTCTACATGCGGGCGTATGCTATCGGCTGGGCAAGGGATTGCCGAGTCGCGATTGAACCGACAGGATTCAGGTTGCATCGATGAGTGAGAGGCCGCCCATTTCACCACGAAGCCCGCGCGCTGCGTTGGAGCCCGAGCAGGTGCCGCCGCCGCCGAAGCGGTCGGAGCGCGCCCGCAATCCATTCGTGGTGGTCGGCAATGCCATCTTCACTATCCTGATCATTCTGATGATCGGGGTGGGAGCGGTGTACTATTACGGCAGACAAATCCTGGAGACGCCCGGCCCGCTGAAGGAAGACAAGATCGTCAACATTCCCTCGCGTGCCGGAAAGCGCGACATCGCCGACGCGCTGCTGCGCGAAGGTGTGATCAACGTCAATCCCTGGATATTCATCGGCGGCGTGTTTGCGCTGAAGGCGAGCTCCGACCTCAAGCCCGGCGAATATTCCTTCCAGAAGAGCGCCAGCCTGCGCGACGTCATCGCCACCATCGTCGAGGGCAAGGTGGTGCAGCACGCCGTCACGATTCCGGAGGGTCTGACCTCGGAGCAAATCGTGACGCGACTCCTCGACAACGACATCTTCGCCGGCTCGGTGCGGGAAATACCCCGCGAAGGCACGTTGCTGCCCGAAACCTACAAGTTTCCGCGCGGCACCACGCGCGAGCAGGTGATCCAGCGCATGCAGCAGACCCAGAAGCGGGTGCTCGGGGAAATCTGGGAGCGCCGCAATCCGGACGTTCCGGTCAGGTCGCTGGATCAGCTCATCACGCTGGCCTCGATCATCGAGAAGGAAACCGGCCGGGCCGACGAGCGCAGCCGCGTGGCGGCGGTATTCGCCAATCGCCTGCGGCAAAGGATCAAGCTGCAGTCGGATCCGACGATCATCTACGGCCTGGTCGGCGGCAAGGGAACGCTGGGCCGACCTATCAAGCGCTCCGAGATTACGCAGCCGTCGCCCTACAACACCTATGTGGTCGATGGTTTGCCGCCCGGGCCGATCGCTAATCCGGGCCGTGCGTCGCTCGAAGCTGCCGCCAACCCGGCACGCACGCGCGACCTGTTCTTCGTGGCTGATGGAACGGGTGGGCACGCCTTTACCGAGACCTACGACCAGCACCAGAAGAACGTCGCCAAGCTGCGGGCGCTCGAAAAGCAGATTCAGAACGACACTGTCGAACCATCGGAGGACCTGCCGCCGCCGACGGCGGCCGGAGCACCGGCCGATACCAATCCAACCGCGACGACGCCACGCCCGGCAGCGCCGGCTAAAAAGCCGCCGGCCCGTCCTCCGGCACCTGCAACCGCGCCGGCCCGCCAGGGCGCCGCGCAATCGACCACGACGCCGCCGGTGGTTCAGCGCTGACGCCCGCCGGTCGAGAGGGCGTTCCAGGCTGCAGCCGGAACGCAATTCCACTTTGGCGGAAATCGGCTTATGGTCCCGCCGTTCATTTCGAGTCTCGAAATCCCTGTCTTTTGGAGAGTGTTACGCGATGGCGCTATCGAGCATGACCGGTTTTGCCCGGAGCCACGGCGCCAGCGGCCCCTACACGTTCGAATGGGAACTGAAGTCCGTCAACGCCAAGGGCTTTGACCTGCGCCTGCGCCTGCCGCCCGGTTGGGACGAACTCGAGGCCTTTGCCAAGAAACGCGCCGGCGAGGTGCTGTCGCGGGGCACGGTGTACGCCAACCTCAACGTCAAGCGCGCCAACGCGGTCTCGACCGTGCGCATCAATGAAGACGTGCTCGCCTCGATCGTGAAGGTCGCGGGCGTGCTCGCCGGCAAGATCGACGCGGTGGCGCCCAGCATCGACGGATTGCTCGGCATCAAGGGCGTCATCGAGGTGGTCGAACCCGAAAGCGACGAGGCGGAGGACAAGGCGGCAAAGGATGCGGCGGCGGCCGCCTTCGAGCAGGCGCTTGGCCATCTCGTCGAGATGCGCCGCCGCGAGGGCGTGACGCTCGGGAAAATCCTGATCCAGCGCATGGACGAAATCGAGAGGTTAACGAAAAAGGCCGAGGCCGCGCCCGGCCGCAAGCCGGAGGCGATCAGGGCGCGGCTGGCCGAACAGATCACAGCGCTGCTGGAAACGTCCGAACGCTTCGATCCTGACCGGCTCAATCAGGAAGCCATTCTGATTGCGACCAAGGCCGACATTCGCGAAGAGCTCGACCGCATCGCCTCGCATGTCGCGCAGGCGCGCGAGATGATCGGCAAGGGCGGACCGGTCGGGCGGCGGCTCGACTTCCTCGCCCAGGAATTCAACCGCGAGGTCAACACCTGCTGCTCCAAATCGAACGATCTGGAATTGACCCAGACCGGGCTCGAGATGAAAAACGTGGTCGAGCAATTCCGCGAGCAGGTCCAGAATCTGGAGTGACCGATGACGGCTGGTGGTTTCGACGGAGTTGAACGGCGCGGGCTGATGTTCGTGCTCTCCTCGCCCTCGGGCGCGGGCAAGACCACGCTGTCGCGCCTTCTGATCGAGCGGATGCCGGGTTTGAAAATGTCGGTATCCGCCACCACTCGGCCGATGCGGCCGGGTGAAGTCGATGGCCGTGATTATTTCTTCGTCGACAAGCCCAGGTTCGAAGCGATGGTCGCGCAGGGCGAATTGCTGGAGTGGGCGACCGTGTTCGACAACCGCTATGGCACGCCGCGTGCGCCGGTCGAGGCCGCCTTGTCGGCAGGGCAGGACGTGCTGTTCGACATCGACTGGCAGGGCACGCAGCAATTGCGGGAAAAGGCCCGCGCCGACGTCGTCAGCGTATTTATCCTGCCGCCCTCGGCGGCCGACCTCGAGAAACGGCTGCACACGCGTGCGCAGGATTCCGACGAGGTCATTCGCGGTCGCATGAGCCGCGCCACCCATGAACTCAGTCACTGGGCGGAATACGACTATATCGTCGTCAACCAGAACGTCGATGACGCGTTCGCCGAAGTGCAGTCGATCCTCAAGGCCGAGCGGCTCAAGCGCGAGCGCCGCACCGGCCTGACCGAGTTCGTTCGCAAGCTGCAGCGCCAGTTGGAAAAATAACTGCCGCGTAGGCTTCGGTTACGTCTGCGCGCTGCGGGCGAGCCGGGCCAGCATTTCCGTAACCTGCTGATCGCGCTCTCGCTCCTGAGGGATGCGTGCTCGTTCCTGCGGTGCCCGCACTCGCTCCTGGGGTACGCGCACTCGTTCTTGCGGCACGCGTACGCGTTCCTGGGGTAGTACACGGGCGCGCTCTTGCGGTACGCGGGCGCGCTCCTGCGGCACGCGGGGACGCTCCTTGGGCACGCGGGTATGCTGCACAGCGCCGGTGCGCCGCAGCCGGGCGTCTTCATCGTGGAATACCGGCGGCGCGGGACGTTTGGTGCGCGCGGCATCCCACATCGCGCGCCGTTTGCGGCGCATGGCGCGGCGCGCCCGCATGCGCCCGATCCTGACGATCGCGCTGACCGTGAGGCCGGCCAGCGCGAGCGCGGCCGCCATCACCAAAAGCAGCTTCTGCAGTGAGGCCGTCGGCTTTACCGCCGCCGGTTCTGCCGCGGGAGGCGCAACCTGATCTGCTGCGGGCTGCTGCACTTCATCAGCCTGCGGCGGCTGGTTTGCGGGCGTGGCGGCGGCAGCGACTTGGAGATTGGCCGGATTGGTCGAAGCGCTCGCGGCGGGCGCGTCGTTCCACCGCATCGTCGCCAGCGGCGCCGGTGCCAGCACGTTCGGCATGGTTGCGCGTGGGCCGTTCTGATCGGCGGACGCAGGCCCTGCGCCAGCCGTTCGCGGCTCGGCTTTGGCGGGCGGATTTGGTTCGGCGCGGTTTTGCTGGGCAACCCATTCGGCGCGCGCGTCGTCGAACGACTTGCGCGTCTCGGTTTGCGGCGGCACTTCGGCCGAAGACCCCGCCGGCGCCGACTGCGGCGGCGCGGCACGCGCGAACTTGTCGTCGGCCTTCTCGTTCTCCTCGCGCAGATACCAGCATTGACGTTTTGTCGTGCGGTCGATGCGATAGTACCAATGGCTGCCCGAGGGGGTGGCCCCCTTCGGCGCGGACAGGCAGTTGTCTGCTGCGGCCTGGTTCGCTCGCGTGCCGGCTTCCGCTACCTGCTCGGCCGACCGCGCCCGGAGATCCGTCACGGCGGCCAGATTTGTACCTGCCACAATGCTGGCAAGGAGAGCCGGGGCGAATTTCACGGAACGGTACGACATCTACATCCCCGGCAACGCTACGCTACACGACGCTTGATGCCCCCAATCTGGTCATAGACTTGGGTCGCAATGAGCCGCAATTTCGGAGCGGATGGGGTATAATTGCGGCTCGCGCGCCGCCTCACATGTGGCGGGCTAACCTCATGAAAAAGCGGTGGAAAACAGCGGCTTTTCTGCTGGCGGGAAGCGTTATTGTTTAGAAGCTGTCCAGCGTCCGGTGCATCCGTCAGATCGGACGAATGAACCGGAGCCGCTGCGGCCTGAAAAACGGCCGGTGCTGGTCCAACTCAAACCCTGGACCGATCCGCCGCTCCGCGTGGAGCCATTGGGGCTGACTGACCCGGAACTCAGGTCGCCCGAAATCCTGCCGCCTGAGATGACAAATCTCTCGGTGCTGCTGCCGCAAGGCGTGCCCACGGCGACGGCAACCCATGAGCCATCGAAGTCGCCGCCGCCACCTCCGCCGTTTTTTCGCGACGCGCGGCGCGGCTCTTCAGCTTCAGGCTTGTTGCGTCGCGCAGGCTTTGAAGATTCGACCGCGCGCGGCGTCTCGCGTGAACCGGACAGCGACTTCTCGTCATTGCCGATGCTGCCACCGGCGCTGCCGGACTGAGCCACGGCCGCGCCGCTTGTGACGGCCGAGATCGCGAGCGAGAGGAGGCCAATTGCGATCGAATGTTGAGCCGGGTATTTCATAATCAAGTCTTCCAATATTTCCCGGCTGTGGTGAGCAGCCGCGCTATTGCTTCGATGCCGTCCATGTCCCGGTGCAGCCATCCGATTGCCGGAACGTCCCGCCGCCGCTGCGACCGGACAGGCGGCCCGTGGTGATCACCGTAATGCCGTTGCCGCTCGAGGTGCCGTACACCCGGCCCTCGGGACTGACGGTGCCTCGGGCGTTCTGACCGATGATCTTGCCGCTGGTGACGATGACCGCGTTGCTGCTGGTACCCTGACAGGTGACGCCGCGGGAGTGGACGACCCAGGCACCATCAAAACTGTTGCCGCCGCCTCCGCCGCTCTTACGTCCGGCGCGGCGCGGCTCATCTGTATCGGATTGGTTACGTCGCGAGGATTCATCCTGTCGCGGCGCTTCGCGCGAACCGGACAGCGATTTTTCATCGTTGCCGATGCTGCCGCCGGCACTACCGGATTGCGCGTGAGCGAGGCCATGCCCGAACGCGAGCGTGATCGATATCGCGAGGAGGACGGTCCGGTTCAAACGTCGGGCAGCGTCTAGCATCAGCAGGTTAATCCAATATCGCGCACAACAAATTTCAGCGGCCCGAGCCGTCGGCACAGACCGCACCAATAATCCGGCAAGATTTGCCAGTCTTGCCGCACTCGTCAAGCGCGGCCTCCCTGGCGCGCTGAACGGTATCGCGCTGGACCAGCGACCAGGATTTTCCCGAGATCGCAAACGCGCCGCAGCGCGAGCCATAGAAGCTCAACTCGATCGGACATTTGCTGCTGCCGCAATTCTTGAGCGCGTCGTCGATCGCCGCCCGTCGCGAAGAATGATTCCAGGACATTCCCCATTTGTCGCTCTCGGGCCCGTAGACGATCGAGCCCCACGGCTTCAAATCTTCCATCTTGCGCAGCCGCGTCAGCACGCCTTCGGTGGCTTCACCGGTCGGCGTCATCCTGGCCTTCTCCTGAAACTTGCTGATCGCAAGCCGCATGCCGTTCTTGCTGTCGAGCGGCTCCGGATCGTAATTGAGCTCGAACAGGCGGTCGCTCAATTCGCGCAGCAGCACGGGATCCTTGATCGGAATGCGATCGGGATCGCGGCGCAGCGTCGAGGCCAGCGGTTCGGGCTGAGGCGCGACCGCGACCTGTTGCGGTGCCGGGGCAGGGGGCACGAAATAGAAATTGCCGTCGATCGGCGAGGACGACACCCAGGGCTGTTGCGATCCTCCGGTCTGGCGTTTCACGGCGAGGCCGACCTGGTTGAAGGTCTGGAAGATGTCGAGCCCGACCTGCTTGATCGTCGCGGCCAGCGCCTTGGTGTAGGGGCTGTGGCCGTCGGTGCCGTCCTGCGCAACATTGCCGGGCTGCGTCGCGTAGGAGATCAGCGTCCCCTCCGGCGCGCGCATCTGCGCGAGACCGCCGTCGGAGGCGCGCAAGCCGCGCGCGCCGAACGGATTGTTTCGGCAGGCATCGAGGATCACCATGTTGAGGCGCGTGCCCGAGCCTTGCATCTGGCGCAGCACGAGGTTGACGTCCACCATCTGGAAATCGACGTCGGCCTCGCGCGTCGGATTGGCGCTGACCGGAACGAGATAGTTCGAGCCGGAGACCTGCACGCCATGCCCCGCATAATAGAACAGCGCGACGTCGGCGCCCTGCACCTGGCGGCCGAAATTCTGCACGGCGATATCCATCGCCGGCTTGTCGAGGTCGAGTTGGGCGCGGCCACCGATCAGCATGAAGCCGAGGCTTGCGAGCGTCTCGGCCATCAGCGCCGCATCGTTGCGCGGGTTCTCGAGCCGGGTGACATTTTGATAGGTGGAGTTGCCGATCACAAGCGCGACGCGCTTTTCGGCGGCGGCAGGCGCGGTCTGGGTGAGCGCCAGCAATGACGCCAGCGCTGCGATTTTCCAGATCTTCCCGCCCAAAGCCCCGCACATCATTAATAAAAACCCATAATGAAATGACGGCAGATTATCAGGCAGCGCGCGCTGCGAAAAGCGGTCCGGCGCCGCAAGCAGGGGCAGGGAGGGCCGGGTTACGCCGGTGCTCGGATACGTATGGTTGTATTCGACAGAGGCGGCCAACGCTGGATGTGACATTGCGATCTCGCGGCGCGCAGCGCCCGAAGTTATGCGATCTGCGATGCCCTCTTAAGATAGAGGGCGCAGGGAAAGCCGGGCGCCCAATGACACCCGCAGTCGTGCGCAAGAATGCACACGGTGGACCGCAGGTGCGCCGGAACACCCGGCTTTCCCTGCGCAGTGGTTTTAACGGCTTATGCCGCGATCTCCCCGGAGCCGAATTCCTCTGGCCTCCGTCGCCGACGGATTGGCGATTGATCGAAGGCCCGGTTGGGCCCGACAATCTCCATCGGCTTGACACCAGCAACGGGTGCCAGGACCACGCGGTTTTGCCGTCCGCAGCTTCCTCGGGCCGAGGCGCTTCAACCAGCCCGTATGCTGCCGGAAGAAGTTTTGGCCGAGGCGTTTAAGCGCCGGTCGTCTGCGCGCCGTGTGGTCGCTCACGAGGCAAAGCCCGCCCTGCAATCACGCGCGCGCCTGACGCTGCTGCGTCCACCGCATTCCATGCCCAACGTCCGTGACGTTCGCGATACGCCCCTCTTAGCGGGCCGGAACGGGCGAAGTTGTACGGCTGATTTGGGTGCGGCGAGAAGCGGAATATTTTTGATTGCTGGGCTTGACACGATTTCGGAAAATCAGAAGTGATTTGCCTGTCGCGCCGGATGATCGCAGGTTGGTCGCGCAAAATTTCCTGGACACGGGGTGCCAAAACCGCGCGGGTGATTTGCTTGTCGGACAATTGGCGATTTGCCGTGCTGAAGTTAGCGAGCGTAGCCGGACGAGCGAAGCGATATCCGGGTTCTTACATCCAGCAGTCCCGCATATCGCATGCGCTCAAGCGGGCTACTTGCGACTTGCTCGGTTAAATCTCGTGCCCCGGACGCAGCGCATCACTACGTGCTGCGCTGCTGAGCCGGGGCCCACCTGCTGGGTCCCGGCTCAGCGAAGCAGCGTTTCACGCTGCTTCGCGTCCGGGACACGAAAAAAGACTCGTCAGACCTGTCCAGCATCAGGCGTTAAGTGCACTGTCATCTCAGAAGATGCCATTGAGGACACGGCGATCATTCACCCGCGGCACGCCGCGCGGCTTGTTCGGTAGCATCGGCTTGATTGCAGCCCACTCTTTGTCGGTGAGTTCGTAACGCACGCCCCACGATAAGGGGCTTGAATCACGGCAAGACAGTCCGGCGCAATGTGGCCCGCCAAGGAGCGGGTCGGACGCTGTGCACCCGAAAGCGGACCTATTATGCTCACCCTGAGCTTTGTCGTTCTTGACCCATTGCGGACACTACCCCTCCGGCACCCCGGCCATTCGCATGCCCTCAATCGTCCGGTCACGCCAAGCAAGGAAGGTCGGATTGTCGCTCCGTGCATTAGTGGCATCACGAAAGCGGCGAATGGTGAAACTCGGATCGAGCGCAAGTCCCGCTTGCACTGTGGCCCGCGCTTCGTCCAGCTCCCCGAGCCGCGCCAGCGCAGCCGCGAGAACGAAATGCGCGGTGGAATGGTTTCGGTTTGCGTCGAGGGCCCGGCGCAGCCAGACGATTGCTTCGGCATCGGCACCGAGCTGAGCCTTGGCGAAGCCGACGATTGCCATCCATCGATGGGCAAAAATGTCGCGAGGAGAAAGGCGGAGTGCCTCATTGATGTGGGGTTCAGTTTCTTCGCCACGACCAAGAAAAAACTTTGCGCCCCCGATGACAGCATGAGCGGGGGCCAAATTGCGATCCAGAGCCGTTGCGTGCTCGCATTGAGCAATGGCTTGGGCCGCGCGCTTCGTGACCACTTGCACGATGCCCATCAACATGTGAGCCACAGCATGGTTCGGCGCGAGCGATAACGCTTTGGTTAAAGTCGTCTCGGCCGAGGCGAGCCGCGCTGACCAGTCGTCGGTCATAAGGGCAGATCCAGTCATCGCATCGACCCGCGCCAAACCAACCATGGCCTCGACATTTTCAGGATCTAGCGCAAGGGCCTTCTCGCAAAACCCGCGTGCTCGTACCATGCAATCGGGGGTTAGCCCCTTGTAGTACCAACTGCTACCTTGGAAGACCAAGTCCATCACGTCTGGATGCGGCGACCGTTCCGCGCGTCTTGCTTCGGCAGCAATGAGTTGCGCATCGAGCGTGTTGGCCAGCCTCGATATGATTTCGTCCTGCATGTCGAAGAGGTCAGCGACGGGCTTGTCGAAACGCTCGGCCCAGAGGTGGTTGCCGGTTTCGGCGTCGATTAGCTGGACGTTCACGCGGAGGCGGTTGCCGCCACGTTGTACCGAGCCTTCGAGCACATAGCGGACGTTCAGCTCACGTCCCAGCTTCTTGACATCGATTGCTTTGCCCTTGAACGTGAACGCTGTGTTACACGCAATCACAAGCGCGCCACTGATGCGCGATAAGTCTGTGGTCAGGCTCTCTGTGACGCCATCCACAAAGTATTCCTGCTCGGGATCACCGTTGAGATTGGCGAAAGGCAGCACGACGATTGAAAGATGAGGCGGTGAAAGCCGGCTCGGCCCTGCGCACCCAGCCTGTATCGCCGGGCCAGGTCCATCACGGACCGCAGCATAGGCCCGGACGGGGTGGGCGATGTTCTTGAGGTTCTGCTCGCCCAGATCGACGAACTCGACGCCGACCTTGCCCCGGACATAGTCGTAGGCAGAAGACGAGATGCAGATGCCTCCGGGTTCTGCGATGCTTTCAAGCCGCGCCGCAATATTTACGCCGTCCCCAAAGATGTCATGAGGCTCAACAATCACATCACCGATATTGATGCCCACACGGAACGCAATGCGCCTGTCTTCCGCATCGCCGATTGTAATGTCGTTGATGCGGGTCTGAAACTGCAGGGCAGCCCGAACCGCCTCGACCGCGCTCGGAAACTCCGCCAAGAACCCGTCCCCTGTGTTCTTCACGGTGCGGCCGCCGTGCGCTGCGATTGCTGGGTTGACAGTGTCTGCCAGGAGCGCTGCCAGCTTGGTATGGGTGCCCTCTTCGTCACTATGCATGAGCCGCGAGTAGCCAGCCACGTCGGCGGCCAATATCGCCGACAACCTGCGCTCGACCCGGACTGGCCGCTCCTGCACCATGGCTCGCAACCCGACCCACAGCCATAGCCTACGACGGATCAGACAAGAGGGCCAACGGGTTTTGACGAGATGCCCAACCTAATGTCGGTCATTGGCCCATCAGCGACGTGGCGACCCGCCTCGTTGAGGTCAGCTCAGTGAGGCATGCCGGACGAGATTTGCTTACCTTGAGTTTGACCCACAGGCGACATCGGTCCAAACTTCATGTTGCAGTAGCGAAGCTCGTTTTCAACCCTATCAAAGCGTTCATCTGAGGTGCATGATCCTGCCTGTGCTGAGCGGGGGCTGCCGGTCGCTAATGGGGCTAGACCGGACATGGCGGGGACAGCCAATTTCGGTCGAGAATGACCACCCACAGCAGATTCCAACTGGCAGACAATCGGTCGATCGGCCGCAGTAATGTCTGACATTTGGCTGACTTATGTTTGCCAAGTCGATATCCTGCGGACCCTTTGGGCTCGTGACATCGAACCATGACCTCTTCGGTTTCCGCAGGCTATACAAGCAAAGTGAGCGAGTACGTTGCGGGGCGGCCCGAATATCCCGGAGCATTGCTCGCCGACCTTCCCCCCGCCGGCACCATCATCGATCTTGGCGCCGGCACGGGAAAGTTCACCGAGCTTTTGGCGTTGACCGGAAGCCGCATCTTGGCTGTGGAACCGATCGAGAAGATGGCTGCACGCATCCCGGTCGATCGTCTGGCGACGGTTGAGAGGCTCATCGGTAGTGCCGAGTTCATTCCAGTTCCCGATCAAGTGGCGGAGCTTGTCTGTTGCGCGACCGCCTTCCATTGGTTCGACTATGAGAAGGCGACGCGCGAAATTCTTCGTGTTCTGAAGCCAGACGGTGCACTCGCCCTGATTTGGAATGTGCGGGACGATCGTGTGCCCTGGGTCGCCGCTTTTTCTGCGATCATGGACACCTATGCCGGCGATACGCCGCGGCAATCGACCGGAAAGTGGCGTATCATCTTCGATGATGCCCGCTTCAGGCATCTGGCAAGCAAAAACTATCCCTTCAGCCAGCCCATGCCAGCGACTGGAATTGTGGACCGCGCTTTGTCGACGAGCTTCATTGGGGTGCTGCCGGAAGACGAGCAGAACATTGTGCGTGCCAAGGTCAAGAGCATCATCGAGAGCGACCTCTTGCTGAGCGACCGTGACACGATCGAATTCCCCTATGTAACGGAACTGCATTTGTTCAGAAAGCAAGACTGATTTGCTTGCGCTGAATGCTGCGGTGCATGAGTCCGGTTGTGGCCCTTCTGCGACATCGGGCTATGTCCGCTATTCCGCCGCTGTTGAGGGTTGAGCGGACATCAGTCAGTCGCATAATGAGTACACGCCCCAGCTTATCAGCCGCAATTCCAGATCGGCCCGATCGGCGTGCGCGTCCAGCAAGGGCCGAAGCTGCCGCCATTGTAGCGACCGCCGTAAAAGCCGGGCCGGCCGAAATAGTGCCAATCGCCATCGTACCCGTAATAACGCGGGACAGGATCGATATACCAAGGGCGCCGGTTGGAACGCGCCATGCGCGAAATCGAATCTTTCCGAGTGTAAGCTGGAAGGCTGTTGTTCGGCGGCTGTTGATAGCCCGGCAGGAAGCCGTAGCCATGCCAGCGTGGCGCCGGCCGTTTAAGAGGTGGCGCAGCCGCCGCGACGACGGGCAGAAGCGACAGGATGATAGCGATCGAAACGAGGCGCAACATAAGCACACCATAGACGGCCAGTTCGGGCGTGTACTCATTAAGCGACTGACTGATGTCCGCTCAACTGTCAACAGCGGCGGAATTGCGGAAGGGCCAGGAAGAGACATTGGAATGCCGCTTCCGCGCACGCGGCAACTGATGTATGTTTTAGGGCCTGTTGGGAATTGATACCGACGTAGATGCGAAGAACGCCGGACCCGAAAGATTGGGCGGGTGTATTGGTGTATTTATCCGTACGGTGACGGGGCCTATAATGCGGTCCGCACTCCTGATTTTCTTAGGATTTTTGTTCTTGCTCTGCATTTCCTTTGCCCCTGCGATGGCAGAGAAGCGCGTGGCCCTCGTCATCGGCATATCCAAATATCAACAGGTTCCGCGGCTTACCAATCCGACGCGCGACGCCGAAGCGATGTCTTCTCTGTTGAAGAAGGCTGGCTTCGATGTTGTCGATAGCGAGCGCGACCTCGGCATCTCCGATCTGCGCCGTGCCATTCGCGAATTCTCCGAGACCTCACGGGATGCTGATATCTCGGTGATTTACTACGCAGGTCATGGCATTGAGGTTGATGGTAGGAACTATCTAGTACCAGCAGACGCGAAGCTATTGAGCGACTTCGATGTCGAGGACGAGACTATTTCGCTCGATCGCGTGCTTAGGGCACTCGACCCCGTCAAGCGGCTCAAGCTCGTCATTCTCGACGCCTGCCGCGACAAT
The DNA here is from genome assembly GCF_036924525.1 of Bradyrhizobium sp. AZCC 1719. Taxonomy (NCBI): domain Bacteria; kingdom Pseudomonadati; phylum Pseudomonadota; class Alphaproteobacteria; order Hyphomicrobiales; family Nitrobacteraceae; genus Bradyrhizobium; species Bradyrhizobium sp. AZCC 1719. The sequence goes on along the minus strand of NZ_JAZHRU010000001.1, from coordinate 5,910,079 downwards.
CCGTTTGTGAAGACAATGAAGCGAAGTGTTGCCAGTCGCTCGATCGGACGAGGACTTGCGCAAATCGAACCCACAATGCCGGATACGCTAATCGCCTTCGCCGCAAAAGCAGGCGCAGTAGCTAATGATGGAGACGGACAAAACAGCCCGTTCGCCGTCGCCCTGTTGAAGCACATCGCCGAGCCCGGGCTGGATCTACGGCTCGCATTCGGCCGCGTGCGCGATGACGTGCTCAAGAGCACCGGCAAACGCCAGGAGCCGTTCGTTTACGGATCGCTCGGCGGTGAAACCGTGGCACTGATTCCGCAAGTGGCAAAACCCAGCGATCCCGAGGCCGGAGCGCGCATCGACTACGAACTTGCGGCGCAAGTCGGAACCAAGGAGGCATGGGACGCATTTCTCGCAAACCATCCCACCGGCTTCTTTGCCAATCTTGCCCGCGGGCAGAACACCAAGCTGGCGGCTGCCCAGCACAGCCGCGCCGCGGCGGATGACGCGCGGCGCCAGGCCGAGGAGCAGGCGGCTCGGAAGGCCGCGGAATTCCGCAAGCAACTGGAAGAGCAGAGCGCGCGCCAGACCGCGGAGGCCAAGCAAAAGCTTTCCGATCAGGCTAAGCGAGAACTCGAGGAAGCGCGGCAGCAGATTGCCGAACAGGCTAAAAAGCAGCTGGACGACGCCAAGCGTCAGCTCGAACTGGCGCAACAGCAGGCAGAAGCCGCGCGCCGCCAGGTCGAGGAAACGAAGCGCCAGGCGATGGCCGATGCCCAACTGCAGGTCGAGCAGGCCAAACGCGACGCCCAAGAGCAACGCGCGAAGGTGGCGGAGCTCACGCCGAAGGAGCCAGCTCCGACAAGCGCGCCTGCTGCCTCGCCGGCAATGGACCCGGCCGACATTGCGCGATTGCTGCAGGCTCACCTGAAACGCGTGGGGTGCAATCCCGGCGCCGCCAACGGCAATTGGGACGATGGCTCCAAAAAGGCGCTCGACCTCTTCAACAAGAACGCCCAAGCCAAATTCGATATCAGGCTGGCCAGCCTGGATGCGCTTGACGCCGTCCGCGGCAAAACGGACCGCGTGTGTCCGCTGATTTGTGCAAAGGGGCAACGAGCGGAAGGTGATCGTTGCATTCAGACCAGTTGCGGCATCGGTTTTTTCCTGAACTCGAGCGGATCATGCGAGAGAAGGCCGGAACGCGCGCCAAAAGCGCGCACCGCGACGCAACATCAACCGACGCCTCAACGCCGATTCGGTTCGTCAGATAGTGGAAAGTGTTTCGCGTTTAATGGAAGGACTTACTGCGAGTAAATCATTCTGCCTTCTCGAAGGATGCTTGCTGATTGTCCGAATGGAGTTGCCAATGATGCTGTTGGCTTGCCCCATCTTACTCCTCGTAATGTTGCTGGCAACTCAGGCTCATTCAGCAGGCGCGCCCGATGCCCTCAAGGGAAAATCGGTTATCTTGACGTGGAGCGAAACAAGTCAGCAGCGGTATGTCGGCGAACCAAATTTTTATTCAGTCAATCGCAGCGCCAACCTGACCGTTTATGTCAGCACGGCCGGTCGCGTGTTCAGCCGCCGAACCACGTCAACCCGCGCAGGCTCCGGCACCATTGAACAGGGACCTGGCGAAGGTGGCAGAGCTTATCCCACGCGCGGGGCTCTGTTTGGCGCTCAAACCATGACACTGATCGGCGAAACCAAAGGCGGAGCCCGCCGCACCTTGATCGACTTCGACGCGAGTTTCACAAGCTGCAGTGCGAGAGTTGCCCTCGCTTTCCAATCAGGAAAAACGAGCGTCTCGTTGAGCCCCATCACCAAGAAATACGTCGAGATCAAATCGGTAACGGTGAACGGTACAAGTTGCTCCGTTAAGACGGGCAACGTGCTGGCCGGCGCGACATAATCAGTATTGGTCATTCCGGCCTTACACACGCGGTTTGTTTGGGGGGCGATCTGTTTGATGTCCGCCTTGGGTCCAGTTCCGGACTCATGCATTGCAGCAAAGAGCCTCATTCGATCACGCGATCGGCGCGTGCGAGCAACCTAACCTCCTCGCTGAATGGATTGCAAAGTATGCACCAGTTGCTTCCGAGCCTGTCGCCATTGCGACTGTCGCCTTCAAATCCAAGCGCGAGCGAAATGCTTTTGACTGGCTTTCCAACCGCGTAGCTGGTGGGGCGCTAGGACAACGGCTCGGTCTTATGCGTCCTTCCATTTGATCGAGCAGCCGATAGACGCCTTTTGGTCAGCCGGCGCCACACCGGTAGTCGCAATCGCACGCATGGCCTCGACAAGCTCTCGGGACGCCCCCGCGCGAGGCGGATTTGTGCGGCCTTCGTCGAGTCGGCCGCGATACTTGAGCTTGCGGTCGGCATTGTAACCGAAGAAGTCCGGCGTACAGACCGCCCCATACGCCCGAGCGACTGTCTGGGTCTCGTCGTGGAGATATGGAAACGGGAAATCATGAGCCTTCGCGAAACGCTTCATATTCTCAAATGAGTCTTCGGGATAGCTCGCCGCATCGTTCGAGCAAATCGCCGCAAAGCCTATGCTCTCCGACATCAGCACGCGGGCGTCCGAAACCATGCGGTCGATCACCGCTTTAACATAGGGACAATGGTTGCAGATGAAGACGACGACGGTACCTTTTTCGCCCGCAACGTCGTCCAGTGCGTAAGTCTTGCCGTCGGTGGCCGGGAGTCGAAACTCCGCCGCAGGCGTATCAAGAACGACTTGGGTAGCTGTTGTCGCCATATCGCACCTCCTTGTGTCCAAATATATGCTGACGACGGCCTGCCGGGGTACATTTTCCAAAGCCTGCTCGCCAGTTGCGTCGTTTTGGCCATACGTCAGGCATTTCCGGTCGACCCTTAACAGCCGACATTTGGACGAGCGCGGGATTTCGTCGGTGTGGGCCAGAAGCTGACCTCGGCGGCGCTTGCTCTAGACGTCTCTAAGCTCCAAGGGCGATGCGCCGATCCCATGCCCCCGCGTGCAATGCGGCGTAACAATCGGCGCGAGGCTAGGGAACCGTGTGCCGCGGGCAACAGTTACCCTGCGACGAAGCGAGTGGCGCCGTCGGACGTTGATAGTTCAGGACGGCGCGGTGTATCTTTATTTTCTAGACCGAACCATCGGCAGACTTGAGGGCGAAGGAAAGGCCATGCGCGCCTGGATCCTAGCATTGTGTGTCCTAGCGATCGTCGACAGCGCGCACTTTGCTAAGGCTGGTCTGAGCAGCACGCCTCGCGGAACGTTGGCACCCGCCGAAACGGCAATCGCTACCGACGAAGCGACTCAGGAGACCGAGGAACAGATCGGCCTCACCAAGGCAAAGCGTCGTGGAGTGCAACGTGGGCTAACCAAGCTCGGGTTCAAGACCAAGGTCAATGGGAAGTTCGACGAATCGACTCGCGCCGTCATCGCGCGCTGGCAGGAGGAGCACGGCTACCCTACGACTGGCTTCCTCAACGCCGCCCAGCACAGGGTACTAACGGACGCCGCGGCAGAGGCTAGCAAATCTGGCCATCAAGACCGTCGTCGCGCTGGGAGCCGTACTCGCCATTCGCGTGGTGTGGGCGGTCCAATCGGCGCGATCGGCGGCGCGGTGCACGGCGTTGTGGGGGGTGTGGTGGGCGGACTATTCCGCAGGTGACTCGTCCAGCCTCAAGATAGTTGGAAATGCGCCTGCGCAGCCTAGCACTTTGTTGGACGGCTGTGACGATCGAATCGCCTCGGGCGAACTCAGGGCATGCGCGTGGCTAGAGGCCGGAGGGTGATGTCGGAGATGGGTCGAAAGCGTCGTTTCACCGTCCGACGAAGACTTTCGGTATACCCCGGTGAACGGACATCGCCAGGGCCGGTTGGCATGTCTCAAAAGGGCCAGCAGGCGAAGAACTCAACCTGAGCAAATCTAGTCCGCTATCCCCCACGGAGCAGACCTCAATGAGAGCTGCGGCCACTTCGCTGATGGGCCATGAACAGATGCGCATGCAAAATAGCTACGACATTGCGCAGGCGCGTCGACGTGCCGGGAAGATCAAGGTTGCGCGGTTTCGCAAGGTTGGCGATCCGGGCCCGGCGCTCGCGTGACCGGATGAGGATGATCCGCCCGATACGACAGATTCCGTAAAACTTTGATAGACGATGGCAAGCACTCATCTATCGGGTTGAGCCGATTGCTAGATTTACGACGCACTCCGACGCAGCTTTTGCCGCTGGAGCCGAACAAAATTACCGTCGACGTCCGTCCTGCCACAACGTCATGACGAAGATTTTCGGCAGAGGGTGCGATGCTGACTCCGACTACTCGTATCCAAGAAACGCAAGAAGGGCTCCAGCGGCGCTGAGGCCCTTCTTTTGCGGGAACGGTGTCGCAAGGGAGATGCGACACCGCACCAATTTCTCAGTTACCGATCGGTCCAGCGTCCCAGCCGGACCCTGATCTGATCGTCGCTAACCGTCGATTGCGTGTTTAGTCGCAGATGCGCTCACGAATCCTGACGCGTTCACCAAAGCGGTTGGTGCGTTCGCGGATCACGATCCGGCAGTCATCTCTGTAATCACGGTAGTAGGGGCGATCATAGCCGGGACCAACGTAAACGCCGCCAGGGCCGACGCCGAACTCGATCGCGTTGGCCGAAGCGATGGTTCCGACCGTAAGCAGTGTCGCAATCGCCAAGACAGATAGCTTCATAGATACCTCCTCTTGTCGATCAAAACCAAAGGCTTCGAACGGCATTCGTTCCGCTCGGCGGAGATTTTGATAGCGCGCTCATCTTGGGTTCCGCCAGGAACTTGACGCCTTTCCGAATGGTTGATCGAGTTGTTCTACGGCTCCTCCGGTTCCGTACGCGGACGAGGACACCATGACTTCACTTGCGAAACTTCTCGCTCAAAAGGAACAACTGCTAGGCAGGCTGGAGGAGAACCCTGGGCCCAACGAGCGCGCCGAACTGGAACGCCTTTTGGAGAAAGTCGATGCAGCGTTGAGTTCGCTGGAGCCTGCGCTCGGCGACATGGCCGAGGAAGACTTGGCCGAGGATCCTGACAGCCGTTCGAAACCGACTTGATTTTGTTCGCCCGACCGCATGTGCTCTTGGCGCGTTTAGCCCGCCTGTGCGGCGAGGGCGTAGAGCCAGCCCATCAGCGTCGCTACCGACACCAGCGTTGTGATCGAGACTGTGGCCGCGACCAGAGGCTCTTCCACCTTGTACTCGCCTGCCAGGATATACACCGTCTTGGCGGTCGGCACGGCGGCACAGATGACGGCGGCGATCGTGTAGAGCGGATTGAGGCCCGACGCCAAACAAAGCCCGTAGACGATCAGCGGCATGATTACGAGCTTCACGACCGCGAGGGCGACGGATGCCATGACGTTCGAGCGTATAGCTTCAACTGACAGGCTTAGTCCAATGGCGAAGAGCGCGCACGGCGTTAGAGCAGCCGCCAAGATGTTCATATAGGCCGCGAGTAAGGCCGGCATTGGCAGGCCTGTGATCGACCACGCAAGACCGATCAGAGTCGATAGCACCATCGGATTGAGCACGATCTGCTTGACCAGCATTACCAAACCTGCCGTCCTCGCGTGCGCGCCGCGTCCCTCGCTTTCCAGGAGAATAACCGTCGCGGGGAACATCACCCCCGCCACGAACAAGGTTGCGATGGCGGCGGGCAGAACGGCAGGCTGTCCGTAGATGGAGTGCAGGATTGGCAGCGCTACGAATCCAGTATTGGTCATCGCCGCGGCCATTCCATAGAGCGTGCTGCTGGCGCGGTCGCGTCCCCACCGGAGGTGGACTGTCAGAAAGACCATAGCGAAGCACAGAATGGAGCCACCGCCGAACGCCAGCAGAAAGCGCCATTCGAGAAGATTGCGTGCCGGCTCCTGCGCGATGGTGACGAATAGCAGCGCCGGCATCGCGACGTTATAGGCGAAGTGCACAAGCCCGTCGGCCAGCGACCGCGAGATGTAGCCGAGCCAACCGGCCAGCCAACCCGTGACGATAATCGCAAACACAGGAAGGACCAGGTCGGCGACTGCCATCTTGCTTTCCCTTTGACGGTCCCTTGATCAGGCGCGTTGTGAACACATGGCAAGGCAGAGTCGCGCCAAGTTAAGCTGATTGGCCACGGAAGCCAATTGACCGAATGGCTGGCACGTTTGAGACATCGTCGAACCGACGCGAATGACCCAAAGCGGAAATCGTCCAAAGATCAGACGTCTTTTCAGGACGCACGAGATCGTGTAGTCTTTGAATAGCTGTCGTCGCAGGCGGGAAATGCCGAATTCCTCGCGGGACTGAACGGACAGCAGTCGTGCCATCGGCAAGCATTGCACTCAAATCACCGACTCCCTTTTTCGCCGGTCCTTCAGCATTCGCATTCCAACGCGGGTGCGCGTAAGCGCGCCCGGATGCCATTTGAATCCTGTGAATCCTGAAAGCGCGGGCCCCTGAGCGGTGCCTGCGAGGGAGGAGATCTCCATGGCTGACCACCCCACCATTTCGACTGAATCTGATCTGGCATCGCCGGCCCTGCCGGCCACCGCGGTCACGCGCCGCTCGCTGCTCGGCGGAGCCAGCATCGCAGTTGGCGCCGCCGTGCTTGCGTCGCCGCCGGGCATGCCCGGAGTAGCCCCGGCCGCGGCGCAGACTGTGGGCGTGAGCGTGGACGTGCGCCCGCTCGACGCGGCGTTCAAGCGCCGCGCCTTCGAAGTCCGACAGGCCTGCGCGAGCAACAACGAGAAAATTCCCATCCCGCCGCACCCGGCGAATGGCGACGAGGCGCGCTACACCAACAAGATCGGTTCCGATACACGGGGCCTGCCGCACGACAAACGCGGCGAAGTGGAACAAGCTGCATGGCAGGCTTTCTCTACCGCCTGCCAGTCGAGCGATCCCGCTGATTTCGAGAAAATCCCGCTTGGCGGCACGCGCAAATTGGTCAATCCCATAGGCACACAAGCCGTCAGTCTCAGCGGCTTGAATGCTACTCAGATTGCGATACCGCCGGCACCGGCCCTTGCAAGCGCGGAGCGCGCCGGCGAGGCGGTCGAGGTATATTGGCAATCCCTGCTTCGTGATGTTCCGCTTACCGAGTTGCGCGACGACACCTCCAATCGCGACGTGCTTGCAGCAACCGAGGAACTCAACAAGCTTGCCGATTTCCGGGGGCCGAAGTCTGGTGGGCGCGTCACACCCGGTACGCTGTTTCGTGCCAATGCACTTTACTTCGACCCGACTGACGCGAAGGGCCGCTCCGTCACGCCTCCAGGCGTTCTGGACGGCCCGCTGATCTCGCAATTCCTGCTCCGGGACGTGCCCTACGCCTCACAGTCGATCAGTGCCCAAATTCGCACCGCGTTGCCCGCGAGCGAATTCCTGACCGAATACGAGGAGTGGCTGGCGATCCAGAACGGCGCCGCAGCGAAACGCCGGTTGCAGTTCGACGCGACACCGCGATACATCACGACAGGAAGAGATCTTGCGGAGTATGTCCGCGCTGGTCCCGCACTCGGGTGGGCGGCAGCGCTGATGCTTGCAACCCCCGGCGGTGGAACGGATCAACGGTACTCCGGCATGTATCCACTGGCGGAGCCCATATCCTACCCGTCTAACCCGTATCGGAAATCGAAAACACAGGGGCCTGCGGGTGCCACCTTCGGATTGGCCTATGTGCAGGCACTACTCACCACGGGGATCAGCAACTCCGTCCGCGCGTCCTACTGGCAGAAGTATTTCGTGCACCGGGCTGTGCGACCTGAAGCCTACGGCGGTCTGGTGCACCATCGCCTCGCCAATGGTGTGAGCGACTACCCGCTGCATGATAGCTTCCTGAAATCGGAAGCGCTTGATCGCAGTAAAGCCAAATATGGCACCTATCTTTTGTCGCAAACCTATCCGGAGGCCGCGCCCCTTCACTCCACCTATCCCGGCGGCGCTACAGGCGTTGGTGCCGTCACGGCTACCATCTTGAAAGCGTTTTTCGACGAGAGCCGCGTCATCATCAACCCGGTACAGCCCGATCCGGCCGACCCGACGAGGCTCGTGCCCTATACCGGGCCGCCGCTCACGGTTGGTGGAGAGTTGAACAAGCTCGCGGTGAATTTCGGTTTCGGACGGAATTGGGCGGGCATCCACTGGCGTTCCGACGCTTCTGCCTCAATGGCGATCGGCGAAGAAGTGGCTATCGGCATGCTGCGGGACGAGCGCATTACTCTCCGCGAACCCTTCGACGGCTTCTCCTTCACGCGCTTCGACGGCAGCCGCGTGACGATCTGACAGCAGTCGGGCGACGCCCCGCCGTGGGGCGTCGGCCCGTGTCCGTTTCCGGCGGAAGACCGAAAGCGGTCGGCCGACGACCAAATTGGCGCGAATGGACCCGTGGGATACCGGTAACGCGGTGCTGCAGTCCTTGACGTTCTCCCAATTTGTGTCCATATGCGGGGTAATCGACACTTGGCCGAACGACTGGGCCCGCTTTGCCTCGCTGCTGACAGGCACGCACGTTTCAGACCCTTCTCCAAAAATCGATCAACGGACGTAGGTGCCGATCCATCGGTGCCTCGATCTTACGTGCACTGTCAGAAGGGAACATCTGTGCATAAGAGAACTGTGCAGGGGTCTAATGGGCCAAAAGACTTTGGCTCCATTCAGACTCCCATTGGCAGCGATGACGTCCCCGACGCTCGGCGTTGGAAGCGCATTTTGGGCAACTACAGCACCCCAAGTCGGCCGCGGAGCCTGGCCGAGTTGGCGATCACGGCCTTGCCGCTCGTCATGCTTTGGACCGCGGCCTGGTTCACGTTCTCCCTTGGTTATGCCTGGGCTTCATTGCTTATCGCGGTTCCGGCCGCTGGCTTTCTCTTACGCCTGTTCATGATCCAGCACGACTGCGGCCATGGCACCTTTTTTGCCGGCCGCCTGGCGAATGACTGGGTCGGCCGCGTCATTGGCGTGCTCACGCTCACGCCTTACGACTATTGGCGCCGCACGCATGCGATTCATCATGCCACCACCGGCAACATCGATCGCCGCGGCATCGGCGATGTCGATACGCTGACAGTGCGCGAATACCGGGCCCTTTCCTGGTGGGGTCGTCTGAAATACCGTCTTTATCGCCACCCGCTGATCATGTTCGGGCTCGGACCGGCCTATCTGTTTCTTTTGCAACAGAGGATTCCGGTCGGCCTCATGCGCCATGGTTGGCAGCCTTGGGCCAGCACAATGGCAACCAATCTCGCGATTGCCGTCATCGTCGCTGTGCTCACGTGGTTTATCGGGATCAAGGCGTTCCTGCTCGTGCATCTTCCGATTACGCTGCTGGCCGCCACGGCCGGCGTATGGCTGTTCTACGTGCAGCATCAGTTTGAGCACACGACGTGGGATCGCGACGAGAGCTGGAACCTGCATCAAGCCGCTCTGTACGGCAGCTCGCATTACGAACTGCCGGCGCTGCTACGTTGGTTCACAGCCAACATCGGTATTCACCACGTGCATCACCTCTCGAGCCGAATTCCCTATTACCGGCTGCCGCACGTGCTGCGTGACCACCCAGAACTGCGCGATGTCGGCCATATAACGCTCCTGCAGAGCTTTCGGTGTGTACGACTTGTGTTGTGGGACGAGGCGCAGCGCCGTTTGGTGTCGTTCCGGGAAATCAGAGCCCGGGACTTTTAGGAAGCAGCGCCAACTCTCGCAGCACCATCGCCATAGCGGTCGCGGCTACTCGATCCGGACAGCCGCCGCCATGAGCGTACCAGTATCGATGGGAGGTCAGCTTTCGCAACACGCCGCAGACGGCGCTCGGGAAGTAGGCATTAGGCATGCCATGGCCGTGATCGTCCCGGGAAGTTTGCAAGGGTATGGCACGTCGCTCCAGGCGAGGTGCCATCCTCTATTCCGCTTTTTCCCGAAAGTGCTATCATTCAATGATCGTTGTACGCGCAAGGGATGTCGGTTGGCTTTGTTCACCCCGGGGAGGTGACGTCGTGGCTAAATTGGATGACCGCACGATTGCAAACATGGAAGTTGCGCTGGAAAAAGCCTGCCGCCGTTTTCCCAACGGCGGCGATCATGACAGCCGCAAGTATGTCGCCCGAAAGCTGATGCAGAGTGCGGAGGAGGGAAACACCACCTTGGGCGGATTGGACGTTGTCGCGCACCGGGCGGTTCAAGAACTGTCGAAGCCAAAGTCGGCATAACGATCGCGTCGCGAGCGGTGCTGCCTCAACGCAGCAATGCCGCCGATAGCCGCGCGTGCTGCCTCAGTTCTTCAGCACGATACGTCCCACCACCTTGCCGGCGCGCAGTTCGTCGATCCATTTCTGGACGTCGGCCATCGGCTCTTCCTTCATCGGCGTCGGCTTGATCTTGCCGGCGCGGGCGAGGGCCATCAATTCCTTGGCCTCGGCGAGTGTGCCGACCATGAAGCCCTCGATGGTCATGCGCTTGTAGACCCATTGCACCATCGGCAGGCTGAAATTGCCGCCCATCAGGCCGGACACCACGATCTTGCCGCCGCGTGCGACGGTTGCAACGGCGAACGCCATCGATTTCTCATTGCCTGCAAAATCGACGACGCCGTCGAAGCCGCCTTCGGTCTCTTTCAGGATGCGCCTGATAACCTCGGGCTCGGCCGGATCGTAGGCAACCGCTGCGCCGTTCTGCAGCGCAGTCTCGCGCGCGGCAGGAGAGAGGTCGGCGACCGTGATGTTCTGCTTGAACATCGCCTGCGCGAACGAAAGCCCCATCATGCCGACGCCGCCGAGCCCGATCAGCAAAAGGTTGCGCTGCCGCGGACGGTCGACCAGCCGCTTCAGCGCGCCATAGGCGGTGACGCCCGAGCACATCAGCGTCGCCGCCTGATTGACCGGCAACGGATCGTAATCCAGCAGATATTTGGCGTCAGGTACCAGCACGTGAGTGGCAAAGCCGCCATCGATGGAGACGCCGAGGAAGCGCTGCTTGACGCAGAGGTTTTCGTCGCCATTGGCGCAGTCGCGGCACTGGCCGCAGCCGATCCAGGGGAATACCGCCTGCTTCCTTCCGATCAGCTCTTTCGACACATCGGGACCGACTTCATCGACGACGCCGGCAATCTCGTGCCCGAGCGTGAACGGCAGCGTCATGCCGCGCGTGGTGTCGAGCCGTTTGCCGCCGCCGAGATCGGCATAGCCGTCCTGGATGTGCAGGTCGGAATGGCAGAGACCGCAGCGCTCGATGCGGACGAGGACTTCGCGTCCTTGCGGCTTCGGCGTGTCGACAATGGTTTCGCACAACGGCGCATCGAACTTGACCAGCGACTGGCGACGCATCAGCGCCATGGCATCATCTCCTCGAGCAGTTTCTTCGGGGCATTTTAAGTTTTTATGCTTCGTATATCGGTCAATTCGCGGGCCATGGCAACAAAGCCGGAGATTGGAATGGTTTCGGCGCGCCTGGTCGGGTCGATATGCGCGGCTTCGGCCAGCCGGGCGGGATCGACCGAGAGCGATTTGAGGCTCTGCCGCAGCATTTTGCGGCGCTGGCCGAAGGCCGCGGCCGCCACCTGTTCGAGGGCGCGGCGGTCACACGGCTCGGGTGCCTCACGCGGCGCCAGCCGCACCACCGAGGAGGTCACTTTCGGCTGCGGCACGAACGCGGCGGGGGAAATGTCGAACAGGATTTTGGTCTCCGAGCGCCAGTTGGCGAGCACCGCGAGCCGGCCGTAGGCCTCGTCGTTCTCCTTGGCGACGATCCGCTCGGCGACCTCGCGCTGAAACATCAGCACCATCATGTCGTACCAGGGCGGCCATGGCTCGATCGAGAGCCAGTCCACCAGAAGCGCGGTCGCGATATTGTAGGGCAGGTTGGCGACGATTTTTGCCCGCTCGCCGCCCAGCATCGGGCGGGGATCGAAGCGCTGCGCGTCGGCGTGAACGATCTCCAGCCGGCCAGGATAGCGCTTGGCGATGTAATCGAGCGGCGCCAGCGCGCGCTCGTCGCGCTCGACCGCGATGACGCGTTTGGCGCCGAGCGCCAGCAGCGCGCGCGTCAGGCCGCCGGGGCCGGGACCGACCTCGATGATGGTGGCGCCTTCGAGCGGGCCAGCGGCGCGTGCAATCCGCGCGGTGAGGTTGAGGTCGAGCAGAAAATTCTGACCGAGCGATTTGCGGGCCGACAGGGAATGTTCGCGGATGACCTCGCGCAGCGGCGGCAGATCGTCGATCGCGCTCATGAAGGTTTCGTCGCCGCCATGCGCGCGGCGAGCCGCAACGCCGCGGCGAGACTCGACGGGTTGGCTTTGCCGGTGCCGGCAATGTCGAAGGCGGTGCCGTGGTCCGGCGAGGTGCGGATGAAGGGCAATCCGAGCGTGACGTTGACGGCGTCGTCGAACGCAATGGTCTTGATCGGGATCAGCGCCTGGTCGTGATACATGCAGATGGCGCAGTCATAGGTCTTGCGCGCCGCGGCGTGGAACATGGTGTCCGCCGGCAGCGGGCCCCGGGCATCGATGCCTTCCTTGCGCAGCATTTCGACGGCGGGTGCTACGATGTCGATGTCTTCGCTGCCGAGCGAGCCGTCTTCGCCGGCATGCGGATTGAGGCCCGATATCGCAAGGCGTGGCTGGGCAAGGCCGAAATGGGCTTTCAGATCCGCAACTGCAATCCGGGCTGTCGTGACGATCAGCTCGGCTGAGAGCTGGGCCAGCGCCTCGCGCAGCGAAAGATGGATGGTCACGGGAACGACGGCGAGCGCCGGCGACCACAGCATCATCACCGGCTGCGGCACGCGGCCGCCATCGGCGGCAAGCTCGGCGAGATACTCGGTATGGCCGGGATGGCGGAATCCGGCGCGGTAGAGCACGCTCTTGGCGATCGGGTTGGTGACGACGGCGCCGGCGCGTCCGGCCCTGACGTGGTCGACCGCATGACGAATCGAGGCAAGCGCCGCGCTCGCACTGGTCTGGTCTGGCAGTCCGGGGGGCGCGGTCGCGATGTCGCCGGTTGCGACCACGGGCAGGGCCGTCGCAAATGCCGCGCTCGCTTCCTCAGGCACGGCGTCCGCGAGGTCTATCGACAATCCCAGGATTTTCGCCCGCTCGGCGAAGAACGCGCGATCGCCGAGCAGGTAGAACGGCGGGAGGTCCAGCTCACCGCGCCGCCGCCACGCTTCAAGGGCGATGTCGGGGCCGATGCCCGCAGGTTCGCCCGATGTCAGCGCGAGGGGCTTTGCCATGCATCAACGATATTCGATCATCGCAGCTTTGCGGATGTCGGCCAGGTAAGCCTTCGACTTTGCCTCGTACTTCTGCGCGTACATCTTTTCCCGGATCTCCCGCTTCTTCGGCGTATCGATCTTGGTCGGCTTGCGGTCGCACAACGCCACCATCTCGACGCCCTGTTTGGTGATTTCGGGCGGGGTCAGGCGACCGACCGGCGTCTTGTCCAGGAGCTCGCGAAGCGGGCCGGGTATGTCGGCCGAAGTCTTGGTGACGATGCCGCGGATCGCGGCATTCTGCATCGACTTGAAGTAGGAGTTGGCCTGCTCGCAACTCTGCACGCGCTCGCGCAAGGACTCTGCCTCCTTGCGCCGCAAGTCGATCGCGCTTTGCGCCGAGCCGCGCGGCACGATCAGCACGATTGGCTGCAGCCTGTATTCGAACGCGTCGGCCTGGGTCGCTTCGCCGCTTTGCTGGGCGGCGTCGGCAACGTCCTTCTCGCCGACCTGGAGGCTCTCCTTGAAACGGCCGCGCACCAGGCTGCCCCAGACCATCTCGGCCTTGAGGCGGGCCTTCAGCGTTTCCGGCCGGACCCCCTGGCTCTCCAGGGACTTGGTCAACTGTTCGGGCGAGATACGCATCCGCTGGCTCATTCCCGCATAGGCCTGATCCATATCGCTTGCGCTGGGATCGACGCCGAACCGCTTGCCCTCCTTGATCTTCACCTTTTCGTCGATCAGTTCCTCGATCACCTCCTTGCGCGGCATCTGCTTCCGCGTGGTCAGGAAGTTGAGCTTGGTGCGCTGCTCTATATCGAGAGTGGTGATGGGCTCACCGTTCACCATCACTGCCACGGACTGCGCTTGCAGCGGTGAAGCGCCGCCGGCCAGAACGGCAAGCGCAACGGCGCCGCCGGCGATCAGGGACCAAAATCGGCGAGGAAGGAGCGTAATGGTCGGCATGGTCATATCAGTCGTATCAACCAATTCGTACCGCGCGGTGCTGAGTATTCTCCGGCAAGGTCGGGCCTCACGCTACTGAATGCCGCTGCTGCCAGACGACGAGGACGTATTCGCAATGGTCCGTAGGCCGATCTGCACCATGAAAGCGTGATTGAGCACCGGCGGCGTCGTCCCGGCGGAGTAGGTATAGGACGTGACGTAGTTGGCGGCCAGCACGAAGCAATCGTCCACATAGCCGGCGCCGATGATGTACTGGTTCAGCTTGTTGGCTTCAAGATCCCAGCGAGCGGCTCCCGAAACGACCCAGTTCGACGCCACCTTGATGGATGCGCTGCCGAGCAAGCCTTCGCGCCGGGTCAGGTACCCGAGTTCCGGCTGGGCGGCATAGTTGCCATACATCATGCTGACCGACCAGCGGTCGAACGAGGCGCGTCCTTCGGCTTCGAAGCGATTGACGTTCGCCGTTGCTTCATCCATGCGCGAGCGCACGCTGAACGTATAGGTCCGGTTCGGCGAATAATTGACGCGGGCGACGTAGTCGGAGCGGGTGGTCTGCAGGCCGGAATTCAGCGCCGTGTTGGTCGGGTCCGCCACGGCGAACGAGTTCAGGCCGAACAACTGGTAGGATTGGCCGAACAGCACATTGACGCTGCCGCCGCGATCGAACTGCGTGGTCGCCTGCACGCCGACATTGGCGCGGCCGCCGCCCTCGACGCGGTCGTAGCCGGAGAACTTGTCGATCGCGAACAGGTTGCTGGCGTCGAACACCATGCTCTGCGCGTCTTCGTTCGGCAGCCGGCCGGCGAAGGTCTCGTTCGGACGAGCGATGATCTGCGCAATCGGCTCGATCGTGGTGGTGCCCCAGGGCTGAACGTTGATGAAGGGGTAGCGATATTCGAGGCCGACCGTCGGCATCAGGCGGACCGCCTGCGTGTCGCCCACGGGCAGGAAGTTCGAAACGCCCGGCTGGTTCGAGATCGAGGCGTCGATGGCGTCGGCGCGCATGATCGCAAACGGCGTCCAGATCTGACCGATCGGATCGGTGTACGAGCGCCGCCACTGCGCTTCGGCCGTCAGCCGCGTGTAGGTGCCGGGCATGCCGCGCAGCAGGCACTGCGAGGGAATCCGGGCCAGCGGATCGGCCGATGCGTTGAGGCACAGGCCGTTGGTGTTGGCCAGCGTCGTGATCGGGTCGAACGCCGCGGTCGTGCGCGACAGGCTGGTGAAGTTCGTCTTGTAGCTGACCTCACCGCCGAGGATCGGGTGGTTGATCACGTTGGAATAGTCGACGACCGGATGGATCACCGGGACCTTGTCCTGGTTCCCGGAGAAGGAGAGGTAATGGATCGTGCGCGCATCGAAGAAGCTGCGATTGCCAACGCCGGTCAGATAGAGCTGCGAAATCGCTTCCGTCGGCAGGCTCAGGAACGAGCCCAGCGGATCCTTGTATTGGGCCAGCCGATAATCAGAGAAGAAGTAGTAGTCCGACAGCAGGACGCCGTCCCATCCCCAGACCCATTTGTCGTTGATGGCGAACTGGCCCTTGGTGTCGACGCCGCCGCGGAAGTCACGATCGCCGGGCAGGCCGGCGAACGCGCCGGGATCGAGCTGATTGATGCCGTAGCCGCGGATCTGGTACGAGCCGTTGATCAGGCGCTGGCGGAATTCGCCCTGGAACAGCACGCCTTGCCGCGTCGTGAAGCGCGGACTGAACGTCGCGTCATAGTCCGGCGCGATCGCCCAGTAGAACGGGGTCTCGACGGCGTAGCCATAGGTCGAGTTGTTGCTGTAGGCGGGCATCAGAAAGCCCGTCTTGCGCTTGACGGTCGGATCGGGCGTCGAAAAATACGGCAGATACGCCATCGGCACGCCGAAGAATTCGAGCTGCGCGTTCTCGAAGTACAGCATCTTGTCGGTCTGGTCGTGGATGATGCGCGCACCCTTGACCTGCCACAGTGGCGGCTTCTTCGGATTGTCCTTGCATGGCGCGCAGGCGGTATAGACGCCATTTTCGAACACGGTGTAATTGCCGGCGGAACGGTCGGCGCGCGTCGCCGCCATGCGCGTATCGTCAGCCGTATCGACGCGCAGCGAATCGACGAAACCGTCACGGTAGTCGTCGCTCAGATCCATGATGTTGGCGTAGGTGACTTTGCCTTCCGCATCGGTCAGGCGGATGTTGCCCTCTGCATGCAGCCGCTTGGTCTTCTGGTCGTAAATGACCTTGTCGGCCTCCACGCTGGTGCCGTTGTAGAACATCTGCACGTTGCCGACCGCCGACACGCGCTGGTTGTTATAGTCGTAGTCCACCTCGACGGCTTGCACGAGCATCTTGCCGTCGTTGTTGGTGGGCCGTGGCGGCGGCTTGGGCGGGCGCGGATTGTAGGTGAAGCTTTGCGCCGCGGCGGGAGCCGTCAGGGCAAGCTCGATCATGCCGCCGAAAACCAGTCCGGCGAGCAAGGCAAACATAGGTACGCCAACGGCGGCCAAGCGGGCTCGATAGCGGCGCACGGTGGTGCGCCGCCTGAACGCAGGCGACCTCAACTGGCGGGCGGCGACAACGGCCACTACCCGTCCTCCTGGTACAGCAAGGCTAAGAAGCCGGTGAGGCCGCCCACACAGACAGGCAACCACGCCGCAGCGATGGGATGCATCAACTCAGCCTTGCTCAAATCCTCAGTAACTTTCGATAGAACGTAGAGCAGAAACCCTGCGCCCACGCCACTTAAAACCATCTTTTGCACGCCGCCCATCCGGAAGAAGCGAAGGCTGACGGAAGCCGCCAACATCACCATTGCAGCCAGCAAAAATGGCTGTGCGATGAGCTTATGGTACTGCAGACGGTAGCCTGCGGTCGCGAAGCCGGAGCTTTCGGAAGAGCGGATATAGCCGGGCAGTTGCCAAAAAGACACGGTTTCGGGGGTCGAGAAACTGTTGCGAACCTGGGCCGGGGTCAGGGTGGTTGAGAGGTAATAGGTCTCCTGATCAACCGGAGGTTTATCCAGGGAGTATCGACGTACCGATTTGAAGGCCCAGCGGCCCTCTTCGAGTGAGGCTTCGCGCGCCTCGATTCGCTCCTTGAACTGGAGATCGGTATCGAACCGGAACACGGTCAGCCCCGTCAGCCGGACACCCTGCTGCTCGCTGCGCGCCGCATTGATGATCGACTGGCCGTCGCTGTTGATCTGGTTGAGCCAGAAGCCGGATGCATCCTGAATGCCGCCGCCGGGCGCCGAGCCGAACAGTTCGGCCTCCATCCGCTTGGACAGTTCGCGCAGGTTCGCCGACATCGGGTTGTAGGCAACCGTTGCCAGGGTGCCGAGGATGATCGAGCTTGCCAGTGCCGGTGAAATGAACTGCCAGGCGGATACGCCGGCCGCGCGTGCCACCACCAGCTCAAGCCGCCGCGATAGCGCGAGATAGCAGGTCATCGCGCCGATCAAGACGCAGAACGGCATCAGCTTTTCGAGCAGTTGCGGCACCCGATACAGCGACGTCTGCGCCACCGTGATCGCCGATGCGGATACCAGCCCGGAGGTCTTGCGGACCATTTCGATGTAATCGACCAGCACGAGCAGCACGAAAATGCTCGCAAACACGCCCACAGCCGAGATCAGGAAGCGGCCGGCAAAGTATCGCCCGAGCGTGTTGGTCATCATGCTCATGCGGTGGCGGGCCGTCCAAAGAGCCGAGCGAGGCGTGCGTTCGACCTGTTGATGGCCTCCATCAGCGCGGCCGGCGGCTCCACCACGATGCCGCCGATGATCATCCACAGCCCGACGCCGATCGCGCCGAACAGCATCGAATACTGCACGAGAGCCATGCTTGGCGTCTTCACCGTCATTACCGAGCAGGCGAATCCCGCCATGCGCAGGCCAAACACCGCCAGGATCGACCCGCCGATCGAAAAATTGCGGCTCTGGCGCGTGGTGCGCGGCGTGCCGAGGAAGGCAAACGTCAGCACTGCGAAGGCGAAGGGATAGACCGGCGCCAGGAAGCGGTCATGCAGCTCGGCGTGAAACTGCCCGGAAAGCTGCTTGAAAACCGGATCGTCCCCCGATGGCGAGATCAGCTCCCAAAGATAGCGTTCGCGAATCCCCAGTGCGACGTCGCGGCCGCGATTGGAGAATTTCGACATGTCGAAAGCGTAACGAACGAACGCCACAAAGGCCGGATCGCGCTTTCCCGTCTCGAAACGTTCGAGATTGCCGTCTTCGAGCACCAGATAGGAGCCGTTCTCGTTCTTCAGTACCGTGCCGTGGTTGGCGATGATGGTGACACGCTCCTTGGGATCGCGGCGGTCGTCGACGAAAATGCCGGCGAGCACGCCGCCCGGCTGGCGCTCGCGAATCCGAATCGTCAGGTTCTGGTCGAGCTGGGCGAAGCGGCCGGGCTGCAGGATATTGGTCAGCACGTCGGCCGTGATTTCGGCATCCCATTGCTTGATCCGGCGCATGCCGTCGGGCGCGAGATAGGAGCCGATGAAGGCAACCATCAGCGCCACCACGCAGGTGGCATAGAAAAATGGGCGGAACAGCCGGAAAGGCGAGAAGCCGGCGGCGTTCATCACGATGATTTCAGAATCGGTGGCGAGCTTGTTCAGCGTGTGGGAGATCGCGATCATCAACGCGATCGGGGCGATGATCAAAACCAGCGCCGGAATCACCAGGCTGGTGATGCCGAGAAAGGTGATGATGGTCTGGCCCTGGCTGGTCATCAGGTCGATGCCGCGCAACGCCTGCGTAATCCAGATCACGCCGGTGAGGCTGACCAGGACCAGTGCAAACGACGCGAGCGTCGTGCGGAAAATGTACCTGTCGATCGACCCCATCGTTACCGCACGATCCCACCCTTGCA
Source organism: Bradyrhizobium sp. AZCC 1719 (assembly GCF_036924525.1). Classification (NCBI taxonomy): domain Bacteria; kingdom Pseudomonadati; phylum Pseudomonadota; class Alphaproteobacteria; order Hyphomicrobiales; family Nitrobacteraceae; genus Bradyrhizobium; species Bradyrhizobium sp. AZCC 1719. The sequence continues at coordinate 5,891,057 of NZ_JAZHRU010000001.1, read as the reverse complement.
CGCCCAAAGGGCGGCTTCCGACCAATCCCTGTTTGAGGGTTCCCCATTGGTCGGGCCGCCAATCGTCAGCCGTCTACATTCTCACTACCATCCCTTTGATCCGTCAACAAAATGGCCGGGCCGTGGCGTCCCCTCGACACGGTTAATAATTCGCCTCATGTGGCGTTCCAGCCACTGCGGCGCTTGGCAGTGGCGCGGCAGACAGGCCATAGTGCCGAAAACATCAGGTCCCGAGCGATTTGGGCCGTTACCGAAGAGAACATTCCATAATGCGGACCGATTCTGGCCGCGCAAGACAGCCCTGAATTCTGGAGGATTTACCTATGACCGACGCCGTCAAGGTCGGCTTTGTCGCTTTTTCCGCTGCCCCCCGCGCCGTTCTCGTGGTGTTTTGCGACGAGGCATTGAAGTTCGGCGAGGCGACGCGGAAGGCGCTGGGGAAGTCTGCCGATACGGTCAAGCGGGCGGCGGCGGTCAATCAGTTCAAGGGCAAGAGCGGATCGACGCTCGACATCCCGGCGCCGGATGGAATCAAGGCAGAGCGCCTGATCGTCGTTGGTGTCGGCAAGCCGGCCGATATCAAGGAGAAGGATTTCCTCAAGTTCGGCGGGGTGACGGCGGGCAGGCTCAACACCGCCAGCACAGCGGTCACCGTGATCGCCGAACTGCCTGAGGGGGCGATGCAGCCCGATTCGGCCGCCGCGATCGCGTCGGGCATCCGGCTGCGCGCGTATAAGTTCGACCGCTACAAGACCAAGAAGAAGGACGGCGAGAACGGCGCGCTTCGCGCCGACATTTCGATTGCCGTTGACGATGTCGCCGCCGCGCGAAAGGCGCTCGCGACCGCGTCCCATGTCGTCGACGGCGTGATCATTGCGCGCGAACTCGTCAACGAACCGCCGAACGTACTCTACCCCGTGGAATTCGCGCGCCGTGCGAGCCAGCTCAAGAAGCTCGGCGTCGATGTCGAGGTGCTCGACGTCAAGGCGATGAAGAAGCTCGGCATGGGCGCCTTGCTCGGCGTCGCACAGGGCTCGACCCAGCCCGGCCGCACCGTGATCATGCGCTGGAACGGCGGCAAGAAGGGCGATCAGCCCGTTGCTTTCGTCGGCAAGGGCGTCTGCTTCGATACCGGCGGCATCTCCATCAAGGGCGCCGCCAGCATGGAGGACATGAAGGGCGACATGGGAGGCGCGGCCTGCGTGGTCGGGCTGATGCATGCGCTGGCGGCACGCAAAGCGAAGGTCAACGCGGTCGGCGCCATCGGCCTGGTCGAGAACATGCCCGACGGCAACGCCCAGCGCCCCGGCGATATCGTCACCTCGATGTCAGGGCAGACCATCGAAATCATCAACACTGATGCCGAAGGCCGGCTCGTATTGGCCGACGTGCTCTGGCACGTGGCGAAGAAATTCAAACCCAAATTCATGGTCGATCTCGCAACGCTCACCGGCGCGATCATGGTCGCGCTCGGAACCGAGTATTCCGGCATGTTCTCCAACAATGACGAACTGGCGGAACGGCTGAGCAAGATCGGAAATGAAACCGGTGAGCGCGTCTGGCGCATGCCGCTTGGTCCTGAATACGACAAGCTGATCGATTCGCAGTTTGCCGACATGAAGAATACCGGCGGGCGCCACGGCGGCTCGATCACCGCCGCACAGTTCCTGCAACGATTCGTCGACAACACGCCGTGGGCGCATCTCGACGTCGCGGGAACCGCGATGGGCGCGCCGAAAACCGACATCAACCACAGTTGGGGATCCGGCTACGGCGTTCGCCTGCTGGACCGGCTGGTCGCGGAATATTACGAAGCCACGAAATAGTTCGGTTGCAGGCGATGACGGAAGTCCTGTTCTACCATTTGCAGGCCATGTCGCTCGAAAGCGTATTGCCGCCGCTGTTGGAAAAATCGCTCGAGCGAGGCTGGCGCGTGGTCGTGCAATCGACTTCGCCGGAGCGCACCGAGGCGCTCGATGCGCATTTGTGGACCTACAGCGACGATTCGTTCCTGCCGCACGCCACATGGCGCGCCGGCGATGCCCACGACCAGCCCATCATTCTCTCGATCGAGGAGAACAATCCGAACGGGGCCAATGTCAGGTTCCTGATCGACAACGCGGCGTTGCCGGCCGACTGCGACAGCTACGAGCGGGTGGTGCTGGTCTTCAACGGCGACGATGCCGATGCGCTAACGGCTGCACGCGGGGCCTGGGCCGATTGCAAGGCGCGGGGATTCGAGGTGACCTACTGGCAGGCCGACGAGCGGGGCCGGTGGCAGCGGCGGCAATAGCGATCCACAGGAATTAATGATAATCAGCGGTTTCTGCGCCGGACCTTGCGGGCAGCCATGGTCGTGCCGCAAAGTGATGGTCGGACAAATGGTTACAGTAAGGGTGGGGGCCTGGGGTTTAGCGTGCGACGCGGAACAATCGATCGAAAGCCACTGCTGACGTTGTTGCTGCTCGGACCCGCGCTTGCGGGCTGCTCGGGCGGAGCAGACCTGCTGTCGAAGGATGCGGACTGGTTTTCGCGCTCCGGACGCGTGTTCATCCGCAACGTCTCGATCGAAACGCCTCCGCTCACCCCGACCAAAGCGGTGACGCCGGATGAACTCGTCAGTGCCGACGGCGCTTGTCCCGGAATGGCAGCGCCGGGCACCGACGCCAATGCGCTGGCGAATGGCGCTGCAGGCGGCCCGCCTCCATCGACGACGGGAACGGTGGCGCTGGGCCATACCGAATGCGACGTCGTGCGCGGCATCGGTGCGCCCGACAATGTCGGCCTTTCCAACAACCCGCGCGGCGATCGCGTGGCGGTCGTCAGCTATTCGCGCGGCCAGCGGGCCGGCATCTACACCTTCACCGCCGGACGCCTGACGTCGATCGAGCGTGCACCGGAGCCGGCGGCGCCGGCAAGGGGCGCCAAGCCGAAGAAGAAGCCGGCGGCGTAAATTCGCCGACGACGATGTTTTTTGGTTAGATGAGTTTAGCCGCAGACGCCCTTTACCTCTCCCGCTTGCGGGGGAGGTCGGCGCAAAGCGCCGGGTGGGGGCTCTCTCCACTCGGGTAGTATCGCCCGCGGAGACACCCCCACCCCAACCCTCCCCCGCAAGCGGGAGAGGGAGCGCACCTTCGTCGCGGTCGCAATCAAATCTAATTCCATCATGGTTTAGCTAGCCCGTCGCTTCGTCAAATTGCGAACTGGCTTCCAGCCAGTCTTCCTCGGCGCGGCGCAGCGCGCTTTCGGCGCCGGCGCGCGCCTTGCTGAGCTGGGCGGCCTGCTTGGGATCGCGCGTGAACAGATCCGGCAAGGCAAGCGCAGTGTCGATCTTGGCGATGATGCCGCTGATGCGCTCGATTTCGGCCTCGGCTTCGACGATCCGCTGCTTCAGCGGCGTTCGCCTTTCGCTCCTGGCGCGCTCGGGCTTCACGCTTTCCCTGACACGCTCGCTGCCGCGCTCGCGCTTATCCCCGATCGACAATACCATTCGCCTGTAATCGTCGAGGTCGCCGTCGTAGGTCGTTACCGTCTTGTTGGCGACAACCCACAATTGATCGGCGCAGGCTTCGATCAAATAGCGGTCGTGCGAGACCATGATGACGGCGCCGGGGAAATCGTTGATCGCTTCGGCCAGCGCCGCGCGGCTGTCGATGTCGAGGTGGTTGGTCGGCTCGTCGAGGATGATCATGTTCGGGCCGAAGAAGGTGGCGAGCCCGAGCAGCAGCCGCGCCTTCTCGCCGCCCGAAAGGCTCTTGACCAGGGTATCGCCGGCCTTTCCGGAAAATCCGATCGCGCCGGTGCGCCCGCGCACCTTGGTTTCCGGCGCATCGGGCATCAGCCTGCGGACATGATCGTAGGGCGAGGCATCGAGGTTGAGCTCGTCGACCTGATGCTGCGCGAAATAGCCGACCGAGAGCTTTTCCGCCCGTGTGATCCGGCCCGAGAAAGGTTGCAGCTTGTTGGCCAACAGCTTGACCAGCGTCGATTTGCCGTTGCCGTTGGAGCCGAGCAGGGCGATGCGGTCGTCGGTGTCGACGCGCAGCGTGACGCGGTTGAGCACCGGCTTTTTCACGTCGTAGCCGACCGAGACGTCGTCGACGGCGATGATCGGCGGCGACAGCATCTTCTCCGGCGTCGGGAAGGTGATTTCATGCACATCCTGGGTCACCAGCGCAGTAACCGGCTTCATCCGTTCCAGCATCTTGACGCGGGATTGTGCCTGTCGGGCTTTCGAGGCTTTTGCCTTGAAGCGATCGACGAAGGCCTGCAGCCGCTTGCGCTCGTCGGCCTGGCGCTTGGCGTGCTTGGCGTCCAGCATTTCGCGCATGGCGCGCTGTTCCTCGAAGGAGGAGTAGGTCCCCTTGTAGAGCGTCAGCTTGCCGCGATCGAGGTGCAGGATCTGGTCGACCGAAGTGTCGAGCAGGTCACGGTCGTGGCTGATGACGATGACGGTGCGTGGATAGTTCGCAAGATGGTCTTCCAGCCACAGCGTGCCTTCGAGGTCGAGATAGTTGGTCGGTTCGTCCAGCAGCAGCAAATCCGGCGCCGAGAACAGCGTCGCCGCCAGCGCCACCCGCATGCGCCAGCCCCCGGAGAATTCCGAGCATGGCCGCGCCTGATCCGCGGCGGAAAATCCGAGGCCGCTCAGGATTGCCGCGGCGCGCGCTGGCGCGGAGTGCGCGTCGATGTCGACCAGCCGGGTCTGGATTTCGGCGATGCGGTGCGGATCGGTGGCAGTTTCGGCCTCACGGAGCAGCGCATCGCGCTCCAGATCGGCCTTCAGTACGACATTGATGAGACTCTCCGGGCCGTCCGGCGCCTCCTGCGCCAGGCTGCCGACGCGCCAGCGCGGCGGTAGCGTAATGCTGCCGGACTCGGTCGGCAGGTCGCCCCGGATCGCATGAAACAGCGTCGATTTGCCGACGCCGTTGCGTCCGACAAAACCGACGCGAGCACCCGGCACGATCTGCACCGAGCTGTCGTCGATCAGGAGGCGCCCGGCAATCCGGATCGAAATATCTGTGATGGAAAGCATGCGGCGTTGTCACCGGAGCCGGTGCCAAACGCAACTCATTTATCGGTAAGATCAGCTACCCATCGGCCCTCAATGCAACTCGTTGTCGCGGCGGCGCAGCTCGTCGACGAGTTCTCGTAGACGCGGTGGGAGTTCAGTTTGGGGGCGCAAGTTTTGCTGAAGCCGTTCGCCGATGGCGTCGCAGATCGATACGCACGTCTTGTGATCGAGTTGTTCGAAATCTCTAATGATTCGGCCATCCATCGGCGGTCTCTTCGCGAGTTCCACCTCGCGGCGTTCGCAAGGCTTGAGTGATAACAATGATGATAGATCAAGTCACAACCGCGAAATTTGTTTCCCGTGCAGAGCCCCATGCGTTCGCGTGCAAGTGGTTTGGTCGAATCACCACTGGCTGTTCGCTTCCGCACAAAAAAGCCCCGGCGCGGCGGCCGGGGCGTCAGTCAGGGAGAAGCTCAAATCAGCTCAGTAGCAGCGGTTCACCAGCCGCCAGCGCGGGCCCCAGGGGGTCGGAACCAGACGCCGCACGTAACAGCCGCCATAGCCACCGAAATAGGCCGGGCCGCCGATGACGACGCGCGGGCCCCAGCCCCAGCCGTGATGGCGATGATGCCAGCCGTGATGGTGGTGATGATGGTGCCAGCCGTGACGCCAGCCGTGGGCCGAGGCCGATGTCGGCGCCAGCGCAGCCGCGCCCAGCGAAGCTGCGGCCACTGCAACGAGCGAGAGTTTGCGTAACATGATCGTCTCCTCAAGGTTCAGGCGCGAAAATGCGCGCCATCGGTGAGATCGCCTCCCGTGACGCCCCGGGCCTCGCGGATGCGCACCCGGTGTCCGATCGTCGGAAAGTTTACGGCTGCGAAGCTGAATGGCGGCGTGACGCAGGTTACAGAGTGGGTTCACCTCCCTGAAATTGCGGTAATCTTTGCCCCTGCGGGGTGACGTGCCGCACGAAAAGGCGGCCAAAATGGTGGGCAGGCGCGTCACCGGGTCGCTTGCCGTCGCGAGGTGGCGCCGATATAAGCCCCCGCAACTCTCCAATCAGCGTGCTTTGAAGGACGGTAAACAATGGCGATTGAACGCACTTTCTCGATCATCAAGCCGGACGCGACCGCGCGTAATCTGACCGGCGCTGTCAACGCGTTGATCGAGAAGGCCGGCTTGCGGATCGTCGCCCAGAAGCGCATTCGCATGACCCGCGAACAGGCGGAAACCTTCTATGCCGTTCACAAGGCGCGTCCATTCTTCGGCGAACTGGTCGACTTCATGACCTCCGGCCCGGTCGTCGTGCAGGTGCTGGAAGGCGAGGGCGCTATCGCCAAATACCGCGACGTCATGGGGGCCACCGATCCGTCGAAGGCGGCGGAAGGTACGATCCGCAAGGTCCATGCGAAGTCGATCGGCGAGAACTCGGTGCATGGTTCGGACGCGTCGGAGACCGCCGCGATCGAAATCGCGCAGTTCTTTTCCGGTAACGAAATCGTCGGCTAATCGATTGAAAGAGCGGCCGTGGTAGCCGCGCGCAACGGCTGAAGAGGCCTGGGGGGAAACGCTGTGAACTGGTTCTTGCAAATCTTCGATCCTGCGACGATTTCTGCGTTCTTCACCCAATTCCACGCCGAGATGCAGACACCGGCCTTCTGGGTCGCGCTGGGCAAGATCATGTGGATCAACATCCTGCTGTCGGGTGACAACGCGCTTGTCATCGCGATGGCCTGCCGCAGCTTGCCGCCGCGCCAGAAGTTCTGGGGCATGATTCTTGGCGCCGGCGTTGCCGTGCTGCTGCGCATCATCTTCACCGGCATCGTCGTGACGCTGATGGGGCTGCCATTCCTCAAGCTGGTCGGCGGCCTGGCGCTGCTCTTCATCGCGGCAAAGCTTCTGGTGCCTGAACACGAGGACGAGGGCGACGTCGACGCGGCTGCGCATCTTTGGGCAGCGGTGCAGATCGTGGCTATCGCCGACATCGTCATGAGTCTCGACAACGTCATCGCGGTCGCCGCGGCCGCCAACGGCAGCATTCCGCTGCTCGTCATCGGCCTTGCCATCAGCGTTCCCCTGATCGTCGCGGGTGCTGCGCTGATCATGGCGTTGCTGACGCGTCTTCCCGCGCTGGTATGGGCCGGTGCAGGCTTGCTGGGCTGGGTCGCGGGCGAGGTGATGGCGACAGACCCGGCGCTGCAACCGTCTCTGCACGCATTCTTCAACGGCCCGGTCGGCGTCGGCCTCGATGGGGTCCTCAAATCGATCGGCATGGCGCCGCAGTTCGCCAATGGCGGCCATGGCGGCGAGGTGATCCTTGGACTCATCGGCATCGCCGTGGTGCTGCTGGCAGGATCGGTCTGGCGCAAGCGCAGGCTGCAGGGCGCGGAGCACTCGGCGACGGCGTAGGCAAGACTGGCGGTCTCGCGGCATGGCTCGCGAGATCGGCACGGTCATTGTATCAGATGAGAACAGAAGGCTGCCGGGTGCACGGTGCACCCGGTAGCCCGTAAGCAGGCGGTCGTCATTGCGGTCGCGCCGGAGCGCGCGGCGTTTTCACGCAATGGTCCTGACAGATTGCCTTGATTTCATTGACGATTTTTAATTTGGACCGATGCCGGGCGGGATGACGAGGGCTTCCGATTGCCTTTGTCGCTGCCTAATTCCATACAGCTTCACATGACCGAACCGTTATTGGGGCGCAGCCTCGACCGCCTTGAAGACGCGCGCTTCGTGCAGGGACGCGGGCGCTACGTCGCTGATCTCGTGGCGCCCGACGTGCTTCATGGCGTCGTCGTTCGCTCGCCGCATGCGCATGCGCGCATCACCGCGATCGGCGTCGAGGCGGCGCGCAGGACGCCTGGCGTCGCGGCCGTGCTCACGGGAGCCGAATTGGCATCCGACGATATCGGCCCATTGCCGTGCGCGGTGACCAGCATCCCGATGACCACGCCGCTCGTGGTGCCGCCCTATCACGCGCTGGCGCGCGGCGTGGTGCGCCATGTCGGCGAGCCGGTCGCGTTCGTGGTTGCGGAAACCGCCGAAGCCGCGCGCGATGCCGCCGAGGCCGTCATCGTCGACTATGAGCCGCTGCCGCCGGTCGTCGCGATCACAGCGGCGATTCTGCCGGGGGCCCCGTCGATCTGGCCGGAGGCTACGGGCAACATCGCGTTCCAGTTCAACCGCGGCGAGATCGGCCCGGTGGAAGCGGCAATCCGCGCCGCCGCCCACGTCGTGGAATGCGAGCTGGTCAACAACCGCGTCGTCGCCGCGCCGCTGGAGACACGCGGCGCGATAGGGCAGTTCGATGCCGCGAGCGGCCGGCTGCACCTGACCGCCTCGGCCGCCGGCGCGCACGCCATTCGCGACCTGCTCGCCGACCGTGTCTTTCGCATCGGCAGAGAAAAACTTCGCGTCAGCATTCCCGATGTCGGCGGCGGCTTCGGGATGAAGAACGTGCTCTATCCGGAATGGGTGCTGGTGCTGTGGGCGGCGCGCCGCCTCGGCCGTCCCGTCACGTGGATCGGCGATCGCAGCGAGGATTTTACCGGCTCCGCGCATGGCCGCGACAGCATCGTCCGGGCCCGCCTGGCGCTCGATCGCGATGGCCGCTTCCTGGCGCTCGACACCAAGGTGTTCGCCAATCTCGGCGCCTATGTCTCGACGGTGGCGCCGGCCGTGCCGACCATGGCGATGGCAAGCGCGATGGGCGGCGTCTACGACATCCCGCTGATCGCATTCGAGACCAAGGGCGTGTTCACTAATACGACGCCAGTCGATGCCTATCGCGGCGCCGGCAAGCCCGAGGCAAATTATCTGATCGAGCGCTGCATCGATATCGCGGCCCACCAGCTCGGGATGGATGCGCTGAAGCTGCGGCGCAAGAACATCATGCGTCGCTTCCCTTACAGCAGCGCGATGGGACTTTCGGTCGAGCAGGGCAGCTTTGCCCACGCCATCGATCACGCCGCCACTGCCGCGGAAGGCTTCAAGGCGCGCCAGAGAATTTCACGCAAGCTGAGCCGGCTGCGCGGCCTCGGGCTTGCCTGCTTTCTCGAGACCGCGCGCGGAGGGCCCAATGAAGTGGCGGAAGTGCAGTTCGGTGAGGATGGCCTGATCGACCTGAAGGTCGGCACGCATTCCAGTGGCCAGGGCCATGAGACCACCTATGCGCAGATCGCGGCCGACGCGCTCGGCTTGCCGCTGGAGCGCTTCCGGTTTCGGCAGGGCGATACGGACGATCTCGATTCCGGCGGCGGCCATGGCGGGGCGCGCTCGATGCATCAGGGCGGCACCGCGCTGTTGATGGCGGCGGAAGGCCTGATCGAGAATGCGCGGCGGCTTGCCGCGCGCCTGCTGCAGGCCGGCGTGGATGCGGTTCAGTATGAAGCAGGCCAGTTGCGCGTGGCTGCGACCGGGCAGGAGATCAGCCTCGATGAGGTGGCGCGCGCTTCCTATCAGCTAGCCGGCGACGATGTCGCGCCCGGCCTGCCACAAAGGGCGACTCATCTGTGCGACCGCTACACTTTTCCCAACGGCTGCCATGTCGCCGAGGTCGAGATCGACCCCGAGACCGGCGAGGTGAGGCTCGACCGCTACGTCATCTTTGATGATTATGGCCGCCTGCTCGATCCCCGCCAGACGCTGGGGCAGGTGCATGGCGGCGTGGTGCAAGGCATTGGGCAGGCGCTGTTCGAGCACGCGCTGTTCGATGCGGAGACAGGACAGATTCTGTCGGGCTCGCTGATGGATTATGCGCTGCCGCGCGCAGGCGATCTTCCCGCGTTCGAGGGCGATCTCACGCCTGATTTTCCAAGCCGTGCCAACCGGCTCGGCGTCAAGGGAAGCGGTCAGGCCGGCGCCATCGCGGCACCTGCCACCATCATGAACGCCGTGATGAACGCGCTCGCGCCGCTCGGCGTGCGTCATCTCGACATGCCCGCAACGCCTTCGCGCATCTGGCACGCGATCCAGGCGGCACAAGCGCGATCGCGTCAGCGCACGGACACGACGTCCGCCGATCAATAGTGCTGATCGTCCGCCCCTAATCACAGCAAGGTGACGAATGACTTTGCTGGACGGGCTTGGCTGTTGGTTGACATGCAGGTGTTTACCTGCATATTATGTTCCTCATAGAGTGAGATCGATGCAGGCCGACAAGGTTTTCAAAGCGCTGGGCGACCCGACACGCAGAAAGCTGCTTGATCTTCTCTGTGAAAAGAACGGGCAGACGCTCGGTCAGCTTTGCGAAAACCTGGAGATGGCCCGGCAATCCGCCACGCAACACCTCGAAATCCTGGAGGCGGCCAATCTGGTGAGCACGGTCAGGCGCGGCCGGGAAAAGCTGCATTTCATCAACCCTGTGCCGCTTCATGAGGTCTACGAACGGTGGGTTCGAAAATTCGAACGACAGCGGCTCAGCCTGCTGCACGATCTGAAGAAAGAACTCGAAGGAGAATAGCAATGACCAAAGAGACGACCAGCTTTGTCTACGTGACCTATATTCGCTCGACGCCGGAAAAGGTGTTCGAGGCCATCACGAAGCCCGACATCGCAAGGCGCTACTGGGGCCACGAGAACGTCTCTGACTGGAATCCCGGGTCGAAATGGGAGCACGTCCGCGCCAATGATCAGCGGAGCGTCGAACTCGTCGGCAAGGTCATCGAAGTCTCGCCGCCGACCCGTCTCGTCATCACCTGGGCGAATGCGTCGCAGGCCTCCGATCCTTCCGCCTATAGCCGGGTGACGTTCGAGACCGAGGAATACGAGGACATGGTCCGGCTGACGGTCACCCATGACGAACTCGCAGCCGGCAGCGGGATGGCGAACGGGATCAAGAAAGGTTGGCCGGTCGTGCTCGCCAGCCTGAAATCCTTGCTGGAAACCGGCCACGGCCTCGACGTTTTCGCCAAGCCGAAATCGGCCTGATCCTTCGCCGTGTCAATCAATCAGAAGCGGGAGAATGACCATGACCAAGGCCTTTATCGGCGGGTGTGCGTGCGGCGCGATCCGTTTTGAGACGAGCAGCGAACCGCTCGTCGAGAGCCACTGCCAATGCCGCGATTGCCAGAAACGAAGCGGCACGGGCCATGGATCCTACCTGGTCTTCCCCCGGCGAGCCGAGGTGACAATTACCGGCGAAGCGAACGAATGGCGGGTGGCGGGCGACAATGGGAATGAAAAGGTCCACGCCTTCTGCCCGACCTGTGGGACGCCGGTCTACCTGACATTCGTCGCCAATCCGGAACCGATAGCGGTCCACGCGGCCAGCCTGGACGACCCAAGCCAATTCAATCCGCAACTAATCACGTACGGCGTCCGCGGCCATGCGTGGGACAGGATGGATCCTTCGTTGCAGAAGTTCGAGCGAATGCCGCCCGGATAATTTCGCGGGGGAGAGGCGAACGAAATGCCTGAACCTAGATCGCGGCGCGCTTGCTCCGTCGGCCGTTTCCCTTCGCTGGCCATCGCCCCGCGCTGACCGCTGAGCGGACCACCTCGACCATTGTCTTGCGTACCTCGAGAAAGGCCTTGGTCTGCGGCCGGTCGGCAAGCGCGACGAGGGCCAGCGAACGCGTCAGCGGCGGATCGATGATGCGGCGTGCGTGATATTTCTCCGCCGCCAAATCGGCGAGAACGGTTGCGCGGGAGAGGATCGCGCATCCTAATCCAGCCTCGAGCGCCATTCGCAATGCCGACAGCGAATCGACTTCGAGCGTTTCGCTCGGCGTGATCTGATTGCGCAGAACCTGGGTTTGGATGATGGCCCGCGAAGCCGGCATCGGCGTCAGTCCAACCACGCTTCGTTGCGGAATGGCGGAGAAGGCGATCGGACTGGAAGATTTGCCGATCAGGCTCGGATGTCCGACGAGATAAAGGTCTTCGTCCTGCAGCCACTCGACGTCCAGGCGGGCATCCCGGGGCGGATTATAGGTGAGTGCGAGATCGACTGTCCCTGAGAAGACGCGTTCGATCAGCGCCGGCGACAGCGCCTCGACGACCGTCAGGTGTACGCCTGGGGAATTTTTTCGCACCGCCTTCATGACGTCGAGCGCGACCATGGAGATCGCGGTATGGCTGAGGCCGAGGCAAACCGGACCGGTCGCGGCCTCATTGAAAGTTCTCACATTCTCTTCTGCCTTGCCGAGCGCCGACAGCACGGCGCTGGCGTGCTCGTAAAGCCGCCGGCCAGCCGCGGTCAGCGCGATCCCGCGCGGCCTGCGCTCCAGCAGCTTGACGCCCAGGTCTGTTTCGAGCGCGGCGACGTGATGGCTCAGCGCCGACTGGGCGACGTTGAGCGCCTCCGCAGCCCGCGACAGCACGCCGGCGTCGGCGATGGCGATGAAATAGCGAAGCTGCCGCAATCCAAGCGCCATCGAGCCGCTCCTTGCCATCGAATTATTAGAACGTAATCATCTTCATATTATATTTGTCAGATACCGTCGCGCACGGCAAGCTCGCCCGCAATCAACAAGGACGACCCGGAGGAGCGTCGGCGCATGGACCTGCCTGATAGCGTCGTCATCAGCGAGGAGGGGCCCCGCGAAGGCTTTCAGATCGAGCCGGGCCCGATCGCGACCGCCGACAAGATCGCGCTGATCGACGCGCTCTCCGCATGCGGGCTTCGCCGGATCCAGATCGCCTCCTTCGTCAATCCCAAGCACGTCCCGGGTTGGGCCGACGCCGAGGCCGTTATTGAAGGGTTCACCCCGCGGGAAGGCGTCGAATACTCGGCCCTGTGGTTCAACGAGAATGGGCTGCAGCGCGCGCTTGCGTTCAAGCACAAGCTCACCCTTGCCGGGTTCATCTCGCTGAGCGCATCCGAGCCGTTCGCGATCAGGAATCTCAACCGCGACCGTGCCGGACAGGTCGAAGCCATGCGCAAGTACGTGCGTGTGCATCGGGAAGCCGGCGTGCCGATTGCGAAAATCATCGTCATGGCCGCGTTCGGCTGCAACTTTGCAGGCGACGTTTCGCCGGCAGAGGTCGTCGCGACAGTTGCGGACGCGCTCGCCATCGCGCGCGAAGCGGACATCGAGGTGCGCGACGTTGCGTTGGCGGATTCCATGGGCTGGGCCACGCCGAAGCGGGTCGCGGCCGCCGTCGGCGCCGTTCGTGACCGCTGGGACGGCTTGCGGATCGCGCTTCACCTTCACGACACGCGCGGGCAGGGCATCGCCTGCGCCTATGAGGGGCTGCGGCTCGGGGTCACGGCTTTCGATGCGGCGGTGGCAGGGCTCGGCGGCTGTCCGTTTGCCGGCCAACCCGGTGCGCCGGGCAACATCGCCACCGAAGAGCTCGCGTTGTTGTGCGAGGAGATGGGCATCTCCACCGGCTTGAATATCGAGGCGCTGATCGAGGCCGGGCGGCTTGCCGAGCGGATCGTCGGACATCGGCTGCCGAGCGCGGCGCTGCGATCGGGGACGCTTGCCGCATTCAGGAGACCGGCTGCATGACGACTTCGTCCAGACCGCTTGCGGGGCTGAAGGTGCTCGACTTCGGTCACACCATCATGGGGCCTTGCGCGGGTGTCCTGTTTGCCGATCTCGGCGCCGACGTCGTGAAGATCGAGCCGGCCGACGGCGATCCGACGCGGCGGTTGCCGGGTTTCGCCGCGGGCTTTTTCGCGACCTACAACCGCAACAAGCGTTCGATCGCGATCGACCTGAAGCGGCCCGAGGGACAGGCGGTCGTGCATCGGCTGGTGAAGGACGCTGATGTTGTGCTGGAAAATTTTGGCCCGGGAACGATCGAGCGGCTGAAGTGCAGTTGGGAGGATCTGCGCCGGATCAACCCACGTCTTGTGTACCTCTCGATGAAAGGATTTCTGAAGGGGCCGTACGAGAGCCGCGGCGCGCTCGATGAAGTTGTGCAGATGCAGTCCGGGCTGGCCTATATGACCGGCCCGCCGGGGCGGCCGCTGCGCGCGGGCGCGCCGGTCATCGACATTCTCGGCGGCGTGTTCGGCGTGGTAGCCGCGCTGGCCGCGCTGCGCGAGCGCGACGTCACCGGCGTGGGGCAGAAGGTCGCGAGTTCGCTGTTTGAAAGCGCAACCTTCATGCTCGGCGCGGTCGTCGTCGGCAGCGCGGTCACCGGCGGGCCGATGCCGCCGATGCCGGCGCGGAAAAACGCCTGGGGCGTCTATGACGTTTTCACCGCTTCCGACGGCGGCCAGGTCTTCATCGGCTGCACGTCGGACGGACACTGGCAACGCTTCTGCGACGCGTTCGGCTTCGATGACTGGCGCGATGATCCGAGGCTCGTCGGCAACGCCAATCGTTGCGAGGCGCGCGAGTGGATGCTCCCCGAACTGGAGCGGCGGATCACGAAACTGCCGCTGCACGAAATCCTTGAAAAATGCGAGGCGGCGCGGGTCGCCTATTCGCGCGTGGGGCGGCCCGACGAATTGTCGACCGATCCGCACCTGCTTGCCAATGGCGGCCTGCTTGCGACCGCCGTATCGGCTTTCGGCGGCGGACCGCTGGTCGGAATTCCGGCGCTGCCAGTCGAGTTCGGCGATGTGCGCGAACGGCCGGGCCTCGAGCGCCAGCCGCCGCGCGTCGGCGAACATGCTGACGAAATCTTGCAGGCGGCCGGATATTCGGCGGACGAGATTGCCGATCTGCGCTCGGCCGGCGTGCTGGGCGCGGTTGTAAGCGTGCCTGCATAGAAGCGAACAACACGAAGCGAACAATGAAAAGAGCGGTTCGACCGCCTTCATAACGCCAATAGTCAGGGAGGAGGCGAACATGATTTCCGACAGACTGTTTCGAGCGAAGGCACGCATTCTCGGCATGGCGGTCGTCGCGGTGGCGCTGCTTGCGATGGCTTCGAACGCCACGGCGCAGCCATACCCGTCGCGGGCGATCACCATGCTGGTTGGCTATTCCGCGGGCGGACAGGCCGACGCGCTGGCCCGGACCATCGGCAAGCAACTCGGCGAGAACCTCAAAACATCCGTCGTCATCGAGAACAAGACGGGCGCCAACGGCATGATCGCGGCGCAGGCGGCGGCGCGCGCCGAGCCTGACGGATACACGATCCTGATGGTGACGGATGCGATGGTCACCATCGATCCGCACCTCGCCACCAGCAACCATTTCGATCTTTCTACCGCGATGGAGCCGGTCGTCAACGTCGCGTGGTCGCCGCTCCTGCTTGCCGCGGCCAACAATGTGCCGGCGAATTCGGTGGCCGAGTTGGTCGCTTTGGGCAAGCAGAAAACACAGAATCTGAGTTTCGGCAGCTCCGGCAGCTCGACGCCGCACCGCCTCGCCGGCGAGATGCTGCAGAAATACGGCGGCTTCACCATGACCCACATTCCCTACAAGGGAACGGCGGCGTCTGTGAATGATCTCCTGGGTGGGCAGATCCCGCTGCTGTTCGGCGCACCCACGGCGGTGGAGCCGCTGGCTGCGGCCGGCAAGATCAAGCTGCTCGGCGTCACGTCGGAGAAGCGCTTCCCGTTGCTGCCCAACGTTCCCGCCATCAGCGAAACCTTCGAGGGGTTCAAGATCATCAGCTATATCGGCTTCATGCTGCCGAAGAAGACCCCGGCGCCTGTCATCGCGGCCTTGAACAAGGAAGTGAATGCGGTGCTTGCCACTGACACGATGCGCGCATGGCTGGACAAGCAGGGCATGGTCGCCGTCGGCGGCACGCCCGATGATTTCAAGCGCCAGATCGGGGTCGACTATCAAGCGCGAGGTGAGCTCGTCCGCGCGCTCGGCATCACCGCCGAGTGAGCTCAGGAGTGCCGCAACGTGCGGAGCTATGAGGAGAACGGCGATGGCTTCCGCGTCGTTCGGCTATAGCTAGTACAGCCGCATCGGCAGCGGCAACTGGACGTCCTGATAGCGGCCCTCGTAGCGATCGACAAAATCCTGCAGGAAAAACGGAATGTCGCGTAGCTGGAGGTCGCAATGTCGCCGCAGCTCGTGCGCGACATCTGCCGAGGCGTCACGACACCATCCCTCGGCGGGATTGAAAGCAACCACCCGGATCGGATTAGTGTACTGGCCGGTGAGCAGGTCCATTACAACCGGCTCAAATCCCGGGCTCTCAGAACTGACTTCTGCCCAGACCCGGCCGTGTTCCAGGGAGACATGCTCGACGATATAGACGTCGTGCTCATTAACGTGTGGCACGATCGACGGACCCGAGCCGGCGTTACGCATCAACAACTCCCGGACTGCAGAACGGGGAATCAAGCCGGCTTTTTTCGATTCGTTCCATATCCGGCAGAGAGGCGGACAGCCGCACAGCGCGCCGCTGTTCTTGCTCGATCGCAAGCATGCGCCGCGCGGCGGTGACTGCGTTCCGGCGCTGGAACGTTAAGCGTCCGATCGTGCGGTGGCGGCTGTCCAGCGCTGGTCCAGCCGCGCTTGGGTCGATCGGACGCAGCGATTCTGTTCGCGTCATTGGAACGATTCAATCTCGGGAAAATTATGCAATCTGTGTCAGGGATAGACACATGAACTCGAGCGGCTGCCGATGCAGTCCCGTTTACATGGCGCATCGGCGACCGCTTTCTTTTAGCCGCCGGCCATGAAGGATTTTGCAAACGCGTCGTTCCCGCCCGAGGTCATCTCGGTGATGGAGCAGGCGCTTGACGCCGCCGTCGCGACGCTCCCGGAGCCCGTCCATTCCCACTACGTTCAAGTGATCGCGGAAGCGATCCTGCGCGCCGCTCACAGCGGAGAGCGTGACCCGGTTGTCCTGCAACGGCTCGCATTGCTGGAACTGCAGCTTCATCGCCGGTGAGAGCTAGCCGCCTCCGTTTGCTCAAGCGCTCTTTGATTTCTTCCGAGCGCTGGCGGGTCGTGCGGCCGCTCGCTTCGTATTCAGCGCCACGGCCTCGCGAATGAGCGCCTTCAATGCCTTTTCGTCGATCTTGTCGCCTTCATGGAAATCGATGGCGCGCCGGGTGTTGCCCTCCAAGCTGGAGTTGAAGAGATCTGTGGGGTCCTCCAGCGAGGCGCCCTTGGCGAAGGTCATCTTCACGACCGCCTTGTAGGTCTCACCGGTGCAGATGATGCCGTCGTGCTCCCACACCGGAACGCCGCGCCACTTCCACTCCTCGATCACTTCGGGATCGGCCTGCTTGATGATGCTTCTGATACGCGCGAGCATCTCGCCGCGCCAATCGCCCAGCTCCTTGATTCGCGCATCGATGTGCCGAGAGGGAGAGCTTCCGCCTTTTGCGTCGCTCGCGCCGCTCTTCTTCATTGTTGCCTTCTTCATGGCTGTTGTCATTGGCTCACAATCGTTCGCCGGGCAATTGGCTGGCTTGCCTTATCCAAGCGGCGAGTTGGGCTTCGTCAAGTCCGTCCTCATAGATGTCGAGATAGCGCACTTCCTTGTGCTTGGACTCCCCGGGCGGGACAGGGTGGAGCGATGTGCCGCGGAAGAAGGTCACCTTGACGTACTTCGTGAAGCAATGGAAGGCGAGGAACCAGCCGCCCTGATCCTCGACGCCATAAAAGGGCGTGTTCCATTTGACCGCCTTGTGCACACCGGGAACGGTGCGCACGATCAGCGCGTCGAGCTGGCGACCAAGGTCGCGTTTCCAGCCCGGCATGGCCGCGATGTAGGCCTGCACGGGGGCATCGCCGTATCCCTTTGCGATCTGAGGATTGCCGCCTGAGAGCAGGACGGGCTTTGCGGTAGCCTGCTTGGCGGTGGTCTTCTTTGCGATCTTCGCCGGCCTTCTCGACGTCGTTTGCGCCATTGTGTTCGCTCCTGTCGCCGGTACGTCAGCCACTGCGCCATTTGGCGGCGTAGGGCAGCACGAACATGTACAGGCCGGTGAACATCAGTAAAAAGAGCGGCGGCAATGGGGAGTATACCACCCACGGGGAAGGCTCCCCCAGTCCCATGGCAATGAAATTGGCGACGACGGTCACCATGAAGGCAATCGACAGCCAGCGGTGAATCTGCCGAATCCACGTGTTCCAGTTCAATGAGCCCTCCTTTTGCAGACTTTTGCAGACGAGCCGGAGCGTGACGCGGCGGTTCAATCCGTCCGCGCCACGAGCTCTTCCAGTTTGGCGAAGAATTGCTGCCATCCAGCGTGGGCGCCGCCATAGGCCTGCTTCTGATCCGGCCGGAAACCGCTCTGCTCCATGCGCAGGAGGGTGCCTGTGGGCGTTGGCGTCAGCGTGAAAGTCACGACACTTTCTAGATTGAAAGCCGCATCGTCGTGCTTGAAATTCCAGGTGTACGACAGCGCCTTGTTCGGCTCGATGGCAAGGACCTCGCAGTCCAGCACGCCACCCCAATCGCCGCGAAGATTGAAATGGTGACCCACGACGGGCTTGAAGTCGTTCTTCATCAGCCACTCCTCCATCAAGTGGGGTTGCGTGAGCGCGCGCCAGAGCTTTTCCGGCGGATGCGACATTTCGCGTTCGACGACGACGGTGCGCGTTTCGGGGGCGGTATTTGTCATTGGTCCATCCGTTTCAGCAGGTCTTCGAGATCGTCGAACCGCCTCTGCCAGAACCCGGCCATCTCGCTTGTCCAGTCGATCAGCGGGGCGAGGGCGCCGAGCTGCGCGCTGTAGTGCGTCTGGCGGCCTTCGTGGCGGTCGCGCACCAGCCCCGCCTGTTTCAGAACGCCAAGATGCTTCGAGACGGCCGGCTGCGAGATCCCGGCCCGGGCCGTCAGCGCCCCGACCGTTTGCTCTCCTTCGCGGCACAGCCGCTCGAAGATCGCCCGACGGCTCGGGTCGGCGAGTGTCCTGAACAGCACATCATGAGCGTTGGGCATTCGAAATAGATAACTCGCGGATTATGGATGGTACATAACCGTCGGGATATGTGTCAGTCAAGTGGGGGAATGGGGAACAGGTGGCGTCTTTTGGCGCGCCCTCAAGCGCTGCAATTTGACGTCAGTAAGCTACCGCTGAATGCATGCCGTGCAGGTTATGCATTATCTTGATCTTGCGAAGTCGAGCTGCGGGTGCGAGCGCCGACGGCATGGTCGCTCCTCGTTGTCGAGGACGATAGGATGACCAGATATTCAACGACATATACAGCGAGGGGAGGTCCTATGGGATATGCCGGCCGCCAGGCCCATTGGGAGAACGTCTACACGACAAAGGGCGAGAACGAGGTTAGCTGGTTTCAGCAAATCCCGGCTCCTTCGCTCGACCTGATCGTGCAGACGGGGGTGGCGCACAAGTCGGCCATCATCGACATTGGCGGCGGCGCCTCGCGGCTGGTCGACGGTCTCGTCGAGCAGGGATTTGAGGATGTCACCGTGCTCGATCTTTCTGCCGCGGCGTTGGCCGCTGCCAAGCGCCGCCTGGAGAGCCACCTTGGCGCCAGCGCCGGGCGAGTTAGCTGGATCGTCGCGGATGCGACGACCTGGGAGCCGGTGAAGCCCTACGACATCTGGCACGATCGGGCAGCGTTCCACTTTCTCACCGACGCGGGCGATCGCGCCGCCTACATTGCGCGCCTCAAGCGGGGCCTGAAGATCGGCGGGCACGCCATCATCGCGACTTTTGCGCTCGACGGCCCTGAAAAGTGCAGCGGCCTGCCGGTCGCGCGCTACGACAGCGAGAGTCTCGGACGGACGCTCGGCGCCGCGTTCAAGCTGGTCCATACGCAGCGGCATGAGCACGCTACGCCGTGGCAGGCCCGGCAGGCTTTTCAGTTCAGCGTGTTCCGGCGCGAGGGCTGATCGCCGCGCGCTAGAGCCCGGTTCTGATTGAATCAGAACCGGGCTCTAGGTTTTTGTTTTGACGCGTTTTCTTGACGCGAACCGGTGTCCACTTCGCTGGAAAACGCTCTTAATGCGCCATGCCGCGTGAGACCTCCTGGCAAGCTTCCATGCATCGGCGGCAGCTTTCCGCGCAGATCCGGCAATGTTCGTGCATGGCTGCGTGCCGCTGGCATTCCTCCGCGCAAAGTCGGCAGGCGGCGGCGCAGACGCTGAGCATGCGGCGCATCACTTCGTCGTCGAAACCCGTTCGGCGGGTCATGATGCGGCCGGTGATATTGCAGATGTCGGCGCAATCCTGGTCCAGGCGGATGCACTGGGTCAGCTCCTGTACCATGCGCTCCGACAGGCAGGCGTCGGCGCAGGAGGTGCAGGTCTGGGCGCAGGAGTAGCATTCCTCGATGCAACGGATCAGGGCGTCGCTGATCTGGCCTTGGACGGCCGGGTGAGTGCCAATCATTTCGCGGGCGTACATGGCTGGGCTCCTTGCTGAGGACAGACCACCGCCGGGGGGCGGTCGCTAGCTCAAGTCGCGGCCTTGAAAAATGTTCTGGGCAGCCGGCCATATGAATTGGGAAGGGGTTGATTCATCGCAATGCGATCGTCATCCGCTGGCATACGTTAACGAAGCCCGCGGTTTCGTGATGGAACTCCGCTTCCCATCAGGGGCCGGGATGTGCGAAACTGGACCCGTGAAATACTCAATTCACCTTTGCCGGCTGCTGGCGATTTTTGTGATCGTCGGCCTCGTTGTCGCCCCGCTCTCCGCGCGGGCGAATACGGGCGGCATGGCACCAATGGCCATGAAGGCGATGTCCGATGACGCGGCCATGTCCGACGACATGCCGTGCTGCCCGGAGAAATCGGCGCCGATCGATTGCGACCAGTGCCCGTTGATGGCGCTTTGCGTATCGACGACGTTGCAGGCGCTGCTGCCGGCCGGCATTGCCGAAATCCAGCCCGTCACCCTTCGCACGCTGCTGCCCGGCAGCGATCCGGAAGTAGACAGCCTAGGGTATTCACCCCCGCCAAAACCTCCCCGGTCCCTGGTCCTTTCGGCGTAACGCCGAAGTCTCGCGGCGCTTTGTGGCGTCCGCGCCATGCCGCCATGGCGGCTGACCAGCAGATCGAGGATACCATGATGAAGGCTATTCAGTTTTCGCGCGGCCTGCGGGTTGCGCTGACCGGCGCTGCCCTGACATGCGCCGCGACCGCCGCGCTCGCCGATATCAGGAATTACGAGTTCAAGCTCGTCGAACCGGCGGTGAAGACCGGTCGCGACAAGATCATTGCCGTCAAGCTCATCGATAACACGACGGGCAAGGCCGTTCCGGACGCGGTGATCTTTGCGACGCGTCTCGATATGGCGCCGGATGCGATGCAAGAGATGGTGAGCGAGCTTACGCCCCTGCCGGGATCGGAGCCGGGCACCTACCGCTTCAAGGCCGATTTCAGCATGGCCGGCCGCTGGCAGTTGTCGCTCGGCGCAAAAGTGCAGGGCGAAACCGGCACGGTCGACAACAAGCTCGTCATTCAGGCCGACAAATGAACCGGTCAGTCCAGGTTGCGATCGCTGCCGCCGCTACGGCTGCCGTGATCGCCGGCGTCCTCGCGCGTCCCTATCTCTGGCCGAGCGGAGAGGCCAAGCATGCCCACGTCATGGCCCAGGCGAGCGAACCGGCGGGTGCCGCGATCTACTATCAGGATCCGGACGGCAAGCCGTTCTACTCGCTGACGCCGAAGAAGACGCCCGATGGCCGCGATTACCGCGCCGTTCCCCGGGGCGCCGACATCAGTTTTGACGATCCGCCGCAGGAAAGTGCGGCGGCTCCGCCCACCGACCGCAAGATCAAGTATTACCGCAACCCGATGGGCCTGCCGGATGTTTCGCCGACGCCCAAGAAGGATTCGATGGGGATGGATTACATCCCCGTCTATGAGGGCGAGGACAGCGACGACGGATCGGTCAAGGTCTCGCCGGGAAAGATCCAGCGCACCGGTGTCAAATCGGAGCCGGCGGCCGCTCGCCCGATCCGGACGGTCGTGCGGGCGCCAGGCACGATCCAACTCGACGAGCGTCGAGTCTCAGTCATCGCGATGCGCGCGGAAACCTACTTGCAATCGGTCGCCGACGTTACGACTGGCACCTTTGTCAAGAAGGGGCAGCCGCTGATGCAGGTCTACAGTCCGGCAGTTTCCAGTGCGGCCGCCGAGTACGTGACGACATTGACGTCCAAGACTACGGCGGGCGAACCGTCCTACGGACGCGGTTCACGGCAGCGGTTGATGAACCTTGACGTGCCCGAAGCGGTAATCAGCGAGGTCGAGAGAACGCGGGTCGTCCCGGTGACTGTCGCCTGGTCGGCCCCACGGGACGGCATCGTGCTGGAGCGCAACGCCGTCCAGGGTATGCGAGCTCAACCGGGCGACGTGCTCTTCCGCGTCGCGGATACCTCGGTGGTCTGGGCGATAATTGACATAGCCGAGCGCGATCTCGGCTCGCTTGCGGTCGGACAAGGGGTAACCGTGCGCGCGCGCAGCTTCCCGGGGCGGGACTTCTCCGGAAAGATCTCGGTCATTTATCCCCAGGTCAACCGCGAGACACGGACAGCCCGTGTTCGGATCGAACTCGCAAATCCCGACCTCGCATTGCTGCCGGACATGTATGTGGACGCGGACGTCGAGATTGGCGGCGCGGAGCCTGTTTTGGCCGTTCCCGACAGCTCGGTGCTCGATACAGGAGCGCGCCAGGTCGTTCTGGTCGACAAAGGCGAGGGCCGATTCGAGCCTCGTGACGTCAAGATCGGCCGTCGGGGAGACGGACTGGTCGAAATCCGCAGCGGGCTGAAGGACGGCGAGCCCGTCGTCATCTCGGCCAATTTCCTGATCGATGCCGAAAGTAATCTGAAGGCGGCGCTGAAGGGCTTTGCCGAAGGAGCTCAGCCATGATCGCCCGCTTGATCGCTTGGTCGGCTCGTAACCTCCTGCTGGTGCTATTCGGCAGCGGCTTCGCCGCTGCGGCCGGCATCTACGCGCTCGTCCATCTGCCGTTGGATGCCATTCCCGACCTCTCCGACACCCAGGTGATCGTCTACACGGAGTACCCGGGGCAGGCGCCGCAGGTGATCGAGGACCAGGTCACCTATCCGCTCACCACCGCGATGCTGACGGTGCCGAAATCGAAGGTAGTGCGCGGCTTTTCCTTCTTCGGCGTCTCCTTCGTCTACGTCATCTTCGAGGACGGCACCGACATCTACTGGGCGCGCTCGCGGGTGCTGGAGTTTCTCAATGGCGCCGCTTCGCGATTGCCGTCCGGCGTCACGCCGACCATCGGTCCCGACGCGACCGGGGTGGGGTGGGTGTACCAATATGCGGTGATGTCCAAGGAACTGAATCTCGCGGACACCCGCGCGATCCAGGCCTGGAACCTGAAATTCGCGCTAGCGAAGGCCGAGGGCGTGGCCGAGGTCGCGAGCGTCGGCGGCTTCGTCAAGCAGTATAACGTGATACTCGACCCGCAGCGGATGCGCGATCGCAGCATCACCATGCAGAAGATGCGCGAGGCGATCCGCGCCTCCAATGCCGATGTGGGCGGCCGCACCGTCGAGCTTTCGGAATTCGAATACGTGATCCGCGGGAAGGGGTACCTGAAGAGCATCAATGATCTCGGCAACATCGTGCTGAAGACCGACAACGGAACGCCGGTGCTGTTGCGCGACGTTGCGCGCGTCGAGCTTGGCCCCGACGAGAGGCGCGGCATCGCAGAGCTCAACGGCGAGGGCGAGGTAGCGAGCGGCATTGTGCTGCAGCGCTTCGGCGTGAATGCGCTCAATGTCATCGAGAACGTCAAGAAGCGCTTTGCGGAGATCGCGTCCAGCCTGCCGAAATCGGTCGAGATCGTGCCGGTCTACGATCGCTCCAACCTGATCTATGCCGCGATCGATACGTTGAAGCATACGCTGGTCGAGGAAAGCATCGTCGTCGCGCTGGTGTGCATCGTCTTCCTGCTGCATGTCCGTAGCGCGTTGGTCGCGATCCTGATGCTGCCGGTCGGCGTGCTGATGGCGTTCGGCGCGATGAAGCTTCTGGGCTTAGGCTCCAACATCATGAGTCTCGGCGGCATCGCGATCGCCATCGGCGCCATGATCGATGCAGCGATCGTCATGATCGAGAATGCGCACAAGCATCTCGAGCGCGCCGAGCCGGGCAAATCGCGCGTCGCAATCCTGATCGAGGCGGCTACCGAGGTCGGCCCTGCGTTGTTCTTCAGCCTCTTGATCATCACCGTGTCCTTTATGCCGATCTTCACGCTGGAATCGCAGGAGGGCCGGCTGTTCAGTCCGCTCGCCTTCACCAAGACCTTTGCGATGGCGGCGGCAGCATTGCTATCCATCACGCTGGTGCCGGCACTGATGGTGATCTTCGTTCGCGGCAAGATCGTCCCTGAGCACAAGAACCCGATCAACCGCTTCCTGATCTGGGTTTATAGACCCGTGATCAAGACCGTGCTGCGTGCCAAGACGCTGGTCGTCCTGCTTGCGCTTGGCGTGCTCGCTGCCTCTATCTGGCCGGCGCGCCAGCTCGGCACCGAGTTCATGCCAAACCTCAACGAGGGCTCGCTGCTCTACATGCCGACAACCCTGCCGGGGATCTCGGTGACGAAGGCGTCCGAACTGATGCAGACGCAAGACCGGATCATCCGATCGTTTCCCGAGGTCGCCTCGGTCTACGGCAAGGCTGGACGGGCGGCGACCGCGACCGATCCGGCGCCGTCCGAAATGTTCGAGACGGTGGTCAACCTCAAGCCGAAGGAGCAGTGGCGCAACGGCATGACGATTGACGGCCTGATCGCCGAGATGGACAAGGCGCTGCAATTTCCGGGCGTTTCCAACGCCTGGACCATGCCAATCAAGGCGCGCATCGACATGCTCTCGACCGGCATCCGCACGCCGATTGGCGTGAAGGTCATGGGCACCGATCTCGCCGGGATCGAAACGGTCGCCAAACAGATCGAACAGGTGCTCAAAGCCGTCCCGGGCACGTCCTCAGCCTATGCCGAGCGCGGTCTCGGAGGCTACTACCTCGAGATCACGCCGAACCGTGAAGCGCTGGCGCGCTACGGCATCATGGTGCAGGACGTGCAGGACACCATCGCGACCGCGCTCGGCGGCCAGACCGTGACCACGACCGTGGAGGGCCGCCAGCGCTTCTCCGTAAACATGCGCTACCCACGCGATCTCCGCGACAATCCAAAGGCGATCGCAAGCGACATCCTGGTGCCGATGCCGGCCGGCGGGGCGGTCCCGCTCGGCGAGGTCGCCAGCGTTACGCCGGCGCGCGGGCCAAGCTCGATCCGGACCGAGAACGGACAACTGGCGACCTACATCTATGTCGACATCCGCGACCGCGACCTTGGCGGCTACGTCGCCGAGGCGCAACGCGCGGTGCAGGCGAGCATTGAGTTCCCGCCCGGCTATCACGTCGTCTGGAGCGGCCAATATGAATATCTGGAGCGTGCGATCGCGCGGCTCAAGATCGTCGTACCGGTGACGCTGCTCACCATTTTCCTCCTGCTCTATCTCAACTTCCGCTCGGTAACCGAGACCATGATCGTCATGCTGTCGCTGCCGTTCGCGCTGGTTGGCGGGCTGTGGCTGATGTGGTGGCTCGGCTTCAACCTCTCGGTTGCGGTTGCGGTCGGTTTCATCGCACTCGCCGGGGTCGCCGCCGAGACCGGCGTCGTCATGCTGATCTATCTCAATCAGGCGCTGGCCGAGATCACGAAGCTACGTCAGGCTCAGGGCCAGGCGCTGACGCGCAACGATCTCTATGCCGCCATCATGGAGGGCGCGGTCGAACGCGTGCGGCCAAAGATTATGACGGTGGTGGCCATCATGGCAGGCCTGCTCCCGATCATGTGGAGCACCGGCACCGGGTCGGAGATCATGCAGCGCATTGCGGTGCCGATGATCGGCGGCATGATCTCCTCGACATTGCTGACGCTGATCGTGATCCCGGCGGTCTTCGGCATCGTCAAGGGCTTTGGATTGCCCGGCGATCCCGAAAGCGGCAAGTCAGTCGCGGCGATTGCAAAGCCATCGAAGAAGGTCTCACGCGTTGTGGAGCCAGCCGAATGAGGTGAACCATGACTTACGCAGCGATCTCCGGCACGATGCCGAGTTTCAGGTTGGCGGCTGCTTCGGCCCTTATGGCTGTTCTCAGCTTCTCTTCTCTCCATGCGCAACAAGGCAATGCTGCTCGCGGCGAACGTAATTTCAGGGCCTGCGCAGCATGCCATTCGCTGGAGCGCGATCGCAACATGACGGGACCGAGCCTTGCTGAACTATGGGGACGCAAGGCCGGTACGCTGCCAAGCTTCGAGCGCTTTTCCGATGCGTTGAAATCGTCCGGACTGACGTGGGATGACCGAACGCTCGATCAATGGCTGACCGATCCGCAGCATCTCGTTCCTGGCAACGAGATGACATTTGCAGGAATCAAGGAACCTCCGGCCCGGGCAGACCTCCTGGCGTTTCTGAAAGAAGCCACCAAACCCGGCGCGGCGCGGAGCCAAACCGCGCAACAAGACCAGAGGGGCGGCATGGGAGGCATGATGGGTGGCGGCGCCGATCCAAATCTAAAGGCGCTTGAACCGGGCATTCAGGTCAAAACCATCGGTTATTGCCGCGACACCTATCGTGTCACCACAGCCGACGGCAAGACACGCGCCTTCTGGGAGCGCAACCTCCGCTTCAGGACGGATACCAGTAAGGATGGGCCCGAGAAGGATGCGCCGGCTCTCTTGGGCGCAGGAATGATGGGTGATCGGGCAGCCGTGATCTTTTCGGCGCCGGAAGAAATCATGAACTTCGTCGAGCGCCGCTGCTAGACTGTAACCGACCGGGTGGACGATTGCGTTGTGCACGTTGGCGGGGCGCGGTGTTTGGGCCGACTGTTGCGCTGGTAACTCGCAGCATTTTCCGAGGTCGCCGCCGTCTGAGCGAAGGACAGACACTGCACTGCCGCTTTCTACGCTGGTTGAGCCTTCAATTCACCAGCGGATTGGCGGACCACCACGAATGCGCCTTGAAGCGCAAGTCCGGCCATGCACGAAGCAACAATCACATCCGGCCAACCGGTACCGGTGCCAAACACGCCGAGCGCGGCCAGCAGCACGGCGAGATTGCCTAGAACATCGTTACGGGTGCAGATCCAGGCCGAGCGCATGTTGGCGTCGCCGTTGCGATAGGCCCATAAGAGTCCGAATGACGCAACATTGGCTGCAAGGGCCATGACTCCGACCGCACCCATGGTGAATGCACTCGGCAGCGTCCCGTGTGCGGCGTGCCAGATGGCCATGGCAATTACCCAAAGGCCGAAGGCTCCCATAGTGGCACCCTTGGCAAGCGCCGCTGATGCGCGATAGCGCAGTGCCATCCCAACCACAAAGAGGCTGATCGCATAGTTTCCCGCGTCGCCGAGAAAATCGAGCGCGTCGGCCTGGAGCGAAGCCGATCCCGCCGCCAAGCCTACGCCGATCTCGGTGAGGAACATGGCGGCATTGATGCCAAGGACCACCCAAAGAACCCGGCGATAAGCCGGATTGCCGCGGTTCCGGTCCAAGTTCAGGGGCGGAGGTGTGCAACAAGCATCGGCCATCCACGGAAAGTAGGACGCAAGTTCGTGTTACACAATTGCGTCACCAGGAAAGCGACAGTCGACCCTGGAGCAGTGCGAGCGTTGCGTTGCATATTCATTGGTCAATCGCGATCCTGACAAGCTCCGTGAAATCCATCATCGGTTCCGAGCTATGCGCGCCGGCCTGATGGGACTCGCGAGCAGAACTGATGGAGACGAGGCATGGGCTTCTACAACGACATTATCCTGCCGCGGGTTTGCGATCTCGCGATGCGCAACAAGCAGCTTCGGCCATATCGCGAGCGGGTGATCGGCGCGGCCGAGGGTCGTGTGCTCGAGATCGGGATCGGTTCGGGCCGGAACTTGCCGTTCTATCGGCCGCCGGTGAGGGAGCTCTTGGCGCTGGAGCCGGCCCCGAAGCTCATCGCAATGGCCCGCGATGCTCTGCATCCGGGTACGCCGGTCAACTTCATCGAGGCTTCGGCGGAGGCCATTCCACTCGATGATCGCAGCGTCGATACGGTGGTGACGACCTGGACCTTGTGCAGCATTCCGGATGCCGCCATGGCGCTCACCGAAATGCGGCGCGTGCTTCGCCCTGGCGGCAAGCTGTTGTTCGTGGAACACGGCATGGCGCCGGACAAGAATGTGAGACGGTGGCAGGACTGGCTGACGCCGGCCTGGAAATGCATCAGCGGCGGCTGTCACCTCAATCGACCGATCAGCACGATGATCGAAGCGGCAGGATTCAGGATTGATCGGGTGGAGACCGGCTATATGCCAGGACCCAAGGCGATGACCTTCATGTATGAAGGCAGCGCCCGGCCGAACTAGCCAGGCTATGCCGCGCGCACCTGACCAAGAAACGCGTCGACCTGCTCGCGCAACTGCTGCGACTGCCGCGACAGATTGCCGGCGGCGGTCTCGACCTGGCTTGCCGCTGCGCCAGTGGCTGCCGCGCCCTCGGTGACGCCGCCGACATTGGCGGACACTTCCTGGGTGCCGGCCGCAGCCTGTTGCACATTGCGCGCGATCTCCTGGGTCGCCGCGCCCTGTTGCTCGATGGCAGAGGCGATGGTTGTTGCGATCTCGCTGATTTCGCCGATGGTCTTGCCGATGGCCTCGATCGAGACGACGGATTTCTGCGTGGCTCCCTGGATCGCGGATATCTGGGAGGCGATCTCCTCGGTGGCTTTTGACGTCTGCTCGGCCAGGCTCTTCACCTCGGCCGCGACGACGGCAAAGCCCCTGCCGCTGTCGCCGGCACGCGCCGCTTCGATGGTGGCATTGAGCGCCAGCAGATTGGTCTGCGAGGCGATGTTGTTGATCAGCTTGACGATGTCGCCGATCCGCTGCGCCATCGCCGCAAGGCCCTGAATTTCGGCGTTGGTTCCCTGTGCTTCCTGCACGGCCTTTGCCGCGATCGCCGCCGACTGGCTGACCTGCCGGCTGATTTCGGTGACGGAGGCGGACAGTTCCTCCGTGGCGGTGGCCACCGTCTGCACGTTGCTCGACGTTTCCCGCGCGCCCGACGCCACGGCCGAGGCCTTGTTGGTATTCTCGGTTGCGACCGCTGCCATCCTTTCGGCGGTGGCGCGCATTTCGACGATCGATGTCGCGACGGCATCGAGCACGCGGCTGGCGCTCTGGTCGAAGCCTGAAGTCAGCGTCTCCATCACCTGTTGACGTTGCTCTTTCTTCTGTTGTTCCGCTCGCTGTTCGGTAGCCAGGGCGTTCGCTCTGACGGCATTGTCGCGGAAGACCGCGACCGATCGCGCCATCTCGCCAACTTCATCAGCCCGCGCCAGCGCAGGGATGTCGATCGACAGATCGCCGCCGGCAAGGCGCTGCATGGCGGCCGTCATGGCGGTCAAGGGGCGGATCACGCGCCGGGACAGCACCCAGATCGACCCCATGCCGACAACGATACCGAGCAGCGTGACGAGGGCGACGAGAATGAGTTGGGTTCTTGCCGCCGCAGCCTTGGCCGTCGCGTGGACATTGGTGACTTCGACCGCGGCATCCTTGATCCGGACGATGGATTCCAGTGCAGGGTTCGACGCGTCGTACCATTGCTGGACCGTCATCGAATAGCCGGCGCCCGCGATGCCTGCCTTGTAGATTGTATCGGTTTGAACCTTGAAATTGCCGAGGAAGTTTTGCTCGGCGGCGGCAACGGCAGAGACAAGCGGCGACGCCGCTGCGGCGGTTAGATCGCGTATCGTCTGCCAGTTCGACTGCACCTGCCCGCGCCAATTGGCGATGTCACGCTGCTGCTCGGTCGATAGCGCGCGGCCGGCCGAGATATTGCCGGCGTGAACGGCGCGTTCGCGGCCGGCATATTCGCGCATCAGGAAAGCGCTCTGCTTGACCATCGTCAGCTCGCCGACAATGGCATCTTCCCTGCTGATTTCGCGCGAGGCAATGGTCCAGAGCGATTGAATCCGGGTCAGGAGGTCCGAGACGGCCGGGTACCAGGATTTGAGCAGTTCGGCATCGCGCTGCTCCTTCGGGATTTGAAGGGCGGAATCTGCGCTGCGGCGGAGCTGCCTGACGCGTTCATAGGCCTGCTCGACGTCGGCAATCAGCTTCTTGCCTTCCGGCGTCGCGGTGGCGGCAATCTGCCGGAGCGCCGGGGCCAGCACGGCATCGCCCTGCGAACGGCGCTTCTGGATCACTTCGCCAGTCTGAGCATTTGCCGGGGCAGGCGCTTGCAGCGCCGTATTGGTCTGACCGCGTTCAAGCTGAATGTTCTCCAGTCCCTTGAGCAGGTGATCGGCGTTCGCATTCACCTCGGCAACGCGGACGGCGGCCGTGTAGCTGCGCCAGGCATCTGCGCCGGTAATGGCGCAGGAGATCAGAACCAGCACCGCGAGCACCCCGACGATCACGGCGAGGGTGGTCTTGACGGTGAACGTGCCCGAAAGGGCCTCGCGCTTCGAATGCATGGGGATACCTTCCGGCTGGCGGCCCCTTGATGACGGCCTCTTTCTTACTACCAGCCGGCCGTTACCAAGCCGCTAATTGGAGCGCTGGGTTGTAATGCCAACGTACTGTCTTGAAAGTCTTTTCGGCATTTTCTGATATTCGTTCGGACGAGCCACGTCCCTCAAGTTGCAGGCGCGGACGGGGTTGGCAGCATGCCGCGCGTACGGGCGATGCCCTCTGTCGCTTCAATCCAGTGTTCGGCCAGGGTATGAGCGTGGCAGCGGAGGAAGCCGTGATCCTGGACCGGTTGTTGACGGAAGATGCCCCCATGAAGCGCCTGGCACGTGACTTTGGTATGGCTTTGACCAAGCTCGCCGCGCAGGATCCCGAGGTGCACCGGCTGACCGTAGCAGTCTCGCAGCTCCTCAAGCCGCAGGCTGCGCTGCGTGAGCCAGCGCTCGCGGCGCGCGTGATGTCACTAATATGACGGGCAATGTGGGTGACCGTGATGGACTTTGTCACCGTGACGAACGGAGCGATCAAGCTCAACGTGGCCGTCAGCGGCTCGGGCCCGCTGATTGTCTGCGTACATGGATTCCCGGAGCTCGGGTACTCCTGGCGGCACCAGATCGCGCACTTTGCGGCAGGGGGGTTTCGGGTAGCCGCGCTTGACGTGCGCGGCTACGGACGGAGCTCGAAGCCGAGAGAGATCACGGCATACACGCTACGTCATCTCGCCTCTGATGTCGTTGCTGTGATCGAGCATATGGGAGATGGCCCGGCCGTTCTGTTCGGCCACGACTGGGGCGCGCCCATCGTGTGGCACACGGCACTGCTTCACCCCGACAAAATCAGGGCGGTGGCTGGCCTGAGCGTGCCGTTCCGTCCGCGCGGACCCGTGCCTTTCATCGAACTTGCGCGATCCATCTACAAGGGACGCTTCTTCTACCAGATTTATTTCCAGCAAGAGGGCGTGGCGGAGGCCGAACTGGAGACGGACATCGCCGGTGCCCTGCGCAAGGTGTATTTTGCACTGTCCGGGGCCGCGCCTCACAACAAGTGGCTCGAGCCGAAGCCGGCGGAGGCACGGCTGCTGGATGGGCTCGTCGATCCGCAGCCCTTTCCAGGCTGGATGAGTGAGACCGATCTGGCGGTCTATGTCGATGCGTTTCGGGCCGGCGGCTTTCGCAGTCCACTCAACCGCTACCGCGCACAGATACTCGACTTTGCCGAGCTGGCCGAATTGAGCGGACGCAGTATTGCGCAGCCATCGGCCTTCATCGCCGGCGAGCGTGACCCCGTGCGCGCCTTCGTCCCGGGCGTGGATCTTTACGCCGACCCCGGAGTTGCCTGCTCCGATTTCCGCGGCTCCACCATCATCCCCGGTATCGGACATTGGGTGCAGCAGGAGGCGCCAGAGGCGACTAACGCGGCGCTCGAGGCGTTCGTGCGCGGGCTGTAGCGCGGTCGTGCGGTGCAACAAGCACCGTTAGATCCATCGGCACGATTCCGCGCAAGAGTACAGCTACGGTGCAGCAGTCTGCCGGCCCTTGCTGCGGTCAGAAAGCAAGATGACAACTTGCCGCGATGGTGGCAGGATGGTGGCAGACGTGGTTTCAAGGCAAGGCGACTTAGAAGAAACGAAGAAAATCGATCGCCAAGGTCACGTCGTCCAAGGGAGGAGATTGCTCATGAAACGCTTGTTTCTGGGATTGGTCGCCGTTGCCCTGATCGCATCGGCGTTCGTCGGATCCACCACTACAGTCATGGCGCAGACGAAGGTGCTGAAGATGCAGGCCACATGGCCGGCGTCGCTTACGCTCTATGACAACTTCACCTACTTCGCCGAGCGGGTGAACAAACTATCGGCCGGCGCGCTGAAGATCGAGGCGATGCCCGCCGGCCAGGTCGTGCCGGCGTTCGAAGTACTGGACGCGACCAACAAGAAGGTGCTCGACGGAGCGCATGCGTGGGCCGGCTACTGGACCGGCAAGAACAAGACCGCAATCCTTTTCACCGGCGGTCCCGGCGGCACGTTCGGCATGGACTACATGGACGTGATGGGCTGGTTCTATCACGGCGGTGGCCTCGATCTGTACAACGAGTTCTATCAGAAGGAGCTCAAGCTCAACGTCGTCGTGTTCCCCATCCTGCCTGCAGGACCGCAGGCGTTCGGCTGGTTCAAGAAGCCGATCCAGACGGTCGAGGACATGAAGGGCATGAAGTGCCGCCAGACCGGCATGGCCGGCGAAGTGTGGCAGGCGCTCGGCTTCACGGTGGTCAACATGCCGGGCGGCGAGATCATTCCGTCCGCTCAGCGCGGCGTGATCGATTGCGCGGAATGGGTCGGCGGCATCGAGGACATGCAGCTCGGCTTCCACAACGTCTGGAAGTACCACTATTCGCCTGGCCTGCATGAGAACGTGACGGTCGGCGAAATCGTGATCAACGGCGATGTGTGGAAGGAGCTCAGCGCTCAGCAGCAGGAGATCATCAAGTCGGCGGCGAACGAAACATTCCTCGTCTGGTGGACCAAATGGCAGCGCCAGAACGCCGATGCGCTGAAAGAGATGCAGGAGAAGCACGGCGTACAGATCCTGCGCACGCCGACCGAGATCCTGCTGACCTTCATCAAGAAGTGGGACGAGATCGCGGCGGCCGAGAGCGCCAAGAACCCGTTCTTCAAGAAGGTGCACGATTCGCAGAAGGCCTATGCCAGCGCCGTGGTGCCGTACAAGCGGTCCTATTTCCCGCCATACTCCTTCATGGCGAACTACTACTTCCCCGTCGAGAAATAGGGCTTCGTCCGGGGGCGGCCGGTTTCGGCCGCCCCCATTCACGCGCAGCCGGCCCGCGTCGCGCCGCAAGGCGCGCCGCACCGACGTCGGCGGGAAGGGGAGGGATGGCTGAGATAACTGACAGACAGTCGCCGGCGCTGCTGGCAGCAATCCGGGTCATCGATGGCTTCACCGACCGGACCGGCACGGTCATCTCGTGGCTGTCGGTGCCGCTTGTTCTGGCCGTCGCCTACGAGGTTACAGCGCGCTATTTGTTCAACGCGCCGACCATTTGGGCCTACGACGCAACCTACATGCTCTACGGCTCGCTGTTCATGCTCGGCGCTGCTTACGCGCTGCACAAGGGCGCTCATATACGCACCGACTTCTTCTGGGAGAAGTTCTCCGTCCGCAGGAAGGGCTGGATCGATACGATCTCCTATATCGTCTTCTTCTTCCCGAGCCTGATCATGCTGTTGCTGATTAGCTGGAACGAATTTCACTACGCCTTTCAGATCAACGAGACCTCGGACCAGACACCATGGCGACCCGTGCTGTGGCCGTTCAAGTTCGTCGTGCCGCTCGCCTGCTTCCTGCTGCTCATCCAGGGCGTGTCCGAGTTGATCAAGAGCATCTACATGATGCGCACCGGTGTCGAACTTGAGCACAAGGAGAAGGTCGAGATATGACCGCAGAAGCGCTCATCGGCCTCATCATGCTTCTGGTCCTGCTTGGAGCGATCTTCATCGGCGTGCCGATCTCGTTCACATTGCTGTTTCTCGCCTTTTCGTTCGGCTACTGGGGCATGGGCGGGACGGTCTTCGAACTAGGCTACTTCCAGACCATCGGCATGATGAAGGAGGAGCTGCTGGCCGCCGTGCCGCTGTTCATCTTCATGGGCTTCATCACCGAGCAGGCGGGCCTCATGGAGCGCCTTTTTACGGCGTTCCGCATGCTGCTTGCGCCGGTGCGCGGCGCGCTCTTCCTCGTCGTGATCCTGACCTCGACCGTGTTCGCGATGGCGACGGGCATCGTCGGCGCAGCCGTCACCGTCCTTGGCATCATGGCCTCGCCGATCATGAACAAGGCGGGCTATGACCCCAAGCTTTCGGCGGGCACCATCACCGCGGGCGGCACGCTCGGCATTCTCATTCCCCCGTCGGTGATGCTGATCGTGATGGGGCCGGTGCTCGGGGTCTCGGTCGCCGATCTCTATGCGGCAGCCTTCGGGCCGGGCTTCCTGCTGGCCAGTCTCTACATCACCTATTTGATGGTCCGCGCCTTCTTGAACCCCAAACTCGGGCCGCCGGTGCCAATGGACGAGCGGATCTATTCTGCGTGGTACATTGCGCGCGAGGTGATCATCGGCACGCTGCCCCTGCTCGGGCTCATCACGGCGACGCTCGGCTCGATCATCGGGGGGCTTGCGACACCGACGGAGGCTGCCGGGATCGGCAGCGTCGGCGCCCTGATCCTGTCCATCGCCTATGGCAGGTTCTCGCTCGGCGGACTGCAGCGCGCGCTGATCTCGACGATGGCGACGTCGAGCATGGTGCTGCTGCTCGCGGTCACGTCGAATATTTTCGGTGCGGTGTTCGCTCGCCTCGGCTCGGCGAACTGGATCACCGAGACGATGCTCGGCCTCCAGTTGCCGCCCAGCCTCATGCTGATCGTCGTGCTCGTGCTCATTTTCCTGCTGGGTTGGCCGTTCGAATGGCCAGCCATCATCCTGGTGTTCCTGCCGATCTTCTATCCCGTCGTGAAGGGCATGGGCATCGATCTCATATGGTTCGGCGCGCTGGTCGCGGTGGTGCTGCAGACCGCCTTTCTGTCGCCGCCGGTCGCTATGTCAGCGTACTATCTCAAGCAGGTGGTCAAGGGCTGGAGCCTCGCGACGATTTACGCCGGCATGTTCCAGTTCATGATCCTGCAGGTGATCTGCGTTGGGCTGATGATTGCCTTCCCCGGCATTGCGACCTGGTTCCCGCACACGCTGCACGAGGCGTCGCGCAGTCAGGTGATTCCCGAGGAGTACAAGAAAATCCTGGAGCAGCAGAGGCGGGCACCGTCCCTGGAAGACGAAGACTGGTCGACACCAAAAAAGAAGTAGCCGGGTGTTGTGCGTGCCGGCTCCAAAAAGCAGGCTGTGGCGGAAAGGGCGACAAACGGAAGGCGCGTTGTGAACGCTGCCTTTCCGTCTTACTTTCGCACGATCGAGCCGGCGCGCCCGACGAGCCGTGCCAGTTGCTTGAAGCGGCTGCCGACGCGGTCGGCGACGAGATCGACCATGCGATGCTCAAACACCAGCATCAGCTTGCGGCCGTTGGTGCGGAAATGCGTTGCGGGTAACACGCCGGTGCGTGCCGCCGTTATCAGATGCGCGACGCGGAACGCCGCGCCGAGAATGCGCGCACGCTCATCCAGCGCCGGCGGCACCAGCCCGCGGACGCGCTCCGGCGGCTCGTTCTCTTCGCTCAAGCCCGCATAGCGGTAGAACACCGACAGTGCGACAAAGGCGCGGCCTTGATGGCTGATCGAGCCGAAATTGCCGTTGGTGATCAGGCTCAGCGTTTCCTCGCCGCGGTGGTCGGGGTGCACGCGCCATCCGATATCGGAAAGCAGGCAGGCGGCGTGGCGGAGCCGGCGGTCCTCCTCGGTCTCGCGGAGCTTCACGACCCGCACCAGCCGATCGGTCCATGCGACCAGTTCCTCGGCGTGGCGTGAGGAGCGCGACAACAGTCCGTTCAGGGTTTGGGCTGCGCAGATGAAGCCGTCCTTGGCGCGCTCCTGCGGCGGCAGCATCTCGTAGAGCAGGCCTTCGCGGACGCCAAAGGTGGAAAACACGATCGTCTTCGGCCGGCCGACGCGGATGATGTATTCGAGCACCAGCGCCGCATAAGTCAGGAGCGGACGCCGGGCGTCCGCAACCACTTCGATGTCCGCGAGCATGTTGGCGGCCGCCAGCCGACGCAGGCGGCGGGCGAAATCGAGCGCGTCGGCGGCAGGTAATGAATAGCCATGCATCACGCGTAGCGGATAGCCGCTCTGGACGATGTGAATACGTGCGAGCGCGCGCCAGGTGCCGCCGACCGCATAGAAGGTGCGGCCATGGCCGGCCTTGAGCTGGGCGACGCCGGACAGATCGTCGCGAACGATGCGCTCGGCACGCTTCAAGGATTTCTCCGAGAGATCCTGTAGCGCCAGGCTTCCTAGCGGCAGCGTGACGCCGCTGTGGACCCGGTTTTTCTCCACATCGATCAGTTCAAGCGAACCGCCGCCGAGATCGCCGACGATGCCATCGGGATTGTGGATGCCCGAGATGACGCCGAGTGCGGACAGTTTTGCCTCGCGCGGACCGGACAGGATCTGAATCGGCGCGCCGCAGATGCGCTCCGCTTTGGCAATGAAGTCGGGACCGTTCTTGGCGTCGCGGCAGGCGGCCGTGGCGATGGCGAAGACGCGCTCCACCTGCTGGATACGACACAGCGCGCGAAATCGCCGTAGCGCCGTCAGCGCCTTGGTGACCGCATCCTCGGCCAACAGGCCGGTGCTCTGCACCTCGCGGCCGAGCCCGCACAGCGCCTTCTCGTTGAAGATGGTGACGAGGCTGCGCGCCATCGTCTCATAGACGACGAGACGAACCGAGTTCGAACCGATGTCGATGACGGCGACGCTGGAAGCGCGCTTGCGCGGCCGCTTCACAGCGGCGCTCCCTTATGACGATTGCTGACGCTCGGTACGACGCGTGAGGCGGCGCGGCGAAGATTCCTTGAGAGACTTTCCACGTCCAGACAGGCTCGGATTCGTCATGAAATAGTTATGCAGGTTGAACGGCTCTTCGCCTTTCGCGGCCTTCATACGCGTTGAAGACCCATCCGGCAACAATTGCCAGCTCTGCTCAGTATCCTTCAGATTCGCGACCATGATCTGTTCGAGAACCTGCTGATGTACCGTGGGATTTTGCAATGGACAGAGGACTTCGACGCGGCGGTCGAGGTTTCGCGGCATCATGTCGGCGGACGAGATATACACAGCCGCCTTCGGGCCGGGCAGCCCTTGCCCCATACCAAAGCAATAGATTCGGCCGTGCTCCAGGAAGCGGCCGATCACCGATTTGACGCGGATATTGTCCGATAGCCCGGGTACGCCAGGCCGCAGGCAGCAGATGCCGCGCACCACCAGTTCGATCGACACGCCGGCCTGTGAGGCCTCGTAGAGCGCGTCGATGATGTCGGGGTCGACTAGCGAATTCATCTTCATCCAGATCGCGCCCGGCTTGCCGTGCCTTACGTGATTGGTCTCGCCCTTGATGTGTTCGATGATGCGCTTGCGTAGTGTCAACGGCGACACCGCCATCCGCTCGATGTCGCTCGGCTCCGCATAGCCGGTGATGTAGTTGAATACCCGCGCCGCGTCGCGGCCGATGATCGGGTCCGACGTGAAATAGGAAAGGTCGGTATAGATGCGCGCGGTGACCGGATGATAATTGCCGGTGCCGGTATGCACATAGGTCGTCAGGCTGCCGCCCTCGCGCCGCACCACCATCGACAGCTTGGCGTGCGTCTTCAGTTCGAGAAAGCCGTATACGACCTGCACGCCGGCGCGTTCGAGGTCGCGCGCCCAGCGGATGTTGGCTTCCTCGTCGAACCGCGCTTTCAGCTCGATCAGCGCGGTCACCGACTTGCCGGCTTCCGCGGCCTCGGCGAGCGCCCGCACAATCGGCGAATTGCTCGAGGTGCGGTAGAGCGTCTGCTTGATGGCAACGACGTCGGGGTCGCGGAGGGCTTGCTGCAGGAATTGCACGACGACGTCGAAGGATTCGTAGGGGTGATGGACGACCAGGTCCTTTTGCCGGATCGCGGCGAAGATGTCGCCGCCATGGTCGCGCACCCGCTCGGGATGGCGCGGCACATAGGGCATGAATTCGAGGTCGGGCCGGTCGAGCCGCGTGAGCTGCGAGAGCTCGTTCATCGCCAGCACGCCATCGACCAGAAACACCTCGTCGTCGGCGGCGGAAAGCGCCTGCTGCACGAAGGTGCGCAGCGCTTCCGGCATTTTGTCTTCCATCTCGAGGCGGATCACCGAACCGCGCCGCCGCCGCTTCAGCGCGGTCTCGAACAGGCGGACCAGATCTTCGGCCTCTTCTTCGATTTCGAGTTCGGAGTCCCTGATAATGCGGAAAGCGCCCTGGCCCTTGACGGTGTAGCCGGGGAACAGCCGGCCGATGAACATGCCCGTGGCTTGCTCCAGCGGGATCAGGTGCACCGCGCCGTCCTTGGTCGCCGGCATCCGGATGAAGCGGTCGATCTTGCCGGGCATGCGGATCAGCGCGTTCATCGCCTTGCCATCGGACGTTCGCAACAATTGCAGCGCGATGGTGAAGCCGAGGCTCGGGATGAACGGGAACGGGTGCGCGGGATCGATCGCCAGCGGCGTCAGCAGCGGGAAAATGTTGTGGAGGAAGTGATCCTCGAGCCAGCCGCGCTCCGCCTTGGTGAAGTCGTGACCATCGACGAGCTTGATGCCGGCATCCGACAGGGCGGTCCGCAGATCGCGCCAGATAGCCTGCTGGTCGGAAGCGAGTTCCGAAACCGTCCTGTTGATGAGAGTGAGCTGCTCGGACGGCGTCAGGCCATCGGGGCTGCGTTCAGCGATGCCTTCGCGGACCTGCGCCTTGATGCCGGCGACGCGAACCATGAAGAATTCATCAAGGTTATTGGCTGAAATCGACAGGAATCGCACCCGTTCCAGCAATGGATGGCCCGGATTGACCGATTCCTCGAGCACCCGGCGGTTGAAATGCAGCCAGGATAGTTCCCGATTGATGAATCGCTCCGGGCTCGTGACGATCGTGGGCAGAGCCTCGGCAATCGGCTCTTTTTCTTTTATTTCAACGGCTTGTACCAATTCCATAAGGCTTTGATCCATCGCGAGCGAGGCAGGGCCGACTTTAAGGGAATGCGGCCGCCAGCATGTGATACGCCGATGACGTTTCAATGACATTGACGTTCCGCGCAGAGCCGGCGTCAAGGCGGCAGGACGCAGCAGGAGCTGCCCGATCAGGCGCTGCGCAAGAGTTCCGCGGCCAGTGCCCGGGTGACCGGCCGGCCGAGCCGCAGCGCCTCGGTATCCAGGAGCTCGACCGCCTGGCGGGCGGCGGCATAGGAGCGCTCGATTCGGGTGGCGAGGTAGCTCACCACCGTCTCGTCGATGCTCAATTGGCGGTCCGCGCAGAATTTGACGATCAGGCCACGAAACAGCAGGTCATCCGGCGGCAACAGCGACACGAGGGGGGCGGCGCGCAGCCGCGACCGGAGATCGCGCAGTTCGATCTCGAACGCCGCCGGTGGAACGCGTCCCGTGATCAGGACGAAGGCCCCGTCCTCGCGCGCCAGGTTCAGGAGGTGAAACAAGGCGCGTTCGTCGAAGTCGGCCGGCCTCAGATCCTCGACCACCAGTGCTCCGGTGGCGAGCGCGCCGGGGACGGCAGCAGCGTCAAGCGCGTGCGCCGAGATCGAGCGCGCGCCCGCCTGTTCGGCCCAGATCGCGGCGAGATGGCTCTTGCCGGAGCCCTCCGGCCCCGCCAGCAGCATGATGCGGTTCGGCCAGTCCGGCCAGCTTTCGACCAGCGCGAGCGCGGCTTCATTGGCCGGACCCTCGAGGAAATTGTCGCGCGTCAGGCTCTCCGCATGCGGCAGCGCAAAGGCTAGCTGACGGGGTTGAACGCGAACTACCACGCAAATCTCCAGGCCGGGATATCGCGGCCTTCATAGCGCCTTCAAGCTAAATCGCCACCGGTTCGTGTGAAGAAAATGCGTCGAAGCAACGAACAAGCTAGCGCGCTTCGATCGTGCTCATGTGCCGCACCCACTCGACAAGATAGAGCGAGACGGAAACCAAAGTAAAAACCGTAACAAAACCCATCAGGATCACGTCATAAGGCGCCGGCTTGAAGTTGAAACCGAGCGACGCCAGCACCAGCGCCGCGAACGCCACCTGCGCCACCGTGTTGAGCTTCGACACCATCAGGGGCTTCATCGGGATCGGCTTGTCGAACAGCCATGACACGATCACGGCCGTGACAATCATGATGTCGCGCGACACCACGAGGATGACGAGCCAGCGCGGCACCGCGCCCCAGATGCCGAGCGCCACGAAGATGGACACCAGAAGTGCCTTGTCGGCAAGCGGGTCGAGCAGGGCGCCCAGTTCACTCGACATGTTGAAGCGCTTGGCGAGAAAGCCATCGACGGCGTCGCTGACCCCGGCAATGACGAAAATCGCAAACGCGATTTCCATCTGGCTGGAAACGATCGCCCAGACGATGACCGGCACAAGAATGATGCGCCCCAGCGTAATGATATTTGGAATGCTCAACTCGGTCGCTTCCCGGCTCCCGGCCTAAATCCGGCCCCTGGCGGGTACAGCCGGCTCTTATCTACATAGTATATCGGCCTGGCGCTTGCGAGCCATTGCAGGATCGCGGAATTCCTCGTAACCAGCCGTCATCATACTGGAATTTGGGCATGAACGACCGCAAAAACGGGCTGACTTACGCGGATTCAGGCGTCGATATCGATGCGGGCAACCGCCTGGTCGATCTCATCAAGCCGATGGTGCGCGCCACCGCCCGGGCCGGCGCCGATGCCGAAATCGGCGGTTTTGGCGGCTTGTTCGACCTCAAGGCGGCGGGTTTCAAGGACCCGGTGCTGGTGGCGGCGACTGACGGCGTGGGCACCAAGGTCAAGATCGCGATCGAGACCGGCCTGCATGGCGGTATCGGCATCGACCTGGTGGCGATGTCGGTCAATGACCTTGTCGTGCAGGGCGCGGAACCGTTGTTCTTCCTCGACTATTTCGCCTGCGGCAAGTTGGACCCCGACGCCGCGGCGGCCATCGTGGCCGGCGTCGCCGAGGGCTGCCGGGAGTCCGGCTGCGCCCTGATCGGCGGCGAGACCGCAGAGATGCCGGGCCTCTACAAGGACGGCGATTATGACCTCGCAGGCTTTGCGGTCGGGGCTGCCGAGCGCGGCACGCTGTTGCCGACCGCGGACATTGCCGTGGGCGACGCCGTGATCGGATTGGCCTCATCCGGCGTTCACTCCAACGGCTTTTCGCTGGTCCGCAAGATCGTCGCGCAATCGAGGGTCTCCTTCGATGCCCCGGCGCCGTTCTCGCCGGTCATGACGCTGGGCGGCGCGCTGCTGACGCCGACGCGGCTCTATGTGAAATCCTGCCTGCGCGCGATCCGCGAAACCGGCGCGATCAAGGGGCTTGCCCATATCACCGGCGGCGGCTTCACCGACAACATCCCACGTGTGCTGCCAAAGCACCTCGGCGTCGGCATCGATCTGGCGCGGCTGCCGGTGCTGCCGGTGTTCAAATGGCTGGCGGAGCAGGGCGGCATCGCCGAACTCGAAATGCTGCGCACCTTCAACTGCGGCATCGGCATGGTCGCCATCGTCAAGCCGGATGCGGCCGAGAAGGTGACGGAGATCCTGACTGAAAGCGGCGAGACCGTCGCCGTGCTCGGCGAAGTGATCCCGGCTGCGACCGAACATCGCGTGGCCTACAACGGCCATCTCGATCTCGCGCAATGAAGCGCCGGGTCGCCATTCTGATCTCGGGGCGCGGGTCGAACATGGCCGCGCTGATCGATGCAGCGAAGGCTGCGGATTTTCCGGCCGAAATCGTCGCCGTCATTTCCAACCGGGCCGATGCGGCTGGGCTGGAGAAGGCAGCCGCGAGCGGCATCCCGACACTGGTCGTCGAGAGCAAGCCGTTCGGCAAGGACCGCGCGGGCTTTGAGGCCGTTCTGCAGCGGGCGCTGGATGAAAAGCAGGTCGAACTGATCTGCCTCGGCGGATTCATGCGGCTGTTCACCGCCGAATTCGTGCAGCGCTGGTACGGAAAAATGCTCAACATCCATCCCGCGCTGCTGCCATCCTTTCCGGGTCTCGATCCGCACGGGCAGGCGCTTGCGGCCGGGGTCAAGATCTCCGGCGCGACCGTGCATTTCGTGATTCCCGAAACCGACGCCGGCCCGATCGTGATGCAGGGTGCGGTGACGGTGGCCGACGACGATACGTCAGAGACGTTGTCGCAGCGTATTCTCGGCATCGAGCATCGCATCTACCCCGAGGCGCTGCGTTTGCTTGCGAGCGGAAAGCTTCGCCTCGAAGGCGACATCTGCAAGGTCGCCGACGGGGCCGACCGCGATGGCACCCTGATTTCGCCGCGGACGATCTGATATAATCCGCAAGGTGTGTGCGCGAACGAGCGCGGCGACCGCGCTCCGCTAAATCCATCGAGG
This sequence comes from Bradyrhizobium sp. AZCC 1719, assembly GCF_036924525.1. Lineage (NCBI taxonomy): Bacteria > Pseudomonadati > Pseudomonadota > Alphaproteobacteria > Hyphomicrobiales > Nitrobacteraceae > Bradyrhizobium > Bradyrhizobium sp. AZCC 1719. Next base: position 5,848,660 of record NZ_JAZHRU010000001.1, on the reverse strand, counting down.
TTTCCATGATCACGCTCTATGGCTCCGGGCCCAATTTCGGCCTTCCCGACGCAAGCCCGTTCGTGACCAAGGCCGAGACCTTGCTACGGATGTCGAAACTGCCGTTCAGAAAAGCGCCGATGAGCTTTTCGAAGGCGCCCAAGGGCAAGATTCCCTACATCGAGGACGACGGCCAGTTGCTCGGCGATTCCACGCTGATCCGCTGGCATCTCGAAAAGAAATACGGCATCGATTTCGACCAGGGACTCAGCGCCGAGCAGCTCGCCATCGCCTGGGCCTTCGAGAAGATGGCGGAGGACAATCTCTACTGGGCCAGCGTCTACTTCCGTTGGATGATCGATGATAATTTTCGCAAAGGTCCCATCAATTTCTTCAAGGGCGTGCCGGCGCCGGTCCGGCCGGTCGTCGCTGCGATGATCCGCCGCCGCCTGCGCAAGACGTTGCACGGCCAGGGAATCGGCCGTCATTCCAAAGACGAGATCACCGCGATCGGGATCCGCTCGATCGATGCGATGGCGGCCTATCTCGGCGACAAGCCGTTTTTCATGGGCAGGGAGCCCGCCGGCATCGACGCCACGATATTCGCCTTCGCGGTCAGTGCGATTTGTCCGCTGTTCGAGTCGGATTTGCAGCGGGCGGCCGCAAGCCATGCCAACCTGCGGCGCTATGTCGGCCGGATGACCGCGCGATTTTATCCGGAGCTCAGCGAGATCGCCGGCTGCGAGGCGGCGGCCTGAATTCCAGGGCAGGGCGCAAACAAAATCCCCCGGCGGGGCCGGGGGCAATTTGCGTGGACGAAGTCTACGTGACCTTGAGGTTTTCCGCGGACGTCTTGCCGCGGTTTTCGACAAGGTCGTACTCGACGTGCTGGTTCTCGTTGAGAGTGGTGAGTCCCGCACGCTCGACGGCCGAGATGTGGACGAACACGTCCTTCTCGCCGACCGCCGGCTTGATGAACCCATACCCCTTGGTGGGGTTGAACCACTTGACGTTGCCCTTGTGCATCGCCATCGCCTGTCTCCAAGTTTGGTCTAGATATAAAAAAGACGCGGCCACGTTTTCCACGTGCCACGCCACAAACGGGCTTCCCGGTAGCTGCTAGATTTCCTGCTCGCGAAACGCACAGTCGAACGGCCTGAATCCGATTGCGCTTGGGATTGCAACACGAAATTTGGGCGTTCGCAAGGTTCTGGCGCGCTCCCCGCAAACCGTCCTGGTGTCGCGGGCTGTGGCAGCCGAACCACAATGGCGCGTATTCGGCAGCGCGCCGATTGACCGTTTGAGTGAACTAGGGGCAAATCGTTACGGTTTATCGGCATTTGCGCATTTTTCGGGCTGGCGCTTTCGCCCTCTGGAATGGACTGCATGCGCGGCTCACGGCGGCCTTCGCGAGCATGGAAAATCGGAACCGGGCACGCGCTTGCATGTCTGGCCGCGATTGCCTTCGCGCTCATCACCGTCATGTCCGCCGCCCACGCGCAATCGCCTACGCCCACGCCTACACCCACCCCGACGCCCACGCCTTCGCCGACGCCTAGCCCGACCCCGACCATGATCAATTCGACGGTCTCATCGGGCACGACACTGACCAATCTCGGCAGCAATTTCCTGGAACGGCTGGGCAATCAGTCGAGCAATGGCTTCAACCGCCTGCAGCGGACCAATCCGGGCGGGGGAGGCGCCTCCGAGAGCATGGAAGCGCCGCGCTACCGGACCTGGTTCGAAGGCTACGGCAACTGGACCAAGAACGGCGCGGTCGGCGATTTCGTCGGCGACAGCAGAAAGACCTGGGGCGGCGTGGCCGGCATTGGGGCGCGGGTGATGCCGGGCGTCAATATCGGCTTCTCGGTCGACCAGAGCCGCTCCGCGATCGATATTCCGCTGGCGCTGCAATCGGCCACCATCGACCTGACTCAGCTCGGTTTCACGGCCTCCGTCGACAGCGGGCCATGGACCTGGGCCAGCGCAGTCGTGCACGGCTTTGGCAACATCAATTCGCGCCGAGACACGGGGCTCGGGATTGCGACCGCCGGATACAATGCGCGGCTCGACGGCGTGTTGAGCGAGATCAGCTATTACTGGTCCAAGGACCAGGGCCGCGTCGTGCCCAAGGCCGCGTTCGAATATGTCCGCGCCCGGACCGGATCGCTGCAGGAGATCGGCGGCCTCGATCCCGTGGCGGCAACGGGGGCCACCGTGGAGCGCGCGCGGCTGCTGATCGGCGCGGAGATCGGCCATTACTGGATCTTCGACGGCAAGATTTTCGACCTGTCGGGTTACGGCAAGTTCGTCGACAATGCCGTGCAGAATTTCTCCGACATCACTGTCACCCTTGGCGCCCAAAGCCTCACGCTGCAGGGCATCGGCGAGAGCCGGTATGGCGCCGACGCCGGCGCCTCGGCCTCGCTGAGCCTGACCAATACCGCACGGCTCTACGTCAATTACGACACCAAGCTCCGCGCCGCGATGCAGTCGCATCAGGGCACGGTGGGGCTTGAGTTGAAGTGGTAGCGAACTGTACGAGTTCGGCCCACCGCGCCATGCATGGCCGGGCCCGCCACTCTGGCGGCGGCCCGGATATTTTGTGCTCGTTCAAGTGATGACGATTACGATTGTCACATGTCAGGCTCTATCGGCTTATCGATCGCCCCGCCGCTCTCGGCCCAGTCCTTGAAGGCGCCGAGATTGTAGACATTGGGGTACCCCATATCCTTGAGCACCTTGCCGCCAAGCGCGGATCGTCCACCGGACGCGCAATAGAGGATGACCGTCTTGTCCTTGGCAAAATTCTTGTCGTGGTAGGGCGTCTCGGGATCGGCGCGGAACTCCAGCATGCCGCGGGAGACATGGATGGCTCCCGGGACCTTGCCGCTCTTCTCCACTTCCGGCGCGTCACGCACGTCGACGACGAGGGTGCTTCCTTCCGCAATCATTTCCTTGGCCTGCGCGGGCGTGATGCGCGGCACCGCTGCGTTGGCGGCTTCCATCAACTGTTTGACGCTGGTGGTCATAATCGACTCCTCTTCTCGGTTGAAAGTCCTGGGTTGAAAAAATCTCTTCATCAGATCGCTCGGCCGACCGTCATCGCCTTGCGAAAATCGGCGTCTGCGTCGATGAAGGCCGGCTCCGGGCCGGCGCCGACCGCATCGAAGAACCGCGCGACGAAACAGCGGAACGCGGCGCAGAGCGCGATGTCGCAGATCTGGACGTCGGTGAAGCCCACCGCCCGCAGCCGCTCGATGTCTTTCACCGTCACGCGGGACGCGTCGCTTGCGACCGTCTCGGCATAGCGCAGCATTTCGACGTCCCGTTCGCTTAGTCGTGCCGAGGCGAAGTTGCGTCGCACGGCCATAACCGCTTCCTTCGAGCCGAGGTCAGCGAGAAGCTGCTTGCCGTAGACGTGCGAGCAGTAGGTGGACGGCACCTGCTTTGCGGCGACGAATGTGATCAGCCGCCAGTCGCGCGGACTTAGCGAGAAGCCGGTGCGGATCTTGTCGGCGAACTCCTGGTAGATCGGCAGAAGATCCGGCCGCGCGGACCAGCAGCGCGTCGCGGACATTACGAAGCCGCTCTGGGCTTTCTGCGCTGCGTAGAGCTCGGCGATGCGGCCTGTCGCCTCAGTTTCGTCAACCGTCTTGAGAAACATCCAAAATCTCCGTTCGTGAAACAATTTCCGCGGCCAGTGCCGCATAAAATTCGGCCGGTTCTGCCGCGACGGACCGGCTATGGCCCGATCGACCGCATCGGGCGGGCCGGGAAAGCTCGCTTCAACCGAACCGGACGGTGAACTAAGGCCGGGCCGGAGTTGACACAATGATTGGGGCGCTCAGTTTCTTTGCCGAGACGCTACGCGCCGTTTAGTGATCCAGCCCTGGAGGCCAAATGGACGTCTTGTCCGAGGTTCTGCGCGTCATCCGTGTGTCGGGCGCCATTCATTTCAATGCCGAGTTTACGCGGCCATGGTCGGTCGTGACCTCCCCACCGGACTTGCTGGCTTCGCGGTTGATGCCGGGCGCGGAAGCGATCACGCTGTTTCATCTGGCAATGAACGCCGGCTGCTGGATCACATGCGGCAAGCTCGAACCGATCAGGGTTGAGGCCGGCGACGTTCTGGTGTTTCCGCGCGGCGATCAGCACGTCATGACCAGCGACCCGGGGCTTTCTCCCGTCTCGATCGCCAGCATCTTCCCCAGGGCGTCGGCCGAGCAGATCACCTGGGTGAAGCATGGCGGGGGCGGGGAGGAGACGCGCTTTGTGTGCGGCTACCTGCATTCCGACCAACGGTTCGGGCCGCTGCTCGATGCGATGCCGGCATTCATTTGCGTCCGCCTGCGCTACGACAAGGTCATCCTCGACGCATTCTCCGATACCGCGCGCTATGCGGAGCCGGTCACGCTCGATCAGGAGGCCGGCTGGTGGCAGGCTGCGACCGGTCAGCTCATCGCCGAAGCGATGCAGCCAGGTCCCGGAAACCGCGCCATGCTCGCGCGCTTGTCCGAACTGCTCTTCATGGGGGTCGTGCGCTGGCAGCTGATCCATGTCGCCGAGGGGCGTCGCGGCTGGCTGGCGGGCCTCAACGATCCCCATGTCGGCCGGGCGCTGAAGCTGCTTCACGCCGAGCCGGCGCGGCCCTGGACCGTCGAGGAACTGGCAGACTGCGCGGCGATCTCGCGCGCTGCGCTGGGCAAACGCTTCGTCGAGCTGGTCGGCGAGGCACCGATGACCTATCTGGCCGGATGGCGGATGCACCTCGCCAGGCGACTGCTTCGTGATAGCAGCCTCAGCCTTGCCGAGATCGCTTCCCGTGTCGGCTATGAATCCGAAGCCGCCTTTAACCGCGCCTTCAGCCGCCTCGTCGGCGCGCCTCCCGGCACATGGCGGCAGAGCAAGGGGCTGTCGCAGGCCAGTGCATGAGGCAGGCGTGCCGCGACTCGATCGAAGGATGGCGCGGTGCACAGCCGCAGAAGTGCGGTCTCGGAATCTCGATGCCGATCGTGCCGCCGGTTGACGCTTCGGATCGGGAAGCGCCCACCTGGCGGCTTACTTGAGCAGAATCCGGGGAACGTTCTCGGAAGTTGTTACTTACGTCCGATCGACCCGGACGACCCTGCCTTTTTCGATCGCGAGCGCCAACCTGCCGTGCTTCAGCGCCAGCGCCGCTTCGCCGAACAATTCGCGGCGCCAGCCGTGCAGGGCAGCGACGTCGGCGTGATCGTCGGCGGCGATCTGATCGAGATCGTCGACGGTCGCGATCACCTTGCTGGCGACGGCGTGGCGCTCCGACGTCATCCGCAGCAGCACCTTCAGGAGCTCGACGGTCGCGGCGCCATTCGAACCGCCGCGCGGTTTTTCGATCTTCGGCAAGGTGGCGTGATCGCGGGCGAGGCCGCGCTGCACGGCGGCGATGATGTCGCTGCCCCATTTGGAGCGGTCAAAGCCTTTCGGCAACGAGCGCAGGCCGGCAAGGCGCTCGAGCGAGGTCGGGGCGTGGGTGGCGATGTCGCCGACTGCATCGTCCTTCAGCACGCGTGAGCGCGGCACGTCGCGGCTTTGCGCTTCCTGCTCGCGCCAGGCCGCGACTTCCATCAGCACGGCAAGCTCCTTCGGCTTGCGCACCCGCGTCTTCAGCCGCTCCCAGGCGCGCTCCGGGTGGAAATCGTAGGTCCTTGGCGAGGTAAGGACTTCCATCTCCTCGCTGACCCAGTCGCTGCGGCCGCGCTTCTTCAAATCGGCGTCGAGGGCGGCAAAGACGTCGCGCAAATGGGTGACGTCGGAGATCGCGTAATGCATCTGCTCCGGCGTCAGCGGCCGGCGCGACCAGTCGGTGAAACGGTGGGTCTTGTCTGGCCGGTGGCCCGTGACGCGCTCGACGAGCTGGTCATAGGCGATGCTGTCGCCATAGCCCAGCACCATCGCCGCGACCTGCGTGTCGAAGATCGGGTGCGGAATGGTGCCGGATTGGTGCCAGACGATCTCGATGTCCTGGCGGGCAGCGTGAAATACCTTCAGCACCGCCTCGTTACCCATCAGGTCAAAGAACGGCTTGAGGTCGATGCCGGGCGCCAGCGTGTCGATCACGACGGCTTCGTCCGCGCTTGCCATCTGCACGACGCAGAGCAGGGGGTAGTAGGTCGTCTCCCGCAGGAACTCGGTGTCGACCGTGATGACCTTGTGTTGGGCGAGCCGGGAGCAGGCGGCGGCGAGGTCGGAAGTGGTGGTAATCAGATCCATGAACAATCCATGACGCGTCGGACAGGCGTTCTGCCGAAAACGCTGATATGTCAAGGGTGTCGCGGAGGATTTGAGCCCTGCATTTGAGCCTGAGCACGGCTTTTTTGCGTCGTTTTGGCGGGCAGAATGGTGCAGTTCGTGATTCGGGGCGCCAGTGCTGGGGTGCGGCCACTCCTGCCTCATGAGACCAAAATGCTTTTGGATCGGGCAGCGCCACGCGGTCGTTTCACTTCAGCAGTTCGTCGAGCGTAACGGATTCGGGGTCCATTTCAGCGCGCTCCACCGCCTCGATGACCACGGACGTTGCCTCGGCTGTTCGATGGGTGCGCTTGGCGGCGGTCTGGGCCCAATCATGTTGTGTAGTCGACAGGGAAGTCGTCTTGATCATGATGATCAATCCCTGGTTGAGTTCGCGATTATACGCATAATGCATATCGCGCAGGGCCGTCAGGCTATCACGCCGGTGATCGCACTGTTGGGAACGCTATTCGTAGCGGACCTGCCGCGACCGCCGACGGCCCGACGGGATCGAGAGCACGGCGAGACACAGCGCAATCAACACCATTCCCATGAATGCGAATGCAAAGGCGTCCACGGCAATTCTCCCTAATAAACCAATAGAGTTGCGGGGAGCCCGTTGACCATTTCTTAATTCATGGAACCGGGAGAGATGTATGTGAGCTGATGGTGGATGGGTACTTAAATAGTTGGGTTAACGGCAGCGAGCCTGCGTCACAGTGGTCGAGACCGAAGGCGACGATCTTCGACCACCACGTAGCGGCCAAAAAGCCCCTCGCCGTATCGTTCGATTGCGGAGATCAATCTTGTCTTCTTCAGTTCCGGCTCTTCAAAGTCGATCCGCATCAAGACGACACCGGGGACTGCCTGTTGGCGTCGGAAGACAAGATCGCCGAAATCCTTGTCCTCTGTGAGTAGGATGCGCTTCTCGTGCCGCGCAAGCGCCATGACATCAGTATCGCTCAAGCCTGCGGCGGCTTCGGCAACATAAAGCACGTCGTGCCCGGATGCGCGCAGAAAAGCGACCAAGGCTGCCGCGACGCATTCGTCTGCGAGCCAGCGCACTTTCAGCCGTAGACGATGTCTTCGTCGGCAAGATAATCGGCCGCAAACGCCTGTGCCGCTCGGATATCTGCATCAGTCAGCCGTGGGTGATCTGCAAGGATTGCCTCAACAGCCATTCCGGCGCCGAGCTTGCGTAAAACCAGTTCTACCGGGATGCGCGTGCCCCGAATAACCGGCTTGCCGTCCATGATCTTCGGGTTCGATTCGATGCGCTCGTGGTTCATGACACTCTCGGACCCAGCTTGGGTCGCCCTTATCCAACAATAGCAGAGGTTTCGCAGTTTGTCAGTGCGCAGGAGCGTCGCTGCCTTCACGTCCCGCAGAACGTCCGCAGCACGCGCTGATCCGGCAGCGGCGGATCGGCATAGGCCGCGAAATCCGGCTGATCCTCGTACGGCTTCGACAGCACCTTCAGCAATTCTTCGAACGGTGTGTAGTCGTTGTTCACGGCCGCCGCGATCACAGCTTCAACGCGGTGGTTGCGCGGGATGAAGGCCGGATTGACCGCGCGCATCGCGGCCTGGCACTCGGCGGCGGATTGCGGCTCGTCGGCGAGGCGCTGGCGCCAGCGCGCGGCCCACTCGTCGTACGCGGCGGGGTCGGTGAACTGATCCCTGACCTTGTCGTCGGCGCCATCGCCGGCGGCGTCGGAAAGACGGCGGAAGGTGAGGGTGAAGTCGGCGGTGTTCTTCGCCATGGTGTCAAGCAGATCCTGGATCAAGGCTTCGTCGCCGTCGCGTTCGGTGAACAGGCCGATCTTCTTGCGCAATCCGGCTTGATAGGCGGCCGTGAATTTCTCGGCGAACTCGCCCAAGATCATTTGCGCCTGTTCGATCGCCTTGTCCTGGTCGTCGGAAAACAACCGCAGCAGGCATTCGGCGAGCCGCGTCAGATTCCACAGCGCGATGCGCGGCTGGTTGGCATAGGCGTAGCGACCCATCTCGTCGATCGACGAGAACACCTGCGCGGGGTTGTATTCGTCCATGAAGGCGCAGGGGCCGTAGTCGATGGTCTCGCCGGAGATCGAGGTGTTGTCGGTGTTCATCACGCCGTGGATGAAGCCGACCAGAAGCCAGCGCGCGATGAGATCGGCCTGCCGGGCGACGACGCCTTCGAGCAACGCGTGATAGGGACGCTCGGCCTTCGCGACATCGGGATAGTGCCGCGCGATGACGTGGTCGGCGAGCGCCCGCACGGCGTCGGTATCGCCGCGCGCGGCGAAGAACTGGAAGGTGCCGACGCGGACATGGCTTGCGGCGACACGCGTGAGAACCGCGCCGGGCAGCATGGTCTCGCGCATCACACCCTCACCTGACGTCACGGCGGCGAGCGAGCGGGTGGTGGGGATGCCGAGGGCATACATCGCCTCGCTGACGATGTATTCGCGCAAGACCGGCCCGAGCGCGGCGCGGCCGTCACCCCGGCGCGAAAATGGCGTAGGCCCGCTGCCCTTGAGCTGGATGTCGCGGCGGACGCCGTCCTTGTCGATGACCTCGCCGAGCAGGATGGCGCGGCCGTCGCCGAGCTGGGGCACGAACTGGCCGAACTGGTGGCCGGCATAGGCCATGGCGATCGGATCGGCGCCCTCAGGCACGCGCTTTCCGGCAAGGATTTCGGCGCCTTCCGGGCTCTCCAGCATGTCGGGATCAAGCCCGAGCTGGACGGCCAAGGCCCGGTTCAGCTTGACCAGTCGGGGGGCGGCCACCGGCGTCGGCGCCACGCGCGCGAAAAAGTTCGCCGGCAGGGCCGAATAGGTGTTCTGGAACGGGAAATGAATAGTCATGACCTAAAGATAGGCGCAGCCCCGGAATAGGCAAACGGCCCGGATGCCGGCCTGCCGAAATGGCCGCTTTTGAGCCGAAAACAGCCCCGCCATTGGTTGCCGCCCCCGGCTGCGTCGGGTAAACCCTCCGCAACTTCGGACTGGCTTTGGCCCCCGATTCTCAACCTCCGACATCTGTTTTTTGGGACTTCCATGCATCGCTACCGGTCACATACATGCGGCGCGCTCCGTGAGAGCGACATCGGGCAGATCGCTCGTCTTTCCGGCTGGTGCCATCGCATCCGCGACCATGGCGGCGTGCTGTTCATCGATTTGCGCGACCATTATGGCATCACCCAATGCGTCGCCGACCCGGACTCGCCGGCGTTCAAGGAAGTGGAAAAGTTCCGCTCGGAATGGGTGGTGCGGATCGACGGCAAGGTGCGCCGCCGTCCCGAGGGGACCGACAACCCGGAACTGCCGACCGGCAAGGTCGAAGTTTACGTCAGCGAGATCGAGGTGCTGGGACCTGCCGGCGAGCTGCCGCTGCCGGTATTCGGCGAGCAGGAATATCCTGAGGACATCAGGCTCAAATACCGCTTCCTCGACCTCCGTCGCGAGAAGCTGCACCAGAACATCATGACGCGCGGCGCGATCGTGGATTCGATGCGCCGGCGTATGAAGGAACAGGGGTTCTTCGAGTTCCAGACCCCGATCCTGACGGCGTCATCCCCGGAGGGCGCGCGCGACTTCCTGGTGCCGTCGCGCATCCATCCCGGCAAGTTCTATGCGCTGCCGCAGGCGCCGCAGCAGTACAAGCAGCTCCTGATGATGTCGGGCTTCGACCGCTACTTCCAGATCGCGCCGTGCTTCCGCGACGAGGACCCACGCGCCGACCGCCTGCCGGGCGAGTTCTATCAGCTCGATGTCGAGATGAGCTTCGTCACGCAGGAGGACGTGTTTGCGGCGATGGAGCCGGTTGTCACCGGTGTGTTCGAGGAGTTTGCCAAGGGCAAGCCGGTGACCAAGGGGTGGCCGCGGATTCCGTTTGCGGAAGCCCTGCGCAAATACGGCACCGACAAGCCGGACCTGCGCAACCCGATTCAGATGCAGGACGTCTCCGAACACTTCCGCGGCTCCGGCTTCAAGGTGTTCGCGCGGATGCTGGAAGATCCCAAGAACCAGGTCTGGGCGATCCCCGGGCCCACCGGCGGAAGTCGCGCGTTCTGCGACCGCATGAACTCGTGGGCGCAGGGCGAAGGCCAGCCCGGCCTCGGCTACATCATGTGGCGCGAGGGCGGCGAGGGCGCGGGTCCGCTCGCCAACAACATCGGCGCGGAACGGACGGCGGCAATCCGCGACCAGCTCGGCCTGAAGGAGGGCGATGCCGCCTTCTTCGTCGCTGGCGATCCGGAAAAATTCTGGAAGTTCTCAGGCCTCGCCCGCACCAAGGTGGCCGAGGAATTGAACCTGATCGACAAGGACAAGTTCGAACTCGCCTGGATCGTCGACTTCCCGATGTACGAGTACAACGAGGAAGACAAGAAGGTCGACTTCTCGCACAACCCGTTCTCGATGCCGCAAGGTGGACTGGACGCGCTCAACGGGCAGGACCCGCTGACCATCAAGGCGTTCCAGTACGACATCACCTGCAACGGCTACGAGATCGCCTCGGGCGGCATCCGCAACCACAAGCCGGAAGCCATGGTGAAGGCGTTCGAGATCGCGGGCTATGGCGAGAAGGACGTCGTCGAGCGTTTCGGCGGCATGTATCGCGCATTCCAGTACGGCGCCCCGCCGCATGGCGGCATGGCGGCCGGCGTCGACCGCATCGTAATGCTGCTGTGCGGCACCACGAACCTGCGCGAAATCTCGCTGTTCCCGATGAACCAGCAGGCCGTGGACCTCCTGATGGGTGCGCCATCGGAGGTCACGACCAAGCAGCTCCGCGAGCTCCACATCCGGCTTAACCTGCCGGATAAGGGGTAGGGCTCGCTCACAGTCCCGTCGAAGCCTCGATCCGAAATTGCGCCAGCGCGATCAGCGGATCGGTCTTCAACATCTGGAACAGCTGCATCGCCGGCACCTTGCCGATCGGCGTGAGCTTGATGATCAGCGTTTGCCCCGGGCTCTCGATAAAGCGGGCCAGCGCCTCCGCTGCGGCTACAGCGTCGGGATTGGCCGCCGCAGTTTCTTTGCCGGCGGCCCTGATTTCGTCGGCGAAGCTGCGGCGAGCGGTCTCGCGATTGACATTCAGGGCGCGGGCATATTGGGCCATCCCGCGATCGACGCTGCCGAGGTCATGCAGCGTGAATTCGATCGCGCCGGCCTCGATCTGCGCCGCCGCGCCCATGGCCTGAGCCGGGTTGACCGAAAATACCTCCCGCGGCACATTGGCGAGCGTAATCCGCGCGGATGCTTTCATCATTCCGCCGATTTCCAATTTCGGGGCGTCCACGACGAAGCTGCGGGATGCCCCGGTCCATTCCGCGCCGATATCGCCATCGGCCGAAAGCGCATCCAGACCAGTCGCCACAAGCTGCCGCATGGACGGATCGCTCGCGTCGATGGGCGTCGTCATCTTCGCGGTCACGCGCACCTTGCTCGGAATCGGGCCGACAAATTGTCCCCAGTTCACATCGAAACTGTCGAGGTTGACGAACCTGCCGGTGTTCTTGAACGGTGCTGTGACGCTCTTGACCTCAACGCCCTGGATGAGGGGAAACAGCCCCGCGATCAATTCGGGTGAAGGTGCCTGCGCTGGATTTGCAAACTGCGCCGAGACCCGCATGAAGTTCGCGACATCGAGCGACTTGAGCGCGAAGCGTCCTAGCTTGAAGGGGCCTTTCGGCGTGTTCATATCAAGCCCTTCGACCGCAAATTCGCCGACCTTGCCGTCTTCCAGATTGAACCTGATCGCCGAGAGCTTGAACGGGCCTTGCGGTGTTTCGGCCGAAAGGCCGCGCATCTCGGTCGTTCCAATACGCATGCCCTCGTAGATCGCGGCCGCTCGCTCGATCAGTTCGCGTGCTTGCGTGGGCGAAGGTTGAGCGGTTCCGGCCGCCTGTATGGTCGCAAGCATAGTCGGAAGTTGCAGCCGCGACGGGCGTACAGCGACTTCGTCGACCATCATCGCGTCGATGCGCATGCGAACCCCTTGCGCTGACGTAATGGTGTAGGGACCGGCCGTCATCTTGCCGTAGGCTCGGATATAGCGATCTTCACTGTTCTTTTGCGGATCCAGGATGGCGGCGATCGCGCCGGCGTCGAAGTCGCGCGCAGCGAGGTTTGTGATTTCGCCGGTCATCTTGTCGGGCTTGCCCGCCTGTTGCGTGTTGACGGTGAAGCCTGCCCGCTCGACGTCCATCGCGGCGATCTTGCCGGCCTTGATGTCCTTGAACGTCATGCCTGAATAGGCGAACTCTCCCGACATTTTGGTGCCGACGTTGATCGTCCCTGTCATGCTCGGCGCCGAGATGGACGTCGCCGACATCGCGGCAAATTGCTGCAAGCTGGATCGATAGGCGTCGATGATGGATGCCGAGGCTGATGGGAGCTGGATGTTCGCGGGGCCGGAATAGTCCTTCATAACGAAGCGTGGCATTTTATATGTGACTTTCCCGTCCGTCGGACCGGAGATGCCGCCGCTGATTTCCATATCCGACGCTTCGAGGGTGTCGGCCGAGAAGCGGCCCGCGTCCGGCTGGCCGAGCCCAGAGGCTGTGACGCTGGCAATCTTCACGCGCACCGGCGGCTGCGTTGCCGATTCAGTCGCGATATCGTCAATCCTGAGCGTGCGGCTCTTCAGGTCGAACGACACCTTGCCGTGGCTGGCCTTGCCGCCGCTGGCTCTGATCTGCTCGAACGCGGCCTCGACCTCGCCCTTGATTCGATGCTGGGTGTAGTACTCGAAGCCGAAGAAGCCGCCCACCGCGATCACGACCGCGGCGACCAGACCCAGCAGTATCTTTACCATTAGTTGTGCTCCGGTCGCCGACGTTGCAGGGGGCAAATTTGCCACATTGTCGGCCAAGGGGATGGGGTAGGGAGACGAATATGCTACCGGATTTGCCGCGCTTCGTCGATGAGCCCCTGTTGACGGCGGCGTTCTCGGATGTTGCATCCAAGTGGTCGCCCGTGCTTCACATCCCCCTCATTTTGCCGGAAAACTGACCCTGATCTGGAAGTATCAATAAGACAAGAGTTCGGGACCGGAAACGCGGGAGCCTACATGTCGTCCTATTCTGAAGATCTGCGTTCTGCGGCGCTGGCGTATCATCGGCTGCCGCGGCCCGGTAAACTCGAAATACAGGCGACCAAGCCGCTCGCCAACCAGCGCGACCTCGCGCTGGCCTATTCGCCGGGCGTGGCGGCGGCCTGCACCGAGATCGCCAACAATCCGGCCGAAGCGGCGTCGCTGACCTCCCGCGCCAATCTGGTCGCCGTGGTCTCCAACGGTACCGCGGTATTAGGGCTCGGCAACATCGGTCCCCTGGCCTCCAAGCCCGTGATGGAAGGCAAGGCGGTCCTGTTCAAGAAATTCGCCGGGATCGACGTGTTCGACATCGAGATCGCCGCCGACACCATCGAGCGCGTGGTCGAAACGGTGGCGGCGCTGGAGCCGACCTTCGGCGGCATCAATCTCGAGGACATCAAGGGACCGGAATGTTTTGAGATCGAGGCGCAGCTCAAGGAGCGCATGAAGATCCCGGTGTTCCACGACGACCAGCATGGCACAGCCATCATTGTGGGAGCCGCCATCGTCAACGGGCTGTTGTTGAACGGCAAGAAATTGCCCGATGTGAAGATCGTCTGCTCCGGCGCCGGTGCTGCGGCGATCGCGTGCCTCAATCTGCTGGTGTCGATGGGCGCACAGCGCAAGAACATCTGGGTCTGCGACATCGACGGCGTCGTGCATGAGGGGCGCAACACGCTGATGGACCGCTGGAAGGCGGTCTATGCGCAAAAAACCAGTGCGCGCGTGCTGGCGGACGTGATCGGCGGCGCGGATATTTTCTTAGGGCTGTCCGCGCCCAATGTGCTGACGCCTGACATGGTAAAGTCGATGGCGGACCAGCCGCTGGTGATGGCGTTGGCCAATCCAGTCCCGGAGATCATGCCGGACGAAGCCCGGAAGGCGCGCCCCGACGCGATGATCTGCACCGGGCGTTCCGACTTCCCGAACCAGGTGAACAACGTCCTGTGCTTTCCGTTCATCTTCCGCGGCGCGCTCGACGTCGGCGCCACCGGGATCAACGAGGAAATGAAACATGCCGCCGTCGACGCCATCGCGCAGCTCGCGCGCGATCCGCCGTCGGATGCGGTGGCGCAGGGCTTTGACAGCGGCGAGACGCAAGGTTTTGGCCCGGGCTCGTTGATCCCGAGCCCGTTCGATCCGCGGCTGATCCTGCGCATCGCGCCGGCAGTGGCGCGAGCCGCGATGGAATCCGGCGTGGCGACGCGCCCGATCACGAATTTCGAGGAATATACCGCGCTCCTGGAACGCTTCGCCTTCCGCTCCGGTCTCGTCATGAAGCCGGTGTTCGCCAAGGCCAAGACCCAGCCGGTCCGCGTGATCTATGCCGAGGGCGAGGACCAGCGCGTGCTGCGCGCGACGCAGGTCGTGCTGGAAGAGAAGCTGGCGCGGCCGATCCTGGTCGGGCGGCCCTCCGTGGTCGAAGCCAGGATCAAGCGGTTCGGTCTCTCGATCAAGGCCGGGCAGGATTTTGACCTCGTCAACCCGGAAGACGATCCGCGCTACCGCTCCTACGTGCAGACCTATATCGACGTGGCTGGAAGGCGCGGCGTCACGCCCGAGGCTGCGCGCACCGTGGTTCGCACCAACAACACCGTAATCGCCGCGCTCGCAGTGGTGCGCGGCGAGGCTGACGCCATGATCTGCGGCGTCGAAGGCCGCTATATGAGCCATCTGCGCCATGTTCGCGAGATCATCGGCTTCCTGCCCGGCGTCAGCGATTTCGCGGCGCTGGCGATGATGATCACCACCAAGGGTTCCTATTTCATTGCCGACACCCAGGTGCGTCCGAATCCGAGCGCCGAGGAGCTGGCGGAGGTGGCGTCGCTGGCGGCAACCCACGTCCAGCGGTTCAACATGAAGCCACGCGTCGCCTTCGTGTCACATTCCGACTTCGGCAGTTATGATACGGAATCCTCGCGCAAGATGCGCCGTGCCACCACGCTGTTGAAGGAAAAGCATCCGGAGCTCGAGGCCGACGGCGAGATGCAGGGCGATACCGCGCTCTCGGCTGCCGCGCGAAAGCTCGTGCTGCCGCATTCCAACCTGGAAGGCGATGCCAACATCCTGATCATGCCGAACCTCGACACCGCCAACGTCGCCTACCAGATGATCAAGACGCTGGCGGATGCGCTTCCCGTTGGTCCGATCCTGATCGGCCCGGCGCGCCCGGCGCACATCCTCACCCCGGGGGTGACGGCGCGCGGCGTCCTCAACATGACGGCGGTCGCCGCCGTCGAAGCCCAGGAGCGCGCCGGCCGCCAGCAGCCAACCTTGTTCGGGTAGAGCCCGGTTCAGATTGAATCAAAATCGGGATTTAGCCTTTTGTTCTGACGCGCTTTCTTCGTGTGAACCGAAGCCGGCTCTGGACCAAGTCCGGGGGCCGGCTTTTGCGCAAAGCCACGATGATCAAGAAAGCGCCTTGGTTCTGCTTCTATAGGAATGTCTGGTTGAGGGCACGCGCAGGCTCCTGCGCGGGTGGTTTCGATTTGAGCGTTTGAAAAGCGGAGACGAAACGCCCATAATCGTTTCGCGCCGCCTGCAACCTTTGCATGCCATTCAGTGAGGCCGATCCCATGCCAGCGTTAGTTACCTTCGGGCGAGTCCTGTTCGCCGTGCTCTTCATGTACACGGGAGCGACCAAGCTTTTCGCGATACAGCAGACGGCAGACTTCATCGCATCCAAGGTGACGATTCCGGCGCTGCTTGCGCCCTATACCTCGCAGCTCGAAACCATGGCGGGAATGCCGATGCCGCAATTGCTGGCGGTCGGCGTCGGCGGCTTTGAGATCCTCGCCGGCCTGATGATCGCGGTCAATTTCGCCGCGCGCTTCTTCGCAATCCTCCTGATCTTCTTCGTGCTCGCCACGACCTTCTACTTCCACGATTTCTGGAATCAGCCGGCGCCCGAAAATGCCAAGACGCTGATCGAGGCCCTTAAAAACCTGTCGATCATCGGTGCCCTGTTCATGATCGCGGGCTACGGCAAGGGTCCGCGGCCGAACGAGCCGGCCTACGGGGACATCTAAACCCGGTCAGAAATTCCGGATCGCAAAGCGCGGACCATCGAGCGCTGCGGCCGCATTCTGCGGCGGCGCGACGTGTTCGATCTGCGCGGTGCGCGCTGCTAGCCTGCGCGCCTGCAGCCATTGCGGGAACCACATCGCGATCGCCGGGAAGATCAGCACCAGGGCCACGCAAGCGACCTGCAGCACCATGAAGTCGGCCATGCCGCGGTAGATCAGCCGCAGGTTCCATTCCTTGACGACCTGCTTGAGATAGTAGGCAGACATGGCAACGGGCGGAGAGAGGAACGCCGTCTGCAACACGACCGCGACGATGCAGCCAAACCAGACCATGTCGTAGCCGAGGCCCTTCGCCACTGGCGCCAGCATCGGCAGGAAGATGAAGACGATGGCGGGCCATTCGAACGGCCAGCCAAGCAGGAATATCAGGGTCAGGAGCAGAGACATCGTGCCCCAGGGCGGCAACGGCGAGGCCAGCAAGGCCTTGGTCATCCAGGTCGCGGTACCGAGCCATGAGAAGACGGCGCCGAATACGTTGGAGGCGACGGCAAGCAACAGCACCATGCTGGTCGTTGCCAGTGTGGCATAGCAAGCATCCAGCAGCCCGCGCCATGTGAACCGGCCGTAGGCAATGACGAGGAGGATCGACCCCAGTGCGCCGAACGCCGCTGCTTCCGCGGCGGTCGTGATACCGGCGAGGATGGCGCCGAGGGTCAGGATCGTCAGGACGGTCACCGGCACCAGGCCGACCAGGCACTCCCACAGCACGATCCGCACCGAATCGGGCCGGTCCTCGACCGGCACCGGCGGGCCGAGCTTCGGATTGAAGTAACAACGGATCAAGGTATAGGCGATGAACATCGCGGACAGCAGGAAGCCCGGACCGAACGCCGCCGCATAGAGATCGATGATCGAGATGTCGAGTACGGGCGCCATCACAACCAGCATCACCGACGGCGGGATCAAGATGCCGAGCGTGCCGCCGGCGGCAATGGCGCCGGCCGACATCCGCACGTCGTAGCCTGCACGAATCATCATCGGCCCCGCCATGATGCCGAGCAGCGCGACGGTTGCGCCGACGGTGCCCGCGGCGATCCCGAACAGCGTCGCCGTGAGGATGACGACCACGTAGAGCGCGCCATTGATCGGCGCAAACAGGTCGCGGAACGCCTTGAACAGCCGTTCCATCAGTCCGGCCTGGTCGCAGACGAACCCCATCAGGATGAACATCGGCACCGCGACCAGTTCGTCCTGCTTCATCAGGCCTATGGTCTGCAGGTAGGCGAGATTGAACACGCGCTCGCCCATGCCGACGTAGCCGAACGACAGCGCCAGGAACAGCAGCGTGAAGCTGATCGGCAGGCCGATGAAGATCGCCCCCAGCATTACCAGGAGCATGACAAGTCCGAGGATCTCTAGTCCGGTCATACTTCGATTTTTTCCTTGTGTTCGAACTCGCGACCGAACTGGACCTGGTACCAGCACTTCAGTACTTCGGAGATGCCCTGGATCATGAGAAGAAGGGCGGCCAGCGGAATCGTGGCGCGGAACGGCCACATGATCGCGCGCCACACGCTTTCCTGCGATCGTTCGCCGGTCTCATAGGAGTGCCAGGTATCGTCGATGCTGATCAGCATGAAGGTGATCATGGCCGGATAGAAAAACACGAGGTAGGAGATCAGGTCGACGACGCCCTTTTTCCGCTCCGAGTAGTTCTCCCAATAGATGTCGGTGCGGACGTGCGCGCCTTTCAGCAGCGCATAGCCGGTGCCGAGCATGAAGGCCGCGCCATTGGCCATGAAGCTTGATTCATAGACCCAAACGGTCGGCGCCCCGAACCCGTAGCGCATCACGACCTCGTAGGAGATCGTCACCACGAGGAACAGCATCGTCAGGGCGATGAGTTTGCCGGTCGCATCCGTAAAGCCGTCGATCACGCGAATGATCGTGTAGAACGCGCGCGGGAATTCGCTGCCCTGATTGCCCGGGACCGAAGTGCTGCCGGTGTCCGATGACATGATCGCTCCTCTTGAGACCGTGCTGGCGTCCGATAGTGTGGACGCCAGCAGCTCCGCTAGATGCGAAGAGAGATCACTTCTTGGTCAGGTAGATCTTGTTCTTCCAGTAGTACTCGCCGGCGAAATTGTACGGCGGGAACCAGGAGAGCTTGAACGGCACGATCTGTTCGGCATAGGCCTTCTGGCTGTCGATCACCTTCTTGTAGAAGGGGTTCTTTGCCGCGTGCTCGGTCTGGATCTTCTCCCACTCGTCGAGGAAGTTCCTCAGGATCTCGTCGGGCGTACGATGCATCTGAACGCCCGCCTTGATCAGGTCCTGGCAAGCATGCGCCGTCTCGCGATTAAACGCGAAGTTACGTTGCGTCGTGGCATAGACGCTCGCCACCTTGATGATCTCCTGCAGATCAGGTGTGAGCTTCTTCCAGACGTCACCGTTGATCATCAACTGGCCACCGGTGACGGGCTCGTGCATGCCCGGCGTGTAGTAGTGCTTGGCCACCTGATGCAGGCCGAGCTTCTTGTCTTCCTCGCAGTTGATCCATTCAGCGCCCTCGATCACGCCACGCTCCATCGCGGGCACGATTTCGCCGCCGGGAATCGTGACGACCGATACGCCGAGCCTGCCGTAGGTCTCCGCGCCGATGCCGTAAATCCGGTACTTCAGGCCCTTGAGATCGCTGAGGCTGTTGATCTCCTTCTTGAACCAGCCCATTCCCTGCGGGTAATCGGTCGGGATCGGGAAGCCGACGACGTTGAGCTTGAGGACGTCGCGATAAAATTCGTCGAGCAGCTTCATGCCGCCGCCGTCATAGTACCAGGCCCAGTAGTCCGAGCCGTCCATGCCGTACAGCGGACCATGCGACATCGGTATCGTCGCGGTGTTGCGGCCGAGGATGTAGCCGAACGGCCCCATGCCGACATCGAGAACGTTCTTGGAAGTGGCGTCGAATACCTCGAACGGGGGCACGATCGCTCCCGCCGGCAGCGTCTCGATCTTGAGGCGTCCGGCCGTCATCTTTTCGACGGTCTCGGCCCAAAGCTTGAAGATGAGATGGAAGTTCGAGGATGCGGGGTGGGTCGATTGACCCTTCAGCACTAACGGCTTTTCGGTGGTTTGGGCCTGAACCGGCCCGGTCAAAGCAGTGACGAACCCAAGAGTCACCGCTGCAAGCATAGTTGAAGCGCGCCTCAACATGTCGTGGTCCTCCCGATGATGACGTTTGTTTTTCTTTTTCTTTTCAGGTTGGAACCGCGCCCGCGCGCTGTCAAGCGATCTCTGGCCACGGGTTGGCTTACGGCGGGATTGATTGGACGAAAGGATGACGCCTACGCGCCGCGTCGCCACGGCGTGACGGTCACCTCATGCGCTGCATCAAGCGTCTGCGGCTCACCGGCGCGCAGTCCGTGCGCGGCGAGGATTTCCTGCGGCGAACGGGCGGGGACTCCGGGGAAGCAGGGTTCGCCGCCAGGTAGCCGGACATGCGGCGCTTGCGAGAGCCAGAACACGTCGTAGCGGTCCATGAACATGCCGAACACGCTGGGGCCGCCGATCACGGCGACGGTGCCGGTATCCACGCCTGCATGACGGCAGGCGGCTTCGAACGAAGCGCCCGCAGGATTCCACAGCGTAGCTTTCGGATTGGACGGGTCGGGAGCAATCGCTTCGACCTTTCGCGTCAGGATGACCCGCTTGCGCCGCGGCGAATTCGGCTGATCCTCATAGGAATTGCGGCCGTGCAGGATCAGGTCGGCGCGGTCGAGGGCGGCGGTGAAAAACGCCTTGTCGCCCTCGAACTTCAATTCGTCCGGCATGACGTTGCGGGCATCCGCCAGCATGCCATCCGCGGAGACGATGACGTAGCCTTCGATGCGTAGCGCCGGCACGGGCCTGCGTCGCGCCGCTACTATTCCGAGATCGTCTGGACGACGCTGGAAACCGGGCGCGAGCTCACGGTCGGCAGCTTCAGATCCTTGACGATGTCCTCGTCATACTGGGCGATGGTCTGCACCGGCGTCTTGGCGCGCATCGCCACCACCTTGTAGCCGCCGGCCTTCAGCTTCTTCAGAAGCTCGGGCAGGGCTTCGGCGGTGTGCTTCTGGAAGTCGTGCATCAGGATGATGCCTTTGCCGTTCTTCTCGACCTTGCGCATCACGGTGTCGATGATCGTCTGCGCCTTGCTCGCCTTGAAGTCGAAGGAATCGAGGTCGCAGGAGAAAATCCCGATGTTGCGGTCGCCGAGATAGGTCACCATCTCCGGCGGGTGCTGCAGCGCGGGGAAGCGGAAGAACGGCGCCGGCGCCTTGCCGCCGAGTGCCCATTTCACGGCGCTGAAGCCTTTTTCGATTTCGTCCTTGCGCTGCTGCTCGTTCAGCTTCTTGTTGACGAGCGCGGCATGCGACCAGGTGTGCGATCCGATCGAATGGCCGGCCGCCATCACCTGCCTGAGGATCTCGGGATAGTAGGTGGCGTGCTTGCCGATCGGGAAGAAGATGCCGGTGGTGCATTCCTCCGCGAGCGTCTTCAGGACCGCAGGCGTATTCACCGGCCACGGGCCGTCGTCAAAGGTCAGCACCACCTCCTTGTCGCGAAGGAAGTCGAGCTCCTTGAAATGCTCGAAGCCGAAGCCGGGACCGCCGGTCGTGTCGATCTCGACGGTGCGGCCGATGCCGAGCGCGTTCGGATTGTTGCAGGGCGGACGGGTCGAGACGGGCGCTGGCGGCGGAGCGGGAACTGGTGCCGCTGCTGCCTGAGGCGCGGTCACGCCCTTGGCTGGTGGAACCTGCGACCACGCCGCGCTTGATGCCAACAGCGAAACCGCGCCGGCAAAGATCACCCCCGCCCCAATACGCATCTTGCTTTCCCCAAGTTCGAATCCCGCACCCGGTCGGTGGCGTCGCCATCGTCCGGTCTGCCTCCATTCCCCCGACGCACAGTAGCCTAGTTGGAGCAGGCGCGCCATTGCAACCGTTGCCATCACACGCAACGGGTTTTGTCCCCGAGGCGGTTAATTCAGGAAGCAGCCAATGCCCGCGCGACCGCGGTTTTGACCCGTGTATCTACGGGTTCGATGGATTCCGGGAAGACGTCGGCGATATAGCCGTCGCGGCCGATCAGGTATTTGTGGAAGTTCCAGCGTGGAACTTCCTTCGGTCGCGCCTCTGCCGCCCATTTGTAGAACGGATGCGCGTTCGGTCCCCTAACGACTGCTTTCGCGGCGATCGGGAAGGTGACGTGGTGGTTCTGCGCCGTCGCGGTGATTTCGGTCGCGCCGCCCGGCTCCTGGCCGCCGAAATCATTGGAGGGAACGCCGACGATCATCAGGCCGCGGCCACCGAACTCGGTCCACAATTCCTGCAGGCCGCCATATTGCGGGGTGAAGCCGCAGAGCGAAGCGGTGTTGACGATCAGGATCGGCCGGCCGGCAAATTCGGAGAGCCTGATGTCGCCGCCGGCCAGTCCCGGAAACGAAAACGCGTAAGCCGTGATTCGACTCATGGCGGCCTGCGCCAGGGATTGCCTGCTCGAGGCCATGCCTGCGATCGCGGCCATCACCGCTGATATCACGCTCCTGCGGTCCATCATGAAAAGCCTCGGGCTGCGGTTTAGCGACCGAAGCATAGCGCAATGCGCGGGCCCTCGCGCCTCAACAAGCCGTTATGGCTGGACCATGCGCAGCGGGACGATGAAGTCGGTGCCTTCGCCGGTTTCGCCGCCCGTGTTGATGCCGTGATCGGACACCACGATCGAACTGCCGGTGGTCAGCATCTCGGCGATCCGCGCAATCGCCTCGGGAGCGACGGCGATGCGGTCCAGCGCCTCGGCCGGACTGTTCGCCGCTGGCAGCAGTTTTACCTCGGCAAGCGCTGCGCCGGGCATCCTGCCGCGCCGCGCAGCAGGCTCGGTGTTATCGATCCGCGCAGCGTTGCGCGCCATGACCGGCAGCGAGACCACCGACCAGCGCAACAGGTTGGGATCGTTCTTGTCAGCCGCGACGGTGAACACATGGGTGCCAAGCGGCCGGTCGCTCGGCGCAATCGTCACCGGCAAATCGAACTGCGGCTTGAAGCTCTCGCGGACGTACAGCTTGGAATCCTTGCGGCTGACGAACACCGCGATCAGGCCGGGACGCCTGGGCGGTTCGGCCCTGGGACCCTTGTCCGCGCCGGGCAGACGCGCGGTATCCTTCTTGACCTCAGGCGCAACAACCGACGCAGCCGGTGTATCAACGATCGCCTTCGTGGTCTCATCGGCTGCCGAGATAGCTGGCTCTGATTTCGGCGCGTCCGCCTTTGCCTCCGCGCTCGATGTATCACTGACAGGCGTTGCGTCGGACATGGTCACGACGGCGCTCGTCGGCCGAGTGCTGCCGGCATCCGCCGTGTGGGTCTGTTCGCGCAGCGGCGCCGCGTGGCCGACGGTCGATCGGAGCTCGAGGCTTGGCTCCGCATCGCCTGCGTCCGCGCCCTTGTCGCCCTTTACCGCGGGCGCATCGGTCGTGGGATCGTCGGCGATGAGCGGTTGCGGGGCCACTTTCTGCGTCACCAGCAACGGGTGCGAGAAACTGGCAGGCGTGATCTGGCCAGGCGTGATGATGACGCGCGCGCCCATCCGGGTCCAGTTCCACATCTTCATGGCAAAGGCCGTTGGCATGCGAATGCAGCCATGCGACGCCGGATAGCCCGGCAGCACGCCGGCATGCAGGGCAATCCCCGACCAGGTGATGCGCTGCATGTAAGGCATCGGCGCGCCGCTATAGATATTGGAGCGGTGCATCTTGTGTTTCTGGATGATGCTGAATACGCCCATCGGGGTCGGATGCCCCTTCACGCCCGTCGACACCGGGCTTTCGGCGAACAATCCATTGGCGTCGTAGACGCGGACCTTCTGCTGATCGATCGAGACCGCGATGATCAGCGGCCCCTGCGGTTTGGCGTTGGTTTCCTTGATGGCCGCCTCGGTCTTGGCTGACGGCCGCCGTACCTTCGGTTTTCGCGGCTGCACCATCGGCATCGGCCGATAATAGCCGGGGTCGGAATCCTGCCAGTAAAACATCGTGGCGGCATCCGCCTGGGAAACGGCGGCAACGGAGCCGGCCGCGGTCAACATCGCAATCTGCCAAAATCGCTGCATCGAAATAGTCGCGCCCGCAGTACTCGCGCTGAAAAACCGATGCCCGCTCACGCGCATGATCCTAAATCCAGATACTCGAATCTACCGTCTTGCCAATCCGTTTGTTGTCGCAGAGGCGAAAAGCGTTCACCAGCGTAGGCCTTATAATTTCAGCGCTTTTCGCCCCGATCGTAGCAAAAAAGCCTCACATTCCGTTAAACGCTGTCCCGCTCAATCTGACGCCATCCATAAGGCGGTACTGAGGCCTCCAAGTCCGCTAGCGGCCTTCCTGTCCGGCTTTCCGGCACTACATAGGCGGCGAGCCCTTCCTCGGAGATATCAATGACATCCAAGGCCATCGTTAAGCGTGACAAGAAGTGGGAAATTCTGGCCTTGGTGATGTTGGCGCTGACATTGTGGCAGGCGGCACCGGCGTCGGCCGCGGACGAGCCCGATCTGATCTTCCGCCGCTCGACGGTCTTCAAATGGCTTAGCCCCAACGACAAGCTCGCGACCTACGCAGTCGATGACCCCGAGGTCGAGGGGGTGGCCTGTCACTTCACGGTGCCGGAAAAGGGCGGCTTCAAGGGCTGGCTCGGCCTTGCCGAGGAAGTCTCGGATATCTCGCTGGCGTGCCGTCAGATCGGCCCGGTCAAGTTCAAGCACAAGATGGACCAGGGCGACGACATGTTCCGCCAGCGCCGCTCGCTGTTCTTCAAGAAGATGCAGATCGTTCGCGGCTGCGACGCCAAACGCAATGTGCTGGTCTACATGGTCTATTCGGACAAACTGATCGAAGGTTCACCCAAAAACTCCACCTCCTCAGTGCCGATCATGCCTTGGGGCGCCACTGAAGCAGCCGTTCAGAAATGCGGTGAATTCTTCCAGTAAGTCCGATACCGGTCGGGATCCGAGATCGTATCCCGGATGAGGGCATCAAGCTTACCGCTTGAGCGGATTGGAATATTGGCGGGCCTCCTGGCCCGGCGCGACCTTGCGGTCGCGGCAGCCGACCAGATGCACGAATTTCTGCGGCGCAGAGACATTGCCGCGAAATTCGCCGCCTTGTTGCGACATCGCACCACAAAGGCTCACCGGATGCTCTGAGGCTTTTCCGTGGCGCTCTGTCTTCAGGGAAGGATCGATCCGCTGTTCGGAGCCGCTACTTCCAGACAAATTTTCACCCACCGGCTGGCCGGGTTTGCGGGTCGGGGTTGCACTGTTGCCATTGCCCACGACTGCTGTCCTTTGTTGAGGAAGGGTCACAACGCACAGGCACGCGGAAGGTTGCGTGGCATTCGCTGAGTCGGCCGGACCGAAGCTTCGGTTCATCCGATCTGTCAGCGAGCGAGGCGGTTCTCGTCCATTGGACGAGGGCCAAAGTGGCCGCAATGGCGAGCTTGCGGAGTTCAGCCTGAGCATCTCAAGTACCAGCGTCCCGGCTGAATTCATTGGATTTTTCCCGCTATTGTTTCGTCCGACAGGGCCGACGAAACAATTCTCCTGCGCGACGAAACCATTTTTCGTTTTGGGCGCAGATGTCTGGAAACAGCCGATAGTTATCAGGTGGCCAACGAGACGGCAGGCACCGCCGGCCACTGATAACCGGAGACAGTCAGATGCGGACCATCAGCTTCATCCTCGCCTTGGCCGTCATTCTGGTTGGTCCCTCGATGGCTGGTTCTTCGGATCAGGGCCTGCCGGGGGTCGGCACCTTCGCCTATAATGGATCGCCGGTTGCGGCCCCGGCGCCGCTACCGATGGTCGTGGCCGCAAACTGAGCGTAGCGGATCCTTTGCAAAGAGATCGCCGATAAAGGCTCGGTATGTTCGTACGCATCTGTTCTGCTGTAATCTTTGTGTCTCTTCTTCTCAGCGGCGCGGCGCAGGCTCAAGTCCAGTTTCAGCCGCCGCAGACCTCGTTCCGTTCCCTGTTCAAAGTGCCCGATCCGCGCGGCGAGTTCGTGCGGCTCTGCGCGCCCCATATGGTCGGACGCTGGGCGCATCCCGAGAGCGTTTGCGGCTGCCTGCACGACTACGCCGCCGCGACTGTGGAAGATGCCGACCTGCGCGAAGCGCTGCTGCGCGGCATCAGCGAGACCGGCGTGCCGACGATCGAGACCGCATGGGTGCCGGCATCAAAGCAATCCCTGATCGGCCCGACCTTCACCAAGATCGCCAAGCCGACGCTGCAATGCATGTTCGAACCGGCGACGAACCAGTAAGCGCGGCTCCTCAAAATATTCTCCGCAGCGCCCCTTAATCCTACCGCGCGAACGCGATGCGCTGTGGCGCGGGGTCGTCGACCGATACGGAAGCTGGTAGGTTGGGCTCCGTATCGAGACCGATTGCGCAAAGGAGCCGTCATGAAATCTCTTTTTGTCGGCCTGATCGGCCTATTGTCGCTGGCCATATCTCCGGCGGTCGCCGCCGACGCTGCGACACAGGAAGCCAACAAGAAGGCCGTGCTCGAATTCTACGATGCGGCTCTCAACCGGAAGGACTTTGATGCCGCGGCGAAGTTTTTCGGGCCGCATTATATTCAGCACAATCCGACGGCGCCGGATGGCATCGAGGGCTTCAAGGCCTTCCTCGGTTTCCTACGCGAGAAATTTCCGGACTCCCGCAGCGAGATCAAGCGCGCTTTTGCCGATGGCGACTACGTGATCGTCCACGTCCACAGCGTGCGCGAGAAAGGCACGCGCGGCCGCGCCATCGTCGACATTTTCAGGCTGGAGAACGGCAAGATCGTCGAGCACTGGGATGTCGTGCAGGAAATTCCCGAGAAGGCCGCCAACACCAACGGCATGTTCTAGAGCGTTTTCCAGCGAAGTGGACACCGGTTCGCGTCAAGAAAACGCGTCAAAACAAAAACCTAGAGCCCGGTTCTGATTCAATCAGAACCGAAAAGGCCCTAGGCCGGCGCGATCGCCGCTAGCGCTTTTTGGTCCCCAGCCGCGGAATGCACTTGCGCGTGCGGAGTACGCCTGACGTCGTCATTTGCGAGCCCTGGACTTCCTTGATTTGTCCCGTCGGACACGATCCGTCGTCGACGAGGACGCGCTGGCCGAGCCGCAGGTCGATAATGTCCTGCTCGCGCGAGACCGTCTGAGCGAGGGCCGTCGTTGCATAGCCGAGCACGCCTGCGATCAATGCACCGATGACGAGGTACGAGACGTTGCGATTGCCGGGCATCGGGTATTTCGGCTCGTGAAGTTGATTTGAGCATCGAGCTTAGTGACGCGGCCGCGATTCTGATAGGGTGCCGGCCGGCGTTAGTGGTCACGTCACGGCCTTCAGCCGTTTGACCTTGCCAGTTCCAGCCTTGTTCGGCTTGCCGTTTGCCTGCAAGGCGGCCAGCGATGATTTCGCGAGTCGCTCGGCCGACGCGATCAGTTGTGGCAGCTTGTGGCCGGCAAAGCCGAGGACGAAGCCTGGAAGCGGGCGTGCGCGGAAATAAGTCTCCGCCAGTAGCCAACCTGCGACGCCGGCCTCGGCCTTGGCCTGCGCGGCGATACGGGGATCGGCCGATGGATCGAACCGCGCGACCAGATGCAGGCCCTGCGAGGGCACCGGCACCGAGAGCTTTCCCTGCGATGCCGCCGAGAGGGTCGAAGCCAGCACGTCGCGCGCTTCGCGATAGATCCCGCGCACCCGGCGCAGGTTGGCCGCGAACGCGCCGGAATTCAGCATGTCTGCGACCGCACCTTCGAGCAGCGTGCCGGGAAAGCGGTCGAGCGCGGCGCGGGCTGTCGTCACCGGCCCGACGAGCCGCTCGGGTAGCGCGCAGTAGCCGATGCGCAACCCGGGGAACAACGTCTTTGCAAACGTGCCCATGTAGATGACGCGCGAGAGATGATCGATGCCGGCGAGCGACAGCAGCGGCGCGCCGTCGTATCGGAATTCGCTGTCGTAGTCGTCCTCGATGACGAAAGCATCCGCATCCCTGGCCCAGTCGAGCAATTCGAGCCGCCGCGGCATCGACATCTGCACGCCGAGGGGAAATTGGTGCGACGGTGTCACATAGGCCGCGCCAGCCGAAGGAGCGAGGGCCCGGCCCCTGGTCACGATCAGGCCTGAAGCGTCGACCGGCACAGAGATGGGGCGCAGGCCGCAATGCTCGATCGCCCTTCGTGCGGCGGGATAGCCGGGGTCTTCGCACCAGATCTGATCGCCGGGCTCGAGGATCGCGCCCAGCACGATCCGTAAGCTATGCTGCGTTCCCGACGTCAGCATGATCTGGTCGGGATCGCAGCGCAGCCCACGCGCCGACAGCAAATGATCGGCGATCGCGGCGCGGAGTTCGCGGCTGCCCCTGGGGTCGCCGTACTGCAGGTGTTCGGTGCCGAAGGCGCGCATGCGCCGGCCGGCAAACGCCCGGAAGCGCTGCAGCGCCCGTTCGTCGATGTGCGTGCAGCCGAGCGCGAGCGGGCCTTGCTGCGGCGGCTCGATCGCGATCTTCGTCCTGCGAGCGTCATGGACGCGGGCGGGAATGCGCGCGGCGACGAAAGTGCCGGAACCGACGGTGGCTACCGCAAATCCGTCCGCGATCAGCCGCTCATAGGCCGAGGTGACGGCGTTACGGCGGAAACCGGTCTGCTTGGCCAGCGTGCGTGATGGCGGCAGCGGCTCGCCGGGCTTTGCAATTCCGCCCGTGATGGCGTGGCACAGCGCCTGATAGAGCCGGTGCGGGGCCGAGGCGCCCGGCGTCACGTGAGGGCCGGAGAGATCGAGCGCGAGCTCGGCCTTGCGTCGCGCCGGCGGGGAATTGGTCGGAATTTTTCGCATGCAATTGGCACTATCGCAGACCAAATTCGCCGATACAACTCTCAACGATTGCACCCGATCCCATGAGGAGCTGCCGTGACCGAAGCCGTGACCGCCGATGTGTATCCGCTATCGCCGCGCAATCAGGTGAAGCGCCGTCATGATCGCGGCTTCTACGACCACGCCACGGTGCACGGCCTGCTCGACGCCTCGATGCTGTGCCACGTCTCCTATGTGATCGACGGCCAGCCCTATTGCACGCCGACGTTCTTCTGGCGGGAGGGAAGCAGGCTGTACTGGCATGGCAGCAGCGCCAGCCGCATGCTGCGAAACCAGTCCGAGGGCGAGAGGGTCTGCCTCACGGTTGCGCATCTCGACAGCCTGGTGCTGGCCCGCTGCGGCTTCAACCATTCGGCGGATTACCGCGCCGTGATGGCATTCGGCACCGCCTATCTCGTCACCGATCCGGTGGAGAAGGAGCGCGCGCTCGTCGCCATGGTCGACCGGTTCTTTCCCGATCGGACTGCGACGTTAAGGCAAAGCACGGCGCAGGAGATCAGGGCGACGTCGGTCGTCGCAATGGAAATCGAGCAGGCGTCCGCCAAGATCAGGTCGAAGGGGGTCGCCGACGACGATGAGGACTACGAACTGCCTGTTTATGCCGAGCGTATTCCGGTGCGCACGGTGCTGGGCCGGCCGGAACCCTGTCCGCGGCTTCTCGACGGCGTCGAGCGACCGGCCTCGCTGAGCGGCTATTCTGAAGGCCGCCTGCTCGAAGATGCATTGCGGGATGCGCATTTTGCGCATTACGCCGGCGGCTGAGATCGGGGTAGGGTGCGCACTCCCGCCTTCCTGGAATTCCTTTACTGGAGCTGCCGCATGACGACCGATACGCAACAAAGAATCCTCGACGCCGTCGACGCCGGCTTTGATGCGCAACTGGCGACGACGAAGGATTTCGTTGCGATTCCCTCGACCCGCGGCGCCGAAGGACCGTGCCAGGACATGATCGGCGATCTCCTGCGCCAACGTGGCTACGAGGTCGACGATTGGCGTATCGACGTCGAGGATTTGAAGGATCTGCGCGGCTTCGGCCCGATCGAGCATGATTTTTCCAAGGCGCGCACGGTGGTCGGCACCTATAGGCCCTCCAACAACGCCGGCAAATCGCTGATCCTGCAGGGCCATTGCGACGTGGTGCCGGCAGGACCCCTCGACATGTGGGAGACGCCGCCGTTCTCGCCTGCCATCAAGGACGGCAAGATGTACGGCCGCGGCGCTTGCGACATGAAATCCGGCACCATCAGCGCGCTGTATGCGTTGGATGCGATCAAGGCCGCAGGGCTGAAGCCGACGGCGCGCATCCATTTTCAATCCGTGATCGAGGAGGAGTCGACCGGCGTCGGCGCGCTCTCGACCTTGCAGCGCGGTTATCGCGCGGACGCCTGCTTCATCCCGGAGCCGACGGGCGAGGCCATGGTGCGCTCACAGGTCGGCGTGATCTGGTTTCGCCTGAAGGTGCGCGGCTTCCCGGTGCACGTGTTCGAGGCCGGCGCCGGCGCCAACGCGATCATGGCGGCGTATCATCTGATCCACGCGCTGCAGAAGCTTGAGGCCGACTGGAACGAGCGCGCCAAGGCGGACCGCCACTTCAAGGCGGTCGCGCATCCGCTCAACTTCAACCCCGGCATCATCAAGGGCGGCGACTGGGCCTCCAGCGTGCCGGCCTGGTGCGACGTCGATTGTCGCATCGCGGTTCTGCCGGGCTGGTCGATCGCCGAATGCCAGAAGGAGATTTTGGCCTGCGTGTCGGCGGCGGCGCGGGATCATCGTTTCCTCTCCAACAACCCGCCGCAGGTCGAGTGGTCGGGCTTTTTGTCGGAGGGTTATGAACTGACGAACTCGGCCGAGCCGGAAGCCGCCTTCGCAAAAGCGTTCGACGCCGTCTATGGCGGCGTGGTGCCGGACCGCGCGTTCACCGCGCTGACCGATACGCGGTTCTATGGGTTGAATTACAACATCCCGAGCCTCTGCTTCGGCGCGAAGGGCGCCGCGATGCACGGCTTCAACGAATATGTCGAGCTGGACTCGCTGCGGAAGTCGACGAAAGCGACGGCGCTGTTCATTGCGGAATGGTGTGGGGTGGAGAAGGTGTGATCTCCTCAACGCGAGCTGCCGTAGGGTGGGCAAAGCGAAGCGTGCCCACCATCACTTTTCCCGGCGCTAGAATGGTGGGCACGGCGCTATGCGCCTTTGCCCACCCTACAAATTCGGCCAATCCCACAACGCCTTCACGATTGCATCGAGCCCATCCGTCAGCGCCGCCGGTCCCGGCTGCAGGATGATCGTCGACTTGATCTCGACAATGCGGTTGTTGCGCACGGCAGGAATCTCGCCCCAGCCCGGACGTTGCCGGATACGCTCAGGCACGACCTTCTTGCCGCACCAGGACGCGAGGATCACGTCGGGCGCGGCGTTACGCACCGTATCAGGCGAAATGATCCGGTCCTTGGCCGCCTGCTGAAACCGCAGCTTCGGCAGCGCGTCCTCGCCGCCGGCGATCTCGATGAGTTCGGAAACCCAGCCGATGCCGGAGATCAGCGGATCGTCCCACTCCTCGAAATAGACTTTGGACTTCGGTGCGGGCCGGGGCGTCGCGGCGACCCGCGCGAGACGCTCTTCAAAGCCGCGCGCGAGTTGATCCGCGCGCTCCGCCGCACCGACGATGGCGCCCAGCGTGCGGATCATCGCGAGGATGCCCGCAATGTCGCGCTGGTTGAAGACATGGACGGCGACGCCCGCGCGCACGAGGTCGGCAACGATGTTTGCCTGCAGATCGGAAAAGGCGAGCACGAGGTCGGGCTCAAGCGCCAGAATCTTTGGAATGTCCGCCGATATGAAGGCCGAGACCCGCGGCTTCTCGCGACGGACGCCCGGCGGCCGCACCGCATAGCCGGAGACGCCGACGATGCGGTCCTGCTCGCCGAGCAGGTACAGCGTCTCCACGGTCTCCTCGGTCAGACAGACGATCCGGCGGGGCGGGAACTGGCGCATGCCGACGGTATGCCGAATTTCGCGCGCCATGTCACGGCAGCCATTACCTCGGAGGTCATTGCCTGATTTACCGGCGGCCTCCATTCTGTCCAGGAAATTACTTCAAAGAAAAGCCGGAGGACGAATGACGCCGCTCGAAAAGATCCAGTCGATGAAGATGCCGTTTGCGGAACTGAAGGGGGTAACCTTCACGGAAGCCGGAATGGATCGTGTGGTCGCCAGGATGCTGGTGCGGCCGGACCTCTGCACGCTGCGGAATACGATTCACGGCGGCGCGATCATGGCCCTTGCGGATTCAGTCGGCGCTGCCGCGACCTTCATCAATCTGCCTGAGGATGCCAAGGGCACCACCACGATCGAGAGCAAGACCAATTTTATCGGCGGCGCCAAGGAAGGCTCGACCGTGATCGCCACCGCAACGCCGGTGCATCGGGGGCGCCGCACCCAGGTCTGGCAGACCCGGCTGGAGACCGAGGACGGCAGGCTGATTGCGGTCGTCACGCAAACCCAGATGGTGCTGTAGCGTCAGGCCGTCTCCACCGTTTGCACGGCGTTCAGCATTCCGGTTTGCGGATGACAATCCACATATTCGAAAAGCTGTTCGTCGGCGCGGGCGACAGTGACCTCGTGGTACAGCCGCAGTTTTGCGGCCGGTCCAAGGGTCGACAGGTACTTCATGGCAGCGCCGAAAATCCTGACATGGGTCGGATGCGATTCAGCCCAGCGTTCCAGCGCCGACAGGCTCTTCCACCAGCTCATGCCGTAGGACTTTTCGGTTGTCGCGCCATCGGGGCCGACAACCGTCATGTAACGGTTGGCGTAGCAGCCGATCGAACGTCCCTGGTCACGGAGGAAATCCATGCCTTCGCGCAGCACCGGCTCGACATCGCCGAGGTACATCTTGCGCTCGGCGGCTTCGGTATCGCCCCAATCCTGGCCCGACCGGATCAGGCAGACATTGTCATGCGGGATGATCCGGATACGCGCGCCGTCGCGAATGGCTCGCGCGGAACCTGAGGGCGCCATCTCGCTGGTTTGGGACAACGGGATACGATCGCGCATGCCGCCCCAATAGGCGTGCTCCAACACCTCGCCGCTCATGCCGTCGGCGAGAACGGCGACGCCTTCGGGCCTTCCGAGCGAAGAGAACAGCGTCTCATAGCCCTCGACGGACGGGTAAAGCGCCTCGATGAAGGTACCGAACCCGTTATTGGTCCGCTGCTCGCCGGTCCAGCGCTCGCGCGCGGGTGGAAACCAGCGATCGAATTTCTGCCGCTCGTCCCAATAGGCCACGGTTACAAGATTGGTGAAACCGGCCTCGTCGATATAGCTCGCGCGGTCCCAATGGGACGGGCCATCGGTGCTTGCGAAATCCGCAGCGAGCCGGGCCAACGCCTGCTCCGTGACTACCGGGAGCGCGCCGCGGGATTGGATGCCGAAATAGGCCATCACCACCCGCGTCACGCTTGGCTT
Organism: Bradyrhizobium sp. AZCC 1719; assembly: GCF_036924525.1. Classification (NCBI taxonomy): domain Bacteria; kingdom Pseudomonadati; phylum Pseudomonadota; class Alphaproteobacteria; order Hyphomicrobiales; family Nitrobacteraceae; genus Bradyrhizobium; species Bradyrhizobium sp. AZCC 1719. The sequence continues at coordinate 5,815,882 of NZ_JAZHRU010000001.1, read as the reverse complement.
GTGCCGCGCCACGAAGGACGGGTAGGGCGGCGCATAATCGTCGCCGACGCGGCGGTGGCGCGTTCGCGCGGTTTGCAGATGCGCAGGGATTGCGGATTCCATGGGCCTGCTCCTTCTCGGAAAAAGAAGCGCGTCAGGCCTGCAGCCTGATTTCGCTCATGACCTCGGCATCGACGGGAAGCGAGAAATGCTCGACGCGGTTGGCGCGCTTATTGTTGAGCAGCAGCCGCGTGACGTCGGGCCGCGAATAATGCCCGGCCGGATCGGCAGCGTTCTTCGCTACCCCAATCATGCCGAGGTCGATGTCGGCGTACAGAATACCTTCCTGGTCCGGCGGGAGTTTCTCGGCCAGCGAACTGCCGTCCGGCCCGTAGATCACGGCGTGGCCGCCGCCGGCATGCAGGAAGGCATGTTTTTCGGGAGAGTCGCAGAGCTCGTCGATCATGGCCTGCGAGACGACCGCGCAGGGGCCGAGGAAGAAGCACGAGCCTTCGACCGCATAGACCTTGCTGGCGGCATTGTTGACCTCATGGCCGAGCGCATGCGCGAACGGATCGTACAGCGAAAAACTCGGCCAGGCGCCGACATGGACCTGTTCGTTCTGGGCGTACATCGCGTATTTCGACAACGGCTGCAGATGCTCCCAGCAGCACAAGGCACCGAGCCGTCCGACGTCGGCGCGGTCGTGGACGGCGAGATCGCTGCCGTCGCCTTCACCGAACACGGTGCGTTCGGCATGGGTCGGACGAAGTTTCCGCCGCTTGGCGATGGTTTCGCCATCCGGGCCGATCAGCCATTGCGCGATATAGAGGCTGCCGCCGTCGCGTTCGGACAGCCCGAGCACGGCGGTTAGTTTCGCGCGCTTCACCGCATTGCGAATCTTTTCCGCCTGCGGGCTGTCGAAGGCGAGCGAGTTATCGAAGTAGCGCTGCACAAAACCGCGGCCGATCGCCCAAGCAGGCGCGCCGAGCCAGATCTGCCACGGATAGCCGGGAATGAAGGTTTCGGGAAACGCGATCAGTTTCGCGCCGTTGGCGGAAGCTTCCTCGATCAGGTTGATAGTCTTGTCGACGGTCGCATCGAGATCAAGAAAAACCGGCGCCGCCTGAACCACCGCCACCTTGTATTTCTGATGAACCAGACCCATCGCATCGTCCTCCCGCATCGACAACTGACATTCGCTGATGCCAAGCCTACAGCCGTGGCATTGCGCACCGCTTGTCCGCGGCGGAACGAAAACTTGTCTAAACCGGCAGATGGTCGGGAGAACGTCGGACTCCCGTGGCGCGAAAGGAGCGCCGGTCGAAAGACGTTGCTAGCCCGGCTGCTCGCGCCATTCGCGCGGCGAGATGCCGAAGCGCTGCTTGAAGATGCGGCTGAAATGGGCGAGGTCGTTAAAGCCCCAGGCGAAGGCGATCTCGCCGATGTGCCGCGCCTGGTAGGCGGAATCGGCAAGATCACGCTTGCAGCGCTCCAGCCGTTGCGCCTGCACGTAGCTGCGGAACGAGGACTGTTCGGCGGCCATCAGATCGCTGGCATAACGCGGCGAGATTCCGACTGCGGCTGCAGCGCGCGGCAGCGACAGTTCGGGATCGGAAAGATGCGTCAGGATATGGTTCTTGAGGCGATAGAGCAGCGCCGACCGGTGGGCCGACTGCTCCGGCAAGCGGCCATGCAGCCGGTCGGCAAGCGTCATCGCCAGCAGGTCGAGCGCCTGGTCGAGCAGGCGCGTTGCGGTGGCGGGATCAACCAGCTCGATCGTCTTGCTCACATTGCGCGCGAAATCATATGTCAGCCGTTCGAGCGGACGATCACCTGAAAACGTCGTCGCGGTCAGACTATCGAACGAGCCGACGCGCTGTTGCAGCAGTTTGCGCGGCATCTGGAAGATGGTCTGCGAAAAGCTGTCGTCGAACCGCAACTCGTAGGGGCGGGTGGTGTCGTAAATGACGAATTGTCCGGCGGAGACGACAGCCTCGCGGCCATCCTGGAACACGCCGTTCACGCCGTTGTTGCCCAGCGCCATCAGCACGAAATCTTCGCTGGCGCGGGCTATCCGCGACGGCGTGCGGAATACCCGCTGTGCCGTGGAATCGACCTGCGTGAGCGCGATTTGTCCGATTCTGGATTGCGACACCGAGCCCCAAAACGCGCCGCGCAGGTCCGATTTGCAGTCGAGCCCGACGAAAGTGTCGCACACGATGTCCTGCCACACCGCAAGCCGGCGCTCCGGAAGGCAAGATCTGGTGTCGAGCACGACAGCCACAATGGGTCTCCACGAACCATCCGGGTGCGTTGCTTGGGCTTGGCTTATCCAAAATAAGCAAGCTCCATGCCCACTTTGCGCCGGGCCACGAACCTTAACAATTGGTTAATGGCGGGTTGGCTAAATCACTGCAAACATTGCTGTTATTTAAGTCAGTATACGGTGCAATCCGGTCTTGAATTTGATGCTGCGCCGCACAATATGGGTGGTCTAGGGATTCGACGCCTCCTCGAGGGTTTCTCAGAGGAGTTTTGGACTATGTACCTCACCGTTATTGCGGCTGCGCTTGCCGATAGCAGCGTGCGCACGCTGAGCCAGCAGGAAGAACTGCCGCTATTGCGCGATCACCTGCTGCGGCTCGACCGAACCAGCCGCCGTGACCGCTTCCATGGCTTCATGGATGACAGCTTCATCGAGCGCTACGCCGAGAAATGCGCCAATGACGGCACGACGATCATCGCCTTCTTTGAAAACGGCGTGGTTCGCGGAGCGGCGGAGCTGCATCCGCCGGATCAGTCACCGGATTCGCTTCCCGAAATCGCCTTCAGCGTCGAGACCTCCGTGCGGCGTCGCGGCGTCGGCAGCATCCTGTTCCGCAAGCTGATCAAGGAAGCACGCGCCAAGGGCTATAAGAGCCTGCGGATCACCACCGGCGCGCAGAACGACGCGATGCGAGCGCTCGCCAGCAAGTTCGGCGCGCAGCTTGTATTCCGCCACGGCGAATCCACCGGCACGATCGATCTGACGAAGTATGATCAGGCCGAACTTGCGACGTCCTGGATCGAGAGCGTGCTGAATGCGACGCGGGCAGCCGTAGCCTTCAACCGCGCTTATCGGCGAATGCTGCTTCGCATGGCCGGGACCGCCCCGTCAGAGTGGGGGGCGTCCTAAGCCGATCCGTACGTTCAATCTCGAGAATTGCCCAAAGCCTTGGGCAATTCTCTGTGCAGTTCAGCTAATTGCGGCTGTTCAGGTGCCGGTACGCTTATCATTGCCAAAACGCCTGACGACGCGGCGCTCGACCACAACCGATCGCTGTGCGCCTTGCTCGCCCGCGATGACGCGGGTGGCCGATCGCGCCATCGCACGGCCGGTTTTCTTCACTTCAGCCAGCACTTCCTCATAGGGCAGGCCCATCAGCGCGGCGGCGATTTCCGCCTGCTGCTGCTGATCATCGGTGATCCCGACCGCGGCGAAGATTGCCTCCTCCAGCGTCGGCGGATCCCGCCTAACGCGTCGTGTGCCGTATTTCGTGTTCCAGTCTTCGCTCATAAGGCGCCTCGCATTTGATTGCGGAGATACCTAGGTGCCCTAATGTTGCATTGCAATATGAATTTCGCTCGGCAATACAGCCATGCGTCTAAAATCTTTCAAGTCCGGTAGCGCTGTATGGTTCGGTGTCACCGTGCTTGCCATCATGGCGAAGGATTGCCGGCAGAAAGATCCAGCGGCGGTTGCGGCCAGCGCTTCAGCGCAGCATGGCCGGCATCAGTCAGCACGTAGATGCCGCGCTCGGCGCGATCGAACCAGCCATAAACGTTATGCAAGAGGATTTTTCCGGCATCGGGAATCTCCGCCCGCAAATCCCTGACGCGCCGCGGCCCGCCCGACAGCGCGGAGGCACAGGCCAGCGCCTGCTGACGGTACGCCGTCATGATCGGCGCGCGCGTCGATCCACCCATGACGGGATCGCCCTTGCGCTTCTGGTGCTCCGCGATCAGCCGCGAGCGCTTTTTGGGATCGCGGCGGGGCGCTGATGTCGGCGGCTTGACGAGCACTTCCACATCGCCGGTATTGGTCACAGCGAGCATGCCGAAGCCGAGCCGGCGGCAGAGGTTGCGATACCGCGCGTCGCTCTCGCGGCCTTTGCCGCGGGCGGATAATTTAGCCGCAAGCCAGACCTCGTCGGCAGCGCCGGCGCGATCGACCGCCTGCAGGATCAGTTCCAGGTTGAAGGAGAGCTTCAGTTCGCCGATCACCACGACCGGCGGATCGTCGCCACTCAGCGCCACAAGATCGCAGCCGCCGACCTCGCCCTTGACGGTGAAGCCGAGCTTTTCGAGGAAGCGTTTGACGGGAAGATAAAGTGCGGTTTCCAAGGCAGGCTCCGGCGGCGCTGGCTGCCGCGACTCAACACGCCGAGCCTAGCTCAATTCCGGCAAAGCGTTTGATCGGATAGCCCCGGAGCGGCTATTGTCGGAGCGGGGACAAGGCCAGCGGCAATTTGAGGGAACCTGCGAATCGATCGTTCGCGGGCCAGCAGGCATTTGCCGCTCCCACAGCGAGTAGGCGCGTTGCAAGGGCTATACAAGTTCCGCTTCACCACGGCGCGCGGCACGGGCAGTGGCGTGATGTTTGCGACATCGGGCGGCAGGCTGTACGGCGGCGATTCCGGCTCTTCCTTTGTCGGTCACTTCACCGAAGCCGATGGCATCGTCTCTTGCGAGGTTACGATGTCGCGCCATTATCACGATCCCAAATATGTTCCGATGTTCGAAGTGGAAGATGCCGTGATGAACTTCACGGGCGTGCCCCGCGGCGAGGAGTTTCATTTTGAGGGCAGCAGCGCGGCCTTGCCCGGCATCCATTTCACGACCGTTCTGAGCCCGATCGATGATACCGACGCGCCGCCGCCCGGTGCGGTCGGCCCTGACGGGATCGGCAATGGATTGTATTCCATCCACATCCGTATGCTCGACGGGATCGATGCCGGCAACACCGGTGTCATGATGCTGCAGGACGGCCGCATCAGGGGCGGCGACGCGTTCTTCGACTATGTCGGTGCGTACACGTCGGCGAACGGCAGATGGAAGGGCGAACTCGTTAACCGCGAGCATACCCCGGCCCAGGGCGAACGGCCGGTGTTCGGCGGCCACGAAGTCGGCATCGGCTTTTCCGGTACGTATGACCGCGACGGTGCGCAAGGCGAAGCCACCGCGCTCGCCGGCAAGCGCAGCATTCGCTTCAAGGCGGTGCTGCGAAAGCTGGTGGAGGTCGAGGACTAAACCCGCCCATTCACCGGCAGCAGCGCGCCAGTGACGGCGCTTGCGGCGTCGCTGGCGAGGAACAGGATCACGTCGGCCAGTTCCTTCGGCGTCACCCATTTGGTGAAATCGGCTTTCGGCATGCTGGCGCGGTTGGCTGCGGTGTCGATGATCGACGGCAGCACGGCATTGACCGTGATCTTGCCCTTGAGCTCGGCGGCGAGCGCCTCGGTGAGGCGGTGCACGCCAGCTTTTGAGGCGGCGTAGGCGCCCATGCCACTGCCTGCCTGTAGCGCGCCCATCGCGCCGATATTGACGATGCGGCCCGCGCCCGATGCAGCGAGATGCGGGATCGCCGCGCGCGAGGCGTTGAGCGCGGTCATGACGTTGAGCGCATACATCCGTTGCCAGGTCTTCGGATCGCCCTCCGCCACCGTCTCGAAGGCTAAAGCCGCCGGCGATGTTGATCAGCGCATCAAGCTTGCCGAAATGCGCGGCGGCAGCGTCGATGGCCTTTTTGGCTACCGCGGCATCGGTGAGGTCGACGCCGCCGATTTCGAACAGATCCGCCGTGGCGGGGACTTGCGTCGGGGCGTGATCGACACTTGCAATCCGGGCGCCCTGCGCCAGCGCTTCGTCCACGACCACCCGGCCGAGCGCACCCAGCGCGCCCGTCACGACAATGACTTTTCCGTCCATGAAGGGCCTCCGCATGCGGATGAGGGAGCGCACCTTAACAGGAGATTTTCAATCCCAATGCGGCGAATTTCTGCATGACCGTTAGTCTCGACGGCCCAAATTGTCGCGGCCCACGTCTGGCCGGAGGTGACGGACTGCGTAGAACGGAGGCCAAGGGATCGGGCTAAATCGATAAAATTTGCCGGAGTTCTGTAAGCCGTTTGCAGAATCCATTCGGTACAACAGGGCTCCAACAAGAAGGCAGGGGGATTTGTCATGGGTTTGCCGGATCATGGTTTACCGCTTGTTCAGCTTAAGGAGCAGCGGCGCGACCTGGTTGTAGCGCTGCAGAATCGCAGCGGTCCGGTCTCGAGCTGGGAATTGATGCAGATCGCAGCGATCCAGCAGGCAATCTCGGCGTTCGAGGACGTCATCGCCGATCTCGACGCCGAACTGGAAATGGAAGCGGCGGCCTGAGCCGATAGCGCGCGGCTTTCCAGCCGCCACGGTCTGCTTTATGATTTGCGCGTGGCGGATAGGATCGCGCATGCGCTACGCTCTCGCATTTCCACTCGCTCTCTTCGCATTGCAGTCGGTGGTCGCCGCGCATGCGCAAGGCTGCGTCGCCGATCAACACGGCGGCCTCGTTTGCGGCGAAGGGAAAGCTGCGATGCGTGTCTTCGCCGACACCACCTCGCCCTCGAAGGGGTACGCGTTCGCCTGGCGAACCGCGCAGGGGCTGCCGTCCGGCCAGGATAGTCCCAACGACGTCGAAAACGTCCTGATCCGTGTCACCGATGGCGCGGTGCTTGCGACACTCGGCGGCACCCATTGGGAGACAGGCGAGATGCGGGCGAACCGCTACGAACTGATTGCGGCCTGGTCACCGGACAGCCAGGCCGTCATCGAGGTCGCGAACAGCCGCTGGGAAAGCGATTCCTTTGCCTATTACCGGATTGATGGTGCAACGGCGACCAAGCTCGATCTGCGTGCGCTGGTCGAACCTGTGATGACGGCCAGGCTGCCGCCGCGAAATCGCCAGGGTAATTCCTTCCGAGTGCATGAGGATCTGCCGGTGACACTCGATGCGCGCGGTCGCGTGCGCTTTACCGCGATGCTCTATGTGCCCAAGGGCGAAACCAGCAACGACTACAAGGTGCAGGTCAACGTCAGGGCGAGAGGCGGCAAGCTATCCGCGCAGGTCGTGTCGATGCAGCGGGTGAGGTGAAGGCGGATTAGGGCCCGGTTCTGATTGAATCAGAACCGGGCCCTAATTTTTTGTTTGGACGCGTTTTCTTCACGCGAACCGGAATCCACGTCGCTTGAAGACGCTATTGAATCAGCGCTGCAGATAGCGTGCTTCGAGATGGGCGCGCTCGGCTTTGCCGAGACCCAGACCATCGCGGAGATAGGTTTCGAGATCGCCATAGTCGGCGTCGATGGCCTCGAAGGCGGCGGCGAGGAACGATGCCTGCACCGAGCCCAGCACCTGTTTGACCTCCTCGGGCAGGTCGCTGCTGTGGTTGGGGTCCCTGCGGTAGAAGCGGTTGGTCAGCAGATAGTCTTCCGAGATAGTGTCCTCGGAAACGCCGAGCGTATGCAGGATCAGCGCGCACGCGAAGCCGGTGCGGTCCTTGCCGGCGGTGCAATGGATCACCAGCGGCGCGCGGTCTTCCAAGAGATGGGCAAACAAGCTCCGGAAGTGCTGCGTGTTCTTCTGTACATAGCTGCGATAGGAGTCGCGCATCACCTCGACGGCGTGGTCCGTCGATAGTGGCGTGCCAGCAGCGGCGATCGCGCGCAGCGCCGCGACCACTGTCGGCTCGACCGGCAGCGAATGAACAGTGATTTCCGGCATGCCGCACAGCGCTGCGGTGCGCTCCTCGGCGCCGCGAAAATCGAACGCGCTGCGGACGCCCAGCTCCCGCAGGACGGAGACATCGCCTTCGGTGAGATGGCCAAGATGGTTGGAACGAAAAATCTGCCGCCAGCGTACGGTCCGGCCGTCGCTTGTGGGATAGCCGCCGAGATCGCGAAAATTGCTGGCGCCGGCAAGATTGAGATGGCGGGCAGGGGAATCTGACATCATGCAGCAAGGGTTCGGACGGAAAGTAAGGGACGGGTGTCGTTCGGCCCCGTCTCGTCTATACTGAACTCGCAAGAGGGCGAAGCATGAATCGGCGGAACATCACGATTTTTGGCGCGGCGCTAGGCTTCGCCGCGGTTGCAACTATACCGTCACAGGCATCGGCGCAGTCCAGCTTCCAGAATTATCGTTGCGCCGACGGGTCGCAATTCACGGTTGGATTTTTTCAATACGACAAGCGTGCCCATCTACAACTCGACGGCAAGGCGGTGACGCTGCCCAAGCGTTGGGTCTTGTCAGGGGCGCGTTACCAGGGGAAGGGCGTGACCCTGCGGATCACCAAAGCTGGCATCACCACACTCAAGCACGCCAGACGGCGGACCACGACGTGCGAGCAGACGTGAAAAAGGGCCGAAACGATTTCGTTCCGACCCTTTTCTAGTTCTCCGTCCGCGCCTCGTTTGTCCGGCGCGTCCCTGCCAAACACCTCCCAAGCATCAGTGATCCCGCTCGGTCTTGGCGTCCTCGATCGCCGCGGCGTGGTACCAGCTATCGCAGCAATCCGCGAGGTTGACCGGCTGGGCCGCAAACTCGGTCACGGCTTTGGTCTCGCCATAGCGACGTCCCCCGAGAGCCGCCCGGCCCCCGGCTGGGAATTGGTAGATCGTGGCTGACCCGTGATTCAAACTCGGATTCATCATTGCAGTCTCCTTTTGTCGAAGCGCGAGCCTCCATGGTGCGCCCGACTCGTTCTCTACTGGTTACATAAGGCGATATTGTCGGTGCCCTGGGCAGGTGCAAGTGACCAACAGATCGGCAGGTTTTGTCTATTTCGTAGGCAGTTTTGGCGGTGCATTCTGCGAGGCAGCATTTGCATGACCAACGCGTGGGCCGGCGGGATGGTTGCTCGGGTGAGTTGGCGTCCGACGCGGGGACCTCAAAAGGATGCCGCACCTTTGAGCGCCTAGCGGCAGCGAAGGGAAAATGCCGGAAAAATAGGCTGGATTCAGTTCGCAAGCCCATCGCCGGACCGCCCGATCTGGTGCCCTGCCGCGCTCCTATGTCGCAGCTTCTATTTTAGGCCATCGCCGGCGCGAGCTGTGCAACGCCGATGCCGCACTGCAGCGATTGGCACGTTACGTGCTTAGTGAGAAGTGGCCTGACGTGGCCGGGTACACGTATGCGGAGACCTCCAGGGGCTGGGCGTCAAAATCCAGAATTCAAGGTTTCGGTCTTCCGCATTTCATAGCAACTCAAGAGAGGCTCAATGACCAAGTACAAGCTCGAGTATATTTGGCTCGACGGCTATACGCCGACGCCGAATCTGCGCGGCAAAACGCAGATCAAGGAATTCGACAAGTTCCCGACGCTCGAACAGCTTCCGCTGTGGGGTTTCGACGGCTCGTCCACCATGCAGGCCGAAGGCCACAGCTCCGATTGCGTGCTGAAGCCGGTCGCCGTCTATCCGGATGCTGCGCGGGAAAACGGCGCGCTGGTGATGTGCGAAGTCATGATGCCCGATGGCAAGACCCCGCACCCCTCGAACAAGCGCGCAACCATCCTCGACGATGAAGGCGCCTGGTTCGGCTTCGAGCAGGAATATTTCTTCTACAAGGACGGCCGTCCGCTCGGCTTCCCCTCGGACGGTTATCCGGGTCCGCAGGGCCCGTATTACACCGGCGTTGGCTACAAGAACGTTGGCGATGTCGCCCGCAAGATCGTGGAAGAGCATCTCAACCTCTGCCTCGCCGCCGGCATCAACCACGAAGGCATCAACGCCGAAGTGGCGAAGGGCCAGTGGGAATTCCAGATCTTCGGCAAGGGCTCCAAGACCGCTGCCGACCAGATGTGGATGGCTCGCTACCTGATGCTGCGCCTGACCGAGAGCTACGGCATCGACATCGAATTCCACTGCAAGCCGCTCGGCGATACCGACTGGAACGGCTCGGGCATGCACGCCAACTTCTCGACCAAGTACATGCGCGAAGTTGGTGGCAAGGAATACTTCGAGAAGCTGATGGCTGCCTTTGAGAAGAATCTCATGGACCACATTGCCGTCTACGGGCCGGACAACGACAAGCGCCTGACCGGCAAGCACGAGACCGCGCCCTGGAACAAGTTCAGCTACGGCGTGGCTGACCGCGGCGCCTCGATCCGCGTTCCGCACTCCTTCGTCAACAATGGCTACAAGGGCTATCTGGAAGACCGCCGCCCGAACTCGCAGGGCGACCCCTACCAGATCGCGTCCCAGATCCTGAAGACGATCGCGGAAGTCCCGACCGGCGCCAAGGCGGCCGCGGCTTAAGAGACCGACGATACAATCCGGCTTTCCGGGTTGCAAAGCTGATCCGCCAGGGCATCGCCTTGGCGGATCATTGCGTTTTGATGACACCGCGCCTCGAAAGGTTGACTCAAATACGTCCGTTCAAGGCCGTTTCCCTGCGTGATGAACCGCGCTAGACAATTAGCCGGGTTTGCCGGGGTGACGGCATTGTTTGAGGGATTTTACAAAGTCAGGTTTCAGCTTGGCGCGGCGGTCGGCCGCAGCGTGATGTATGCGCGCGGCGGCAAGATGCTGGGCGGCAATTCGGCCTTTGCCCATATCGGCAGTTACGAAAAACGGGACGATGGCGTCGACATCGTGATCCAGACCGTGCGCCACAACCCGGACCCGAATTACCGCGCGATGGCCGGCACCGATGATGCCACCTTGCTGGCGAAGGGCAGGGCAGACGGCAATCTGTACCGCTTCGAAGGGGGCTTGAAGGAGTTGCCCGGCGTGGCGTTCCAGTCGGTGATGACGCCGATCGAGCAGGAGGCCATCCCGATCGCCGGCAGCGTCGGCGTGGGCGGCATCGTCAACGGCCTCTATTCCATCCACGTTCGCCTGCTCGACGGCGTCGAGGGCGGCCTGACCGGCGTAATGCTGCTCAATGACGGGCGCATCCTCGGCGGCGACGCATCCTTCTACTATCTCGGCACGTACACCTCGGAGAACGGCCGCTGGAAAGGCCAGATTCTCAATCAGGAGCACACGCCCGCCATGGGCGAGAACCCCATCTTCGGCGGCCATGAAGTCGGTATCGGCTTTTCCGGCTCCTGCGACGAGCAAGGCGCGCTCTTGGAGGCGACCGCGCTCGCCGGCAAGCGCAGCCTTCGCATGACCGCGGTGCTCAGACTGATGCGCCGGGTATAGCAGCCGATGGCTGATACCATGCGGATGCTTTCGACGCTGGCGTTGAAGGGCGCCATGCAAAGCCTGGCCGGCCAGTATCAGGCAGCCAGCGGCGCACGCATCGATGCCGATTTCGCGCCCACGCTGGCGCTGTTGGACCGGCTGCGCGCGGGCGAGGCCGCGGACGTCGTCATCCTGACCCGCGAGGGGCTGGACGAAGTCGTGCGCGAGGGGCGGGTGGTCACGGAGACTTGCGTGGACCTGGCCCGCTCCTTCGTCGGCATCGCCGTGAAGGCCGGGGCAGCCCATCCCGATATCGCGACCGAGACGGCGCTGCGCGCGGCGTTACTCGGCGCGCGCTCGGTGGCCTATTCGCGGCTCGGCGCCAGCGGCATTCTGTTTGCAAAACTGATCGAGCAACTCGGCATTGCCTCCGAGGTCAATGCGAGGGCGCAGATCATCCCGCAGGGTTTTACCGCTGAGAAGCTGGTGACAGGCGAGGCCGATCTCGCCGTCCAGCAGATCAGCGAGTTGAAGCAGGTCGGCGGCATCGAGGTGGTTGGAGCCATTCCACGCGACTTGCAAACGCCCGCGGTGTTTTCCGCCGGGCGTATGGTAGCGAGCAACAAGCCGGATGAGGCGGACCGGCTGCTGCGATTTCTTGCGTCGCCTGCGGCCGCGCCGGCGTTGCGCGAGAGCGGGCTCGAGCCCTGAATTTCAATCCCGGATCAAGACGACACCGGCGATCAACAGCACTGCGCCTGCGAGCCGCGCGGCGCTGACGGGATGCGGCGTCAGCCCAAACGCGCCGAAATGGTCGAGCGTCACTGCGGCGAGCACCTGGCCGGCAATGACCAGCGCAAACAGCGTCGCTGCGCCGAGCGAGGGTAACAGCAAGATCGCCAGCAGGATGAAGGCAGCGCCGAACACGCCGCCGGACCACGCATACCACGGCACATCGACCATTGCTTTCCAGGACGGCACGCGTTCGCCGAGCGCGATCACCGCGACGATCATGGTGATGAGGCCGCCCGCATAGCTGATCAGCCCCGCCCAGGCCGGCGAGCCCAGCGCCGTGCGCAGACTGCCATTGAGCACCTGCTGGGTCGCGACGCTGACGCCAGCGCCGAGCGCAAGAAAATAGAGGAAGAAATGTTGCACGTGATCCCCCCGTTCATTCCACGCCGGCCAAACGATCCCGGCATTGCAAGGCCAGACAACGCGAATAGCCGGAGCGGAACAAGGGGACCCGTGGCGTCATTATTGCGGACGGGGCGCGCAAGAAAGCGGTGCTGGCCATGATCCGAAAACTGCAATCGGGCGAATACCGGCTCTATTCCCGCAAAATCAATCCGAAAACCGGCAAGCGCCGTAACCTCGGAACCTTCAAATCGCGTGCGGCGGCGGAAAAGCACGAGCGCGCCGTGCAGTATTTCAAACGGCATTGAAACTGCGATAAAACGCGCGCTGGTTCCATCGCGGCGGCGGTGCTAAGCCCGGCGGACGATTCGATAGTGCAGGACACCTTCCTTGCTGAACGGACTCTACAAAGTCGAGTACGGCGTGAACGACGCGTTCGGCCGCAGCATCATGTGCATGCATGATGGCAAGATGTTGGGCGGCAATTCGGCCTTTGCCCATCTCGGCACCTATCGAGAAAGCGGCGAGGAAATCATCGGCGAGGTCATCACCCAGCGCCATAATGACGACCCGCACTACAAGCCGCTGATGGACACCGATGTTGCCGCCATCAGCGTGCGCGGCAGGCTGATGGGCAATAAGATTCGTTTTGAAGGCAGCGCCGCGCCGCGGCCGGGCGCCTTGTTCTGGGCCGACCTGACGCGGCTCGACGACGAGGCGCTGCCACCGGTCGGGTCCGTCGGGCAGGGCGGTATCGTCAACGGGCTCTATTCCCTCCAGCTTCGCGCGCTTGACGGTATCGACGCGGGTCTGTCGGGCGTCATGCTGCTGCTGGACGGCCGCATCCTCGGCGGCGACGCTTTTTTCTATTACCTCGGCTCCTACTCCTCGGCCGACGGCCGCTGGAAGGGCGAGATCCTCAACCAGGAGCACACGCCGGCGAAAGGTGAAAACCCTGTGTTCGGCGGCCATGAGGTAGGCATCGGCTTTACCGGTACCTGCGACGAGGCCGGCGCACAGCTCGAAGCCATTGCGCTGGCCGGGAAGCGCAGCCTGCGGCTCGCCGCCACGCTCAAGCTGATGCGGCCCGCTTAGTCTCCGTCGGGCGAAAAACCACACGGTGAGCGCGACGGGCGCGCCGAGCGCGAGCCAGGAAAAATAGCGGCCGGGTCCCTCGGACAATAGCGCGCTTAATAGCCCCGCGACCGACAGCACGCCGATCAGCAGCGGGCCGCCGTATACGGTCCACCAATTGCCGCTGGATCGCGATTTGCGGGCGGCGGTCATCGCGACGGCTGCAGGGAAGGCTGCCTCGCTATCGCGTGGCTGCGGTGCTTGCGGCGTTTGACGACCCACAGAAAGAGCCCGCTGCTGATGACGACGATGGTCATGATGTCGAGCAGCGCCCAGATGATTTTCAGCGGCATGCCGCCATAATCACCGAAGTGCAGCGGCTGCGACACGAGCAGCGCCTTGAGATAGACCGGAAGATCGCGCGCGTCGGAAACTTCGCCGGTTTCGCCATCCAGCAGCACCGGCTTCAGCAGCCGCGACGTCAGCGGCGTGTCGCCGCGCATGAACACCGCGAAATGATGCGAGCTCGTGAACGGCGTGCCGGGGAAGGCAACGAAGGAGACGTTCATGTCCGGCGCGGCCTTACGCGCATTCTCAAGCGCTACATCAAGCGAGGCGAGATGGACCGGCGGCGGCTTGCCGGCATAGGGTTTGACCATATCAGTGAGCTCGTTGGCTTTCCACTGGCTCAGCATCACTTCCGCAAGCGTGTTGATGACGCCGGTGGCGCCGACCACCAGCGCCCATGCGATGGTCACCGCGCCCAGAAGGTTGTGCCAGTCGAACCAGGCAATGCGGCGCGACTTGTCCCTGAGGGTGCCGAAGCTCAGACGGCGCGTAAACGGCCAGTATAGCACGACGCCGGAGACGATGGCGACCAGGAACAGGAATCCCATGGCGCCCAGGAACAGCTTGCCGGGCTGGCCCGCAAACATATCGACGTGCAGCTTCAGGAAGATCAGCATCGGGCCGCCACCGACCGAGCCGAGCGGCTTGGCGGTGTATGCATCATACGCCCTGAGCGTTGCGGCATCCGGATCGCCGTCGACCTTGTTGTTGGTGAAGGCGATCACGTTGTTCGGTTCGTCCTTGTCCCACAAGATATATTGCAGGACGCGACCGGGATCGTTCGCGAGCGCCGTGCGGGCGATCTCGTCGATGCTCCGTTTCACCGCGCCCGGCTGTGCGATCTCGGGCTTCGGATCGTAGCCAAGCAGCTCGTCGATCTCATGATGGAAGATCAGCGGCAGGCCGGTGACGCACAGCAGCAGCAGGAACAGCGTCGATATCAGGCTGCTCCAGGTATGGACCACCGACCAGATACGAACCGTTCTGGCTTTCAGGGCTGCCTCCCTTCGATCGCTCCTACCACTTGTATGATAGGCTCGTCGTCGCACGGCGCCGATCGCCGTAGAAGCAGGCGTTCACCGACGAACAATTCGCGACGTAAATTGTGTCGGCGACGTTGATAACGTTGAGCGCGGCGCGCCAGTTCTGCCATTCGTAGTGAACGGTGACGTCGCCGAGTACGACGGAGGGGACCGGCATCGTATTGATGTTGTCGGCAAAGGAGCCGCCGATATAGCGCACGCCGCCGCCGAGGCCGAAACCGGTCAACGGACCGTTCTGGAAGGTGTAATCAATCCAGCCCGAGGTCAGTGTCTGCGGCGTGGCGGTGGGAGCTTTTCCAATCAGAGCCGGATTCAGATCCTTACTGATGAAAAGATCGTAGGTCGTGAACGCACCGACCAATTTGAGTCCGGGAAGCGGATTGGCGACGGCCTCGAGCTCGAAGCCGCGCGAGGTGACCTCGCCGTTTTGGGTCGGCAGGAATACATTAGTCGGATCGGTCGTCAGCGCGTTCTGACGCTTCAAGTCGAACCATGCGAAACCGAAGTGACCATTGAAGCCGATCGGCTGGAATTTGAAGCCGACCTCGGTTTGTTGACCAGTCTCCGGCAACAGCAACTGGCCGGCATTTTGGCCAATGATCGGATTGTAGCTGGTCGCATAGGAAACGTAGGGCGCAAGGCCGAAATCGAAATTGTAGATCAGTCCGGCGCGGCCGCTGAACTTGCTGTCCTCGCGGCTCTGGCTGGGGCCGATATGGTTCGCGTTGTCCGTTTCAACCCAATAATTGCGGCCGCTCAGCACCAGCGTAAAGCGATCGAGCTTGATCTGATCCTGCGCATAGAAGCCGAGCTGCTTCTGGGTCAACCTCGCATCCTGGTAGGGGGCGCCATTGAAGCGCGCGGTTGGCGTGTAGACCGGGTTCAAAAGGTTGAGCGGTCTAGCGCCGCCAAAGCCTTGCCAATCATCGATCTGGTAATGCTTGAGATCGAGGCCGAACAACGCGGTATGTCTGAGGATGCCGGTGTTGAAGCGGTATTCAAGCTGGCTGTCGAGATTGCCCTGATTGGCAATGCCGCGTGTGAGGAAGTTGCCGCGCGCCAACGTAGCTGTAGACGGGTCCCCGTTGACGTAACCGAGGCCGAACAGCGTCGAGAGCGTCACGTCAACATGGCCGAAGCGAGCATTCTGCCGGAAAGTCACGTCGTCGGAGAGATTGCGCTCGAACTGGTAGCCGATCATCTCCTGTTCCCCGAAAAATTGATTGATGCAGCATCAACACTCGGAAGCTGTGACACGGGAACACGCTGCAATGCTGGTTCCACGGCGTGCGCCAGATCAGGAATAGGAACAGGTGTTCTGCTGAGGCATTAACAGCGTGAGCTGATGTTCGAAGGAGAACCCGTTCAGCCATGACCCGAAATCGCGAGCCCAATGGCGTCGAACCCGAGAAGTCGGAAGACGATATTCAGCGAGAACAACTCGGACCGCGCGGCGTGCCTGGCGCCCCCGATCCTGCGAGGATGACGCCTCAACGGGAGAAGAAGACGCCAAAGCACATCGATCCCGGACACACGGCATAGTGCGAAGCGGGAACGTCCGCGTTCGAGGCGAAAAACTCCCGCGGCCTGCCCACCAGGCTAGTTCCCGAACGCAATCTGAACTCCCAGATTGGATTCAACCGATCCAGGAGTTCTGTCATGCCCGACCCGACTGCAGCTATCCTTCCGTCGTTGTCCTCCTCCCTTGCCGATGTCGTCGCCCGGACAAAGTCCGCGATCGTCTCGGTGCATTCGCACCGCTCGCGGGCCTCCGGCTTCATCTGGAAACCAGGCCTGATCGTGACGGCGGATGAAGCGCTGGCCGAAGAAGGCGAAGTCTCAGTCAAACTTGCCGACGGAACGACGCAGTCGGCCAAGATCGCAGGACGCGATCACACCACCGACATCGCGCTGCTGCGGCTCGATACCAAGAGTGATGCCGGTAAGACCATCCCTAATACTGCCTCCGTCGCGTTCTCGCCTGTTGTTCCGGATCTGGGCTCGCTGATGGTCGTGGTCGCTGCCGAGCATGGCGTTCCCACTGCGGCGCTCGGCGTCGTCTCGCTGGTCGGGGGTCGCTGGCGCAGCCTTCGTGGCGGTGAGATCGATGCCAGGATCGAGCTCGACGTTCGGCTGCGCAGCAATCACGAGGGGGGACTTGCCGTCAATGGTTCCGGCGAAGCGATTGGCATGGCAGTCCAGGGGGTGCGACGCATTCTTGTGATTCCCGGCGCAACGATCGACCGGATCGCGGGAAGGCTTGAAACCCATGGCCGGATTGCGCGGGGCTATCTCGGGGTTGGATTGCAGCCGATCAAGCTCGACGATGGCGTCGGAGCGATGGTGATGAGTGTCGACAAGTCAGGTCCCGCGGCCGCTGCTGGTATCCTGCAAGGCGACGTGATCGTCGGCTGGAATAACGAGAAGCTGACCGGCACGCGCTCGCTGATACGATCGCTTGGGCCCGACAGTATCGGCTCCGTCGTCGACATTACAATTCGCCGCGCCGGCCAACCGCTGCAAGTCAAGCTCACGATCGGTGAAAGGCCAGAGCCGTGAGCGAAGCGGCCTCGCCGGTCATTGTGGTAGCTATCGAGATCGCCGATCCGGTGCTGGCGGACCGGCTCGCATCTCTGCTCGGCGTCGTGTCCGGGCTTCGTCTGGCGGCGCCCGGAGAGGCAGCAACGGTCACGCTCATATCACGCGACGCGCCGACGGCCGTCGACGCGTCCGATGTCGATCTCACGCCACGCGAGCGCGACGTGCTTGTCCTGATGGCCGAAGGCGCATCCAACAAAACCATTGCGCGCCAGCTCGGAATATCCGTGCATACCGCCAAATTCCACGTAGCTTCGCTGCTTGACAAACTTGATGCCACCGGCCGCACCGATGCTGTGGCACATGCCGCGCGACTTGGCGTGATCAACCTGTGATCTCCGCGCGTGGTCGACCGACAATCTCGCGCCTTATCCGCGGCCCTTGTTTGCGGCGTGGTCTTTCAGCTGCTCGGTTTGGGACCATTTGCTGTCCTGGCCGCGATTGCGCGAATGCTCGGCCTTGTCGCGGTTGGAAAGCACCGCGTTGTCGCCGATCAGATCGTTCTGCACGTCAGTCATGGCGCCCGTCCCGGCGCCTTTGCCCTTCGCGCCAGGGCCGAGATGCTTGCCGTCTCCGTGTGCTCCACGTGTCATAGTACTATCCCCTATGGCTTTTGAGGCTTGTGGCCGGACTGGCCCGGACGATTGTGCTTGTTGTGCTGGCTTTCCTGGTTGAGTCCGCCGCGGCTTACCGGAAATTCCGATTGGCGTGCTTCGCGCTTCGCTGTTTTGGCGCCGCCAGGGTGCGGGGTCTGCGCGATCTCCTCCATCTGTCTCGCGTCGGGCACATCGGGCTTGCTTTCCAGGATGCGCAGTTGCTGCTCGTGCGTCTTCTTTCCCTGCAGCGGCATTCTCCGCGGACCGCTGTCCCGGTCGTTTTGCGGTGGTCCGCGGCGGCGGTTGCGAACCTCTGCCTTAGTGATACCACCCTGAGGATTCGTATCATTCTCGATGTCGCCCTCGAAGGTATTGGCGCCCTCGAATTCCTCAAGCTCGTCGGACGTTACCTGCGCCATCGATGTTCCCTTCGAGCCACCGATCAGCGGATTGCGAACAAGATCGACGTTAGTCGGTCGGTTCAGTTTCACATGCTTGGTGCTCATGACGCGTCCTTCGATGCGGGGTGGGTGCCGCCGCCCTTTCGCTCTGGCTCGTGAGTGTGGTGGGTGTCATGTTCGCCGCCGCCGCCGGACACCTTGCTATGCCGGCGCTGCGGATCATCGGCGGGCGGCTTTTCGACGTGAAGCGGCGCCTTGGCGTTCTCATGGGAAGCGCCCGGGCCGCCCTGGCGAATGCTCGCGCGCGTCTTCGTTGAAGTCGACATGGTGCTCGCTCCTGATCAGCGATCCTGCTGATAGCCCTGATGAGTCGTGTTTTGAGCGGTGTTGCCCTGTTGCCCCTGCTCACGGGGATTTTCAACGTGGCCACGGCCCTTCCGAACTTCATGGGCGTTGCCGGATTTCGGATCGCCGGTACCCTTGTGGCTTTGATTGTCCTGCGGCACGGGCGGAGGTCTGGTCATTGCTCGCTCCCGTTGTTGATTGTTTTTGAGCTGCAGGACAACGCCCAGCGAACATCAGGGTTCTTGTCGATCTTCGGAACCGCGATCAGATGCCGCATCAGGCCGCCGATGAAACCCGGTTGTTACGGGGCCACAACGCCTGAACGTCTTCCGGAAGCGCGTGGCGCACCTTCTCGACCTGATTGGGATCGACATGATGGTTCAGAACGCGGAACACCGCCTGCGCTGCATCTTTGGAATCGACCGGTTTCTGCGAACTAAGTTCTGCCGAGACGATGGAGAGAAACTCGTCTGCCGATCGCCACGCCTTCGGCGTTTCACTCGGTCGCCATTGGTCGTAATAGGTGCCGCGCACCAGCAGTGGAAGCTGCGCGCCGAGATGTGCGGCAAGATTGACCGGAACCCGGTCGCGGATGGTTCGCAATACCGATCCCAGAATATGCCACGCCAGCTTGCGATCGCGCGGCAGGTTTGTCATCACTTCGTCCAGCCACGTGTTGGTGATCTGGAGCGTTCTGTCGAATACTTCGAGACCTGTTGCGCTCATGGGAACTCTCCGTCGGTTCAATTGGAGATGACGGGCTAACGATGCTGGTACAGATCGGTTCGCAGCGCTGGAAGGTTTAACTGCCCAAAGGCAAGCTCATTCGGCCACCTGGACAAGACTCCCGGGAGACAGTTGCAGAAACGATCCAAAACACTGTCAGGTAGCGTGGCTCGCTGGGCGGGAATATTTCGGAACCGCTTCCACAAGCACGCTAGATGTCCTAAGCAGCGGCCACAGCGATTTCCTCCCTTCAGGGCCCAATGATCCGTCTCGATAACGTCAGCAAGCAAGTCGGCCACCAGATCCTCTTCATCGAAGCCTCCGCAGCCCTTCAGAAGGGCGAGAAGATCGGCCTCGTCGGCCCGAACGGCGCGGGCAAGACCACGCTTTTCCGGATGATCTCGGGCCAGGAACTACCCGACGAGGGCCAGGTCTCGCTCGATCGGGGGATTACTATCGGCTATTTCAGCCAGGACGTCGGCGAGATGTCGGGCCGCAGCGCCGTGGCCGAGGTGATGGACGGCGCCGGGCCTGTCAGCGTCGTGGCAAACGAGCTCAGGGAGCTCGAGGCCGCGATGGCCGATCCGGATCGCGCCAACGAGATGGAAGATATCATCGCGCGCTACGGCGAGGTGCAGCACCGCTTCGAAGAGCTCGACGGCTATGCGCTTGACGGCCGCGCCCGCGAGGCGTTGTCGGGCTTGGGCTTCAGCCAGGAGATGATGGAGGGCGACGTCGGTGCGCTTTCCGGCGGCTGGAAGATGCGGGTCGCGTTGGCGCGCATCCTGCTGATGCGGCCTGACGTGATGCTGCTGGACGAGCCCAGCAACCATCTCGACCTCGAGAGCCTGATCTGGCTCGAGCAGTTCCTGAAGGGATACGAGGGCGCGCTGTTGATGACCTCGCATGACCGCGAGTTCATCAACCGTATCATCAACAAGGTCGTCGAGATCGACGGCGGGACGCTCACGACATATTCCGGCAATTACGAATTCTACGAGCAGCAGCGCGCGCTGAACGAAAAGCAGCAGCAGGCGCAATTCGAACGCCAGCAGGCGATGCTGGCGAAGGAGATCAAGTTCATCGAGCGCTTCAAGGCGCGTGCTTCGCATGCGGCGCAGGTGCAGAGCCGGGTGAAAAAGCTCGACAAGATCGAGCGCGTCGAGCCGCCGAAGCGGCGGCAGACGGTGGCGTTCGAGTTCCTGCCGGCGCCGCGCTCGGGCGAGGATGTCGTCAGCCTGAAGAGCGTCCACAAGGGCTATGGCAGCCGCACCATCTATCAGGGCCTCGATTTCATGATCCGCCGCAAGGAGCGGTGGTGCGTGATGGGCGTCAACGGCGCCGGCAAGTCGACGCTGCTGAAGCTGGTGGCGGGCTCGGCCGAACCCGACGATGGCACGGTGGCGATCGGCGGTAGCGTCAAGATGGGCTACTTTGCCCAGCACGCCATGGACCTGCTCGACGGTGAACGCACGGTGTTCGAATGGCTGGAAGATTCCTTTCCGCAGGCGGGACAAGGTTCGCTGCGCGCGCTCGCGGGCTGCTTTGGTTTCTCTGGCGACGACGTCGAGAAGAAGTGCCGCGTGCTCTCGGGCGGCGAGAAGGCGCGGCTGGTGATGGCAAAAATGCTCTACGATCCGCCGAATTTCCTGGTGCTGGACGAGCCGACCAACCACCTGGACCTCGCGACCAAGGAAATGCTGATCAATGCGCTGTCCGAGTTCGAGGGTACCATGCTGTTCGTGTCCCACGACCGGCATTTCCTCGCGGCGCTCTCCAACCGCGTGCTCGAGCTGACGCCGGAGGGCATCCACCAATTTGGCGGCGGTTACACCGAATATGTCGCGCGCACCGGGCACGAGGCGCCGGGCTTGCGGAGCTAGCGGCTATTTCCGCTTGCCCGCGAGTGGGGCGATGGCCTCGATCTCGTTGGTCCAGATGCCGCCTGAATAGTTTTGCGGCAGCCGCGTGAACTGCTCCGGCGTATCGATTCCGGTCGAAAACTCGCCGCCCCGATAGGGGCCGAGCACGAAGACCTCGCTATTGGCCGCCCTCATGCGGCTGAGGAAGTGGTCCGGCCAGCCCCAGAGCCATGGGGCGACGTTGATCGGCACCATCACCATCGCGTTGTGGCAGGCTTTCGGCACCACGCCGCTCCAGCCATAACCGATATAGCCGAGCAGGCAGCTCTTGATCGTGGCGCGCGAGATCGTCCGGACATTTGGAAGGCGCTGGCGCACGATCTCGACCGGCTCGTCGCCGCCATAGACCATGATCTGCGCCCGGCGTTCGGCGGGGAGCTTGTCCAGCACGGCCGCCAGCTTCTCCCCCTCGGACGGGTCGCGGCTCTTGACGTTGATCAGCAGCCGCTGTTGCGGAAAGGCCGCCAGCACTTCGGCGAGCGTCGGCATCAGGCCGATGCCCTTGCCGCGAAACGGAAAGGTCTTGCCACCATCGGCTGTATAGCCATGGCCGATATCGAGCTTCTTCAAATAGGCCATGGAGTGTTCGCGCGTGACGCCGCGCCCGTCGGTGCGGCAATCCAGCGTCCAGTCGTGAAACACGGCGAATTCGCCGTCGGTTGTCGGGTGAACGTCGAGCTCGACGACATCGGCGCCGGCCGCAATGCTGGCTCGCATCGATACGATCGTGTTCTCCAGATACTGATGGCTTGACGGCAGCATTCGCGCCGCCGTGCAGGTATCGTTCTTCAACTCGCGCTCATCGAAGCGCTGGGCAATGCCGCGATGCGCGAGCAGGACGGGCTTGCCCTCCTGATGGGCGGCGAGATGATTGGTGTTGTTGAGGTATATGGCTGCGCCAAAGACGGCGATCGCCGCCGCCGCATATTTCAGTTTCTTGTTCAAGTCCTGCCCCCACGTGCGAGGCGCAGTGGCTAGACACAATTTCTGGTCGATTTGCGGCGGCGGATCGGAGAGGCGCGAAACGCATGCGTTGCGCATCGCGCCGAAGCCAACAGCGATTTCGTCCGCTATGTCGGCTTTGCGGACTGACGAGCGAATTTACGCCGCCCGCACCTCCGAGAGGAAGCGGTTGACCTGCCCGGCGAGATCCTTGGACTGCGAGGACAATTGCTCGGCCGCGCCGAGCACCTGATTGGCGGCAGCGCCGGTATCGTCGGCGGCCTTCTGGACGCCGGTGATGTTGGAATTGACCTCCTGGGTGCCGCGCGCGGCTTCCTGCACGCTGCGGGAGATTTCCTTGGTCGCGGAGCCCTGTTCCTCGATCGCGGCGGCAATCGCGGTTCCGATCTGGTCGATCTCGGCGATCACGTTCGCGACGTTCTGGATCGCCGTCACGGTCTGATCGCTCGCCGCCTGAATGGACGCGATCTGCTCGGAGATTTCGGTGGTCGCCTTGGCAGTCTGGCCGGCCAGCGATTTGACTTCGGAAGCGACGACCGCAAAGCCACGGCCGGCATCGCCGGCGCGCGCGGCTTCGATGGTCGCGTTCAGCGCCAAGAGGTTGGTCTGCGCGGCAATGCTCTGGATCAGTGTCACGACGTCGCCGATCTTCTGCGCGCCCTCAGCAAGCGAGCGGGCGGTCTCGCCGGTGCGCCGCGCATTATCGACGGCGCGGGCGGCGATTTCGGTCGATTGCGCGACCTGGCGGCCGATCTCGGAGATCGAGGAGGTCAATTCTTCGGTGGCGCTGGCAACCGTCTGCACGTTAGCCGAGGTCTGCTCGGAAGCAGCGGCGACGATCGCCGCCTGGCGGTTGGTGGCGGTCGCCGTCGACGACATCGACTGCGCGGTGTCTTCCATGACGGACGAGGCGGCCGAAAGTCCGCCCACGAGTTCGGTGACCTTGGCTTCGAACACGCGGGTGAGTTCGTCGAGCACCTGGGCGCGGCGCATCTTGCCGTCGTTCTCGGCGGCCTTCTCGGCGGCAAGACGTTCCGCCTCGATCATGCTGTCCTTGAAGACGCGCACGGCTGACGCCATCGCGCCGATCTCGTCGCCGCGGCCGGCGCCGGCGATTTCACCGGATACGTCGCCGCTGGCCAGCCGCGACATGGTGGCGGTGAGGTCGACGATCGGCTTACAGACGCGGCGGCGCACCATCACGATCAGCGTAGCGCTGGCGGCGACAACCGCGATCAGGCCCGCCAGCGCGATCAGGAAGCTGAAGCTCGCGGAGGAATAGGCCTCACCGAGCACCTGTTCAGCGTTGTCGTAGAACGCGTCGCGGACCGTGATGATGGACGCAAGACCGAGTTGCGTCTCTGCGTAGTAGGTCTCCATATCATGTTCATATTTGCCGCTGATGGCGCCATCCTTGACGAGCTTCAGCTCTTTGCCGAAGCGATCGACATAGGCCGCGTTCATCTTGTCGAGCGCCGCGGCCACATTGGCCGGCGTAGAGGGATTGCCGCGCAATTCCTGCAGCGACATCAAAATCTGATCGTTTCGCCCCTGCGAGCGGCTGATCTCCATCTTCTCGGCTTCAGTGGCTACCCGGTTGGCACCGATGAGATTCTTGTGCAGGCTGGAGTTGAGACCACCGACGTCGCGTAGCGTCCAGGCGATATTGGCGTAGCTTGCCTGCCGGTAGGCCGTGCCGTCGAGCAGCGCGATCTTGCGCACCTGCTCGTCGAGCAGCGTCGTGACAGCCTTGTTGAAGACGGAGTTGTCGGAGACGATTTTTTTGGCCGCATCGCGGCGGGCTTCCGGCGGACCGGTGAGGGCCTTGTCGATGGCTGCGCGCAGCGCGGCGAACTGGGTATTCAGGGCATCGATGCTGCTTCCGACGGCAGCACTGTCTTCGATCGCGCCCGCCAGGGTCGCCTTGACCCGGTTCATCTTGTCGCGCGCCCCATCGGTGTTCTTGCGATATTTGTCGAGTTCGGTGAGCAGTTTCGGATCCACGGCAGGAGGTCCGAACATGATGTTGGTGGCAAAGCCGCGCTCGGGATTCATGTAGCGCGGGATGTCGCCGACCGCGCGCACCACCTCCAGCCGGGTCTGCGCGACCGAGACCTTGTCCATGGTCTGGTACTTCGAAACCGCCACATAGACGGCGAGCCCGCCGCCGACGGCGGAAAGCGAAACGATGGCAGCGGTGAGGAGGGTACCGATTTTCATGGGATTTTAGGCCATTTGCGCTGGTAACGGATGTGCGGACTGCCAGTATAGGTGGTGCAAATTAATCCAGGGTTACGGTTGCACGTGTCACGCCGGCCCGTTCCAGTTGGTCTTGGCGATGGCGGGTGGTGCCGCGGCCTTAGCGACAAGGAGCGAGGAAATGAAGATCGTCATTATCGGCGGTACAGGTCTGATCGGTTCGAAATTGGCCCCGTTGCTCGCCTCGCGCGGTCATGAGGTGCTGCAGGCGTCCCCGAGCAGGGGGATCAACGCCGTGACCGGGGAGGGGCTGCAACCGGCGCTCGTGGGAGCCGACATTGTCGTCGACGTCTCGAATTCGCCCTCGTTCGAGGACAAGGCGGTGCTGCACTTCTTCGAGAGCGGAACACGCAACCTGATTGCGGCGGCGAAACAGGCCGGTGTGCGGCACTGCATTGCGCTGTCGATCGTCGGCACCGACCGGCTCGAGAGCAGCGGGTATTTCCGCGCCAAGCTGGCGCAGGAGCGGCTGATCGAAAATTCCGGGCTGGCCTACACGATCCTGCGCGCTACCCAGTTCTTCGAATTCGTCGGCGCGATCGCGGATTCCGGGCGCAGGGACGGCGAGGTTCACGTTTCCAGCCAGTTGATGCAGCCGTTGTTGTCCGACGAGGTCGCGGAAGCGCTGGCCGACGTGACGCTTGGCGAGCCTGCCAACGGCATATGCGAGGTCGCGGGTCCCGAAGCGGCGCCGCTCGCGGATTTCGTCGGCCGCTGGCTCCGCAAGCAGGGCGATGCCAGCAAGATCGTGGCAGGCGTGGACGTGCCATATTTCGGCGCGCCACTCGCGTTGCGCACGCTGGTGCCGGACGACGGCGCGCGGATCATGCCGACGCGTTTCGACGATTGGCTGAGTGGGGCGGCTACGTGAGATCGTCATCCCCCGCGAAGGCGGGGTATCCAGTACGCCGCGGCCTGTCGGTTCTATCACTGCTGTCTCTGGAATACTGGGTCACCCGCCTTCGCGGGTGACGACAACGGAATATGTGACAACGATCTCGCGACGCATTCGCGCCCGAGGTTTGCTCTCAACTTTCCGCCCTCTCCAAACTGAGGGCGCAGGGAAGACCGGGTGCTCGCTGCACCCGCGGTCTCGTGTGCAATTGCGCATAAAGGAAACGCACACGAGCATACAGGTACAGCGGGAGCATCCCGGCCTTCCCTGCGCAATGGCTTTACGGCTTACTTCGTGCTCTTCTCGGAGAACGGCTCTTTTGCCTCCGTCGCCGACGGGATAATTCCCGCCGACTTAACGCCAGCACCGCGGCGCCCGAACCACACGACTTCGCCGTACGCTCCCGTCTTCGCCAAGAGGCTTCGCCGGGTTTGGTACCGGTCCGCCGAAGCTTTAGCGAAGGCGGATCCTGCGCCTACGTCTTGCGCATTCAGCGTCCATCGCATCTCACCGCACGTTCGTGACGATCGCGAGCGCCCCTCAATGGGTGAGACGGGCGGAGTTATGCGACTGATTTGCCCCTCGCGTTAAGCGAAATATTTTTGATTCCCAGGCTTGACATCATTTCTGAAAATCCGAAGTGATTTGCCCACGGCGGATTTCACCCGGGGGCCGGCTCCTCCAGTCACCGGCTAAGAGACCGTTTGAAAACGGGGTGGGGCACCTCAAGCGTCCGTTGTTAGACTAGGCGACACCTTTTAGATTGGAACGACACCTTGGAGATTGGGAAACATGGCGCTCAAGCGGATGGACAACGTAGGAATCGTCGTCGAAGACCTCGGAGGGACGATTGATTTCTTTCGCGAACTCGGCCTCGAGCTCGAAGGGCGGGCCACGATCGAAGGAGAATGGGCCGGACGTGTCACTGGACTGGGCAATCAGCGTGTCGAGATTGCCATGATGCGCACACCGGACGGCCACAGCCGGCTCGAGCTCTCCCGCTTCCTCACGCCGCCTGTCGTCGCAGATCACCGGAAGGCCCCGGTCAACGCCCTAGGCTACCTCCGCGTCATGTTCGCCGTGGACGACATCGACGAGACGCTTGAAAGGCTGCGCACGCGCGGCGCGCAGCTCGTAGGCGAAGTAGTCCGGTATAAAGACGCGTATCGGCTCTGCTACATCCGTGGGCCTGAAGGGCTTCTCATCGGACTCGCCCAAGAACTCAGCTGAGCGCAATGCGAAGACAAATGGCGAAGAGCGACCAATGTCAGCGAGCGCGTCCGAGGCCGACCCGCCTGTCCGAGGTCCATCCCCTCACGGTCGGCCGCGTTCTCGCTAAACACGATTGGGTCGTCAACCCGGGCCGGGTCGCCCGCGAAAGCCGCCGTCAGCAGCCTAAGAGACCGTTTGAAACGGGGTGGCGGTTTGAGGCGGTCTCAAACGGACTCTAAGCACTCAGCGCGTCTCCTCTTCCGCATTCTTCGATGCGGATTTTGGCTGCGGCGCCTTTGAACCCATTTCCTGACAGGGCAGTTGCGTCCACGAGCCGTCGGCCGCCTGCTGATAGGCATGGCAGGAGGCGGAAGCGGGCGCTTCGCTCGTCTTTGCCGGTTGGGAATTCGTGTTGGAGTTCCTGGCGAGCGTCGGCGCTGCCAAAGTGAGGAGGGCGGCCGCCGAACCGAAGAAGATCGCTTGCCCTAACCGCATGGGAAATTCTCC
Organism: Bradyrhizobium sp. AZCC 1719; assembly: GCF_036924525.1. Taxonomy (NCBI): domain Bacteria; kingdom Pseudomonadati; phylum Pseudomonadota; class Alphaproteobacteria; order Hyphomicrobiales; family Nitrobacteraceae; genus Bradyrhizobium; species Bradyrhizobium sp. AZCC 1719. The sequence continues at coordinate 5,788,664 of NZ_JAZHRU010000001.1, read as the reverse complement.
TTTGTCGAAAACGATGCGTTCTTCCTAAAAAGGACTGTGGAATTTTTTGGGAATGCTGATGGACGTACCGGCACTTGCTTAACGTTCTGCTAACGCCTGAAGGCCGCCGACGCGCTGCAGCGCAAGGCGAATTCTATTCTCGGATATGGAACCAGTTTCTTCGGCCGTGCGTTGGCTTGGCATCATGCCGAGAGGCACGACCTCCATGCGTCGGGAAAAGTCACTCTTCAATGCGCTGCTCACCCATTTTTTGATGGGCGTGGCGCTTGGACTAACGCTGGTCCTGTTGCTCGGCCTCATCGATGCCTTCCATGTCAGAGACCTCGTCGCCAAGAGCGACGCACCTGTTCAGACCACGGTGATGCTGGTGACGACCTACGGGCTAATGTTCGGCATCGGCGCAGCGCTGACCGGTTTGGTGTTGACACTGGAAGAAGAGAGCTGAGGTCGGACGGACCGCGATCAGCGGCGCAGGCGGGCAATCGTGCCGGCGGTGATCTGCATGGCGACGCCGACCACCCATCCGGCCATGATCATCCAAATCCATGCCAAATGCGGATCGTGGCGCAGCACGATCAGGCCGACGCAGGCGAACGCCGAGAGCGCCGCGAGGAAGGTCCCGATCGAGCTGAGCAGTTCCGGCGTATCCACTCCGTCGACCCAGGCGTCATCGGGAGGCCGGCCGTTCGATGCGGTGAAGCGCAGCGGCGTATCGATTCCGAGATAAAAGCCGATGGCGCCACCGACCATCATCAGCAGCAGGAACGCCTGATTGGTGAGTGCAGCGTGGCTCGTCCCTACCAGAGCGGCGACAAACAGCCCGCTTGCGGCGCCGGCCATGGCAAGCCCAAGGCGTTCCAGGACATGGGCGACTTTTCGAACGCCGGTTTGCATCACGGTGAGCCCGCCGGTTATGGAGGGAGCTTAGGACGGTTCCCAATAAGGTGGAAGCAACTTAGCGATGCAGATAGTGCGCCGAATTGATACAGCGCAAGATGCGCTCGGTCTGTAGAATTGGCTATGCCTGTTTCGATGGGAGACGCGAACATGAGCCTGTTGGGTACGCCATTCGATCCCGCGCGCGAGGCCGCGCTCGTCACCGGCGCGGGCAACGGGATCGGCCGCGCGATTGCGCAGGCACTGGTGGGCGAGGGCGTCCGCACGGTGTTTGCCGATGTCAACCGGGACACGGTCACGGCGGCAGCCAAAGCGTCGCCGCGGCCGGAACTGGCCGTGCCCTGGGTCGGCGATCTCGCCGATCCCGCGGCGCGCGAGGCGCTGCTGGCTGACGCCGCGTCTGCCGTCGGGCGCGTCACGCATTTCGTGCACAGCGCCTCGCCGCCGCGGCGCGAGGCCGATCATGCGCTCGGCGTCACCACGGAGATTTGGGCGCAGATGCACGCGGTGAATCTGGACGCCGGATTCCACCTCTGCCGCGAACTGGCGCGCAAGCTGATCGCGGAAAAACAGCCTGGCTCGTTCCTGCTGCTGACCTCGCTGCATGCCGGCACGCCGCGCAACCTGCCGCATTACTCGACGGCGAAGGCGGGGCTTTCGATGCTGGTGAAGGAATTGGCCAAGACGTTCGGCCGCTTCAACATTCGCGTCAACGCGCTTGTGCCGGGCGCGATTGCGGCCGGCGGCTTCGTCGCCGATCCCGCGCTCGCAAGACACATTCCGCTCGGCCGGCTCGGCCAGGCCGAAGACCTTGCGCCGCTGGCGCTGGCGGTGCTGTCGAACCGGATATCGGCCTATGTCACGGGCGCGGCGATCGTGGTCGACGGCGGCCTGTCGCTGACGAACTGGTTCGAGCCGCCGGAGTTGGGGGATTTGTAGGGGCTTGTAGGTGGGCAAAGGCGCGCTTGCGCCGTGCCCACCACATCGCCGCGGCGGCGCACTAACGGTGGGCACGCTTCGCTTTGCCCATCTTACAAGACCATCAGATGGCGCCGCCTTGATGCTTCGCGTGCCATTTCGGGCCGGGGCCGCGCATGTAGTGCAGCTCGGGACGATAGGGGTTGCGGGCAAGGTCGAGCAGAACCTGCAATCGCGCGGCGACCTGGTTCAGGTATCGAAGAAGCGATTGCATGGCCAACATGGCGACCTCTCAATGCGGCTTGCCGAGCACGGACGAAAACGGCAGGGCGAAGATTTCGACGTTGAGATCGTCGCTCGCATGCAGCGTCCAGTCGCGCCAGTCTTCCGGGCACTGCGCCGTAATCAGCGACTGCACGACACGGGCGGCGTGGTCACGCGCTTCGGCCAGATTTCCGACGGCAAGGCCACGCTGAACGATGCGTGCGCCCTCGGAATTGGAGCAGTGGAAATAGACCAGTGCCATGTCCGACTCCCGCGATTGCGATTCACGCTGAAAAAATATCAGGCGGAAGACCGGCTTGATATTCGGGGAGATTGCGGGGCGGGATACTACGGGGGCGAGCGGCCTCGAGTGGAACCGCGATCCCAAGAGGTCCCAAGGCTTGTCCTAAAATTATCTACTGCGGCAGGAGGAACGAGATTTTCGGTTCGGCCGTTTTGACGAGGAAGCCGCGACATTCGAATCGCTGCGGCGAGGACGAATGCAACCCCGGGAGAGCGACATGATGTCGGAAATGCAGATCCACACGATTGCACGTCAGATGATGGAGAAGCACGGCCTCACCGCGATCGCGCAAGCCGCACACAATGCACAGGCTTGCGAGAGCAGCGGTGACATCGAGGAAGCCAAGGAATGGCGTCATATCGAAGACGCCATGAAGCTGATGCGAGGCCCGCATCAGAGCTAGCGGATTTGTCTCGGATGCCGCGCGGCACAGCGCGCGGCATCCGGGACACGCAGTTACTTACCGCAGCGGCATCGGCGGGCGGACCACCGGCGCGCCGTCGTCAGCCATGGTTTGCTGCGGCGGTGCCGGCGGCGCGGGGGCGGCGGCTGGCGGCGGAGGGGGGACATAGGCGGCTTGAGCCGGTGGATAGTAAGCCGGCTTCGGCTTCCGGACAGGCGCGACAGGCGCATTCGCGGATCGGGGCGGCGGCGCGGCTGTTACCCTCGGGCGAAAATTCTGTTCGGGTCGGACCTCAGCAGCCCTCGCTTCCGAAGCCTTCATTTCGGCAGCCTTGGCAAATTCCCGCGCCATTTGCGCCTGGCTTGCCTTGAGCTGCGCGATAGTCGCCTTCAGCTCCTCGACCTGCTGGCCCATCGCGGCGAGATCCTGCGCCATCGATTGCAACTGGGTCGATTCCGCGGAGGGAGTAGCCGCGGCAGTAGCTGTGGGTTCGGGTTGAGCCGGTGCTGCCGTTGCCGCCGGCTCCGCTGCGGCCTGATCGGTTGCTGCGTCTGAAGCGGCCGGCGTGCCCGGTTGCTCGGCCACGGCGGGCTTGGCCGCCGAAGGCAAGGCAGCCAGCACGAAGGGCGGCGCCCACTCGGCAGCCATCGCCTTGGCCTGATCGCCATAATGCTGCCAGGCGGCAGCAGCAATGGCGCCGACAAGGGCCAACAGCGCCATCACCACGCGCTTCGTCCACTTGGCCATTGGCCGCTCGCCGGCGGCGTTCAGGCCACCCAGCTTGATCTCCTCGCCCGGTCTGATGTTGTCGACTTGGACATCGCGCATCTGGACATCGCGCATGTCGGTGGCGCGAAACGTCGGTTCGACCTGCGGGGTCGGCGCGCTGATCGAAATCGCGGGCGCGACGTGAATCTGCGGCTTGGCCGCGGCTTGAACTTGCGGCTTGGCCGCAGCTTGGACTTGCGGCGGTGCCGCGACTTGGACTTGCGGCTTTGCCGCGACGTCAACTTGCGGCGCGACATGAACCTGCGGCGCTGCCGGATGGACTTGCGGCGCTACGGGAGCGGTGGCCGGATCGTGGGCCAGCGGCGGCGCCTTGTGGGCGTGCGCGGCCAGCACCGTTTCGATCGCAAAAACGTCGTGCGGATCAGCCTCTTTCAGTGTTGGCGTGGATTGCATTGGCGGTCCCTTACTCAGTCCAATGTCACCCGGATCGGGGCGGCAAGCATGCTCTGCTGCGTGGAAAACCTCTGCCCATGCCGCCACACGGCCAGCGAGGTTTGACCAAAGCAAGGCAAGAGCGTGGAGAGGTTAGGGCTACGGCTTCCCCCCGCGGGCTGGAACCCGGGCGCAGAGATCATATCTGCAGGCGGCCGGGCACGGGGGATTTGCATGCCATTTGCCGTTCATCGCGGACACAGGATTCACTACACGGTGGAGGGCGAGGGGCCGCTGGTCGTGCTGCAGCACGGCCTGCTGATGGACGCCGGAACGTGGAAGCAGGTCGGATTCGTCGATGCGCTGACTGATAGATACCGCGTTGCATGCGTGGACTCGCTCGGCCACGGGTTGAGCGACAAGCCTTTCGACAGCCATCGCTACCGTCAGGAGCAGCGCGCCGGCGACATCGTCGCCGTAATCGACGATATCGGCTGTGCCAGCGGCCATCTGGTCGGACATTCGATGGGAGCGTGGCTCGGTGTCGGCGTCGCGAAATATTACCCCGAGCGCCTGTCGTCGCTGGTGCTCGGCGGGTGGGATGTGGTCAACGGCCTGCCGCCGACAAGCCAGGGACCGTTGCAGTTCGACGCTTTCATGAAGTTCGCACGGCTGACGGCGCCGCACCTGACCCGATGGGTCACGACGGAATCGGAGCCCGGCGTACGGGCCTGCTTCGATGCGCTCGGTCAACTCGATGGCGCCGGCCATGCCGTGCTGGGCGCCGGCTTTCCCGCAATGATCTGGGAGGGGAAGAGCGATCCCGCGCACGACCGGCGAAAGGCATTCGCAGATGCCAACGGTCTACGTTTCCTGTCAACGGCCGGAGATCACCTCGGAATGGTGTTCGGCCACGGCGCGGAAAGCGCGAAGGGCATACGGATGTTTCTGGATCTGGCGCAGAGCGCCTCAGGTGCGCGGTTGGCCGGGGCTTAGAGGACGGCGCCTGTAGCGCCAGGTGGATGCCTGGCGTGCCACTTTGGGCCGGGGCCGCGCATGTAATGCCGCTCGGGACGATAGGGATCGCAGGCGCGCTCGATCAGGTGGTGCCACCGTGCCATGATCGCATCCAGGCGGCGAAGCAACATGGCAATCTCTCAGTGCGGCTTGCCGAGCACGAAGGCGAAGGGCAGAACGAAGAGCTCTTCGTCGAAATCGTCGCTGACATGCACGACCCAGTCGCGCCAGTCTTCCGCGTCCCGCCCCATAATGAGCGACCGAACGATGCAGGCGGCGCGGTCGCGCGCCTCGGCGAGGTCGCTCACCGCTTCGCCGGATCGGTCGAGCCGGACTTCCCGGGAGTTTGAGCAATGGAAATAGACCTGGGTCATGTCGGGCCTCCTGTTGCAGGCGATCTCTATTGTTGGTCGCAGGCTAGCCGGACAAGGTTCTGGGACTCTGTGAGGCACATCACAGTCGTTGCTTAAGATTTTGTTAAGACTGTAATGGTCAAACTTTAGGCATGGAATCGCAGCGGAACCGGACCTCCCGAGCCGGCAGTTGCAAGAGAAGGTCGGCGGCGTAACGCCCGCCGGCCTTTTCTCTTGGCGACCCGCAGCAATCGTCGCTGATATTCACGGCGCTGTGAATTCGCCTCCGGAACCAAGCATCTTACCTGCCCGTTCGCTCTTCATCTTCACATGGAGAATGAGCGATGACGAAACTGACACTGCTCGGCGCGGCTGCCATCCTTGCGATGGGGCTCGCGACGCCTGCGCTGTCGCAGGAAGCCACCCAGGAGCCCGGCATGATCGGGTTCACCCACCCGAACTCCGACTATCTGCTCGGCGGATACGGCGTGCGCACGCCGAGCCGCTATGACTACAGCTACTACGGCCCGTACTACGGCCCGCGCGTGTATCATCGCCCGGCCTATGTCGGCGGACCGGTTGGCGTGGCTGCCGGCGTGGCAGTCGGAACGGCAGCCGCGATCGCGGGCGCGCCGTACGTCGATTCATATGCCTATTATGACGGGCCCGGCTATTGGTAGAGCGGGACCGGCAATTGCAAAAAAGCGGCCGCAGGGCCGCTTTTTTGTTGGCTGCTTGGACCTTCAGCGGGTGGCTGCGGCGTAGGACGACAGCAGCGCGAAGATGATCGTGGTCAGCGCGGTCGCGCCGAGGACGAGTGCTAGCGCCTTTCCAAGGCCATCGAGGCGGCTCAGGCCTTGCATGAGGAAGGTCTGCATGGTTCCAGTGTCATCATCCAATGTTCGGAGGGGTGAGGTCTCATGAGCAACCGTATTCTCGTCCTTTACGGCTCCTACCGTTCCGACCGCATGGGCATTCGTCTCGCGCAATTTGTCGTCGAGGGGTTTCGTGCGCGCGGCGATGATGTTGAATTGATCGACGCCAAGGCGATCGGCCTGCCGATGCTGGACCGGATGTACAAGGAATATCCGAAAGGCGGCGCGCCCGCGGCGCTCGAGAAACTGGCGGAGCAGATCCGCACCGCCGACGGTTTTGTGTTCGTGACCGGTGAATACAATTGGGGCATCCAGCCGGGGCTGAAAAATCTCACCGACTATTTTCTGGAAGAATGGTTCTGGCGGCCGGCGGCGATCGCGAGCTATTCGGCTGGCCGCTTCTCCGGCGCACGCGCCGCGCTCGCCTGGCACGGCACGCTTTCGGAAATGGGCATGGTGGTGATTTCGAGCTCGGTCGCGGTCGGGCCGATCGTGCAGACGCTGAGCGAAGACGGCAAGCCGATCGGCGAGGGCGGCAAAGCGCTGGCGCACGCGTTTCCGCGCTTTGCGGACGATCTCGTGTGGTGGATGGAGGCGGCAAGGACGCAGCGGGAGCGCAAGCAGCCGCCATATTGAGGGGCATATCTCCCATGCCTCGAATGGAGCGCAATGTTGGCGAAAACGCACCCACTTTTCGCCACGGCTGGACAGCAGATTGCGAATTGTCTGCCATCTTCCGCCTTCCTTGAGCTGCCGCGGGCAGCTCGTCCATTTGCTTCATGCACGGGTAGAATTGATGTCGCCAACGAAAGCGCGCTGCGGCCTGCTTGTTCTTGCGTTCATGGCCGCGCTCTCCGGCCCGGCTGTCGCGCAGAATCTCGATCAGGGTAAACCGGCATCGAAACTGTTCGCCGAAGGTTGCGCATCTTGTCATCGCAGCCCGCGCGGGCTCGCCAAGGGCCGCTTTCATCTGACGCTCTATCTGTTCCTGCAGAAGCACTATTCCAGCGGTGCGAGCTCGGCCTGGGCGCTGACGTCCTATCTGGAATCCATCGATAGCGGAAAGCGCGTCGCGGCGAAGCCGCAGGCAGCGTCAGCCGCGGCGCGATCATCGATGCGTCCGCCGGCGCCGGTGCCGGCGCGATAGGCCGCGCGCGCCGCCATCGCTTGCTCACGGCAACGCTGCGAAATCTCCCCGACGCGGCCATCTTTTCGACTTTTGCCGGCATAGCATCATGAGCATGTGTGGTGGCGGGGAGTAATGACGATGGTAGTGGCTGAACTTCAGACCAAGGTGGAGAAGTACGAGAGCCGGGCCGGCAAGTGCGAAGCAAAGGCCAAGGAGGCCACGGACAAGGCGCAGCAGGCCTTCTACGAGGGGCTCGCCGGCTACTACGCAAGCCTGGCCACAGATTTCCGCAAGATCCTCGAGAAGCGAACCGCGTAAGCGGCACGATGTATAGGGCGGATTAGCGTCGGCGTAATCCGCCATTCGTTGTCACGCGAAGAGACCGGCGGATTACGCTAGCGCTAATCCGCCCCACGAGATGGCATACGCGTATTCACGCGCCGCCGATCGCGCGGGTGATCGTTCCGCCGCCGCCGCAATTGGGGCAGGGAGCGCCGTTGATGCGGCCGTTGCCGTGACATTCGGGGCAGATGTCGTCGCCGGTGCCGGGCGTTCCGCGCGGTGCTTCATCGCCGGGATTGAGCATTGAATTCGCCGCCTGCATCTGGGCGTTCGAGCGCGTTTTAGTGCTTTGCGAATTTGGCGCCTTGTTCCGCATGGTGCTTGCCTCCTTCAGAGATTTGCGACAACGCCGTTGCGGGGAGGAGGTTGCGAGGATGCGCAACCTTCGCCCCTGCGAAAGCGTTGGAACGACATGACGGAACACCCGACGATGCACCCCATGACGGGCTTCAACCCATCGGAGCCCGCAGTCCTGCACGACCGCACGAGCGACCAGATCATCACCTGGATCGGTGATGAGGCCGACGACTTCCGCCGCTCCAGCCGCGCGCGCGACGACGGCACGGTGGCGTGGCGGCAATATGTGTTCGACGGTTGGGGGAATGTGATGGGTGGGTGAGAAAGGCCGTGTAGGGGCTACGGCTGCCGCGATATCTCCTTGCCGCGCTCCGCGAGCTTCACCATCACCTGCAGCGCCTGATTGGTCGGCGTCGCAATGCCGAGTTCGGCGCCCTTGCGCACCACATGGCCGTTGAGGAAGTCGATCTCGCTGGGCTTGCCGCGGGCGAGATCCTGCGCGGTGGACGACATCTGGTTCGGCATCATGGCGGGGATGTTCAGGATATGCTCGAGGAGGTCGTCTGGAATCGAAACACCGCAGGCGCAGGCGACGGATATCGCTTCCTGCACCGCGCTTGTGACGACATCCCGCGTGCCCTTGACTTCCAGCATCGGCCCGTAGGCGATACCCGCCACCGCAGACAGCGCGTTGAAGGCGCAGTTGATGATCAGCTTGCTCCATAGCGTCCGGTCGATATCGTCGGCGATCGTGATGCCGATGCCGGCGGCCTGAAGCATCTCGGCCAGCGCTGCGCTCGCGGCCGAGGGGCCGATGGCGAGATCACCGCCGCCGTGATGTCTGACGTGGCCGGGGCCGGCCATCTCGCTGCCGACATAGACGACGACGGGAATGACGGCGTGGCCGGTGACGGCAGAGAGACGCGGTGCATTGTCGACGCCGTTCTGCAAGCTGAGCACGGATGTTCCCGGCCGCAGGTGCCCAGCGAGCGAACGGCCGGCCTGTTCGGTATCGGCCGATTTCACGCAGACCAGCACCAGATCGGGCGCGGCGAGGGTAGTCGTGTCGGTCGCGGCGCGGGCGGGCAGGTACTCCCTGAAACTCTTGGTGTCCAGCAGCAGGCCATGGGCGTTGATGGCGTCGACATGCGGCCGCCGGCCGATGAAGGTCACGTCATGTCCGGCTTTGAGCAGCAGTCCTCCATAATAGCATCCGACCGCTCCGGCACCGACGACTGCGACTTGCATGTATATCTCCCGTTCGGCTGAGTGGGTCGGGTAGCTGATCTGAGCCGATGCCGCAATTCCGGGGCTGACCTCTAATTCCTGTGACCCAATCACCACACTCGAACCGAATTGCGTTGAGGGAGCCATCGCTGATCGCGTCCGGCCACGCTTCCGCCCGGATTCGGGCCCGCGATTGCCGCGTGTTGGTTTTCGGCTTGGGCTGGGGCGCGAGCGGGGGAATGCAACATGTCTTCCATTGGCTGCACCAGTACTTCGTGCGTCGACGTCGGCCGGACTCAATTTGAAGCGCGATCAATCACGGCCGAGCGCGCCGGGAAGTTCATACGACTGCTAGCTGTCACGCTGGGAGCGGCATCGCTTGCGGCTTGCGCGCAGTCCTCGGTCGTCACGCAAAAAGCGGAGCTTCGCACCAGCCGGCAGGCGTCGCTCGATCAGGATCGAACGACATCATCAATGATAAAGCGGCGCGTGGCCTCCGTGAGAAAGCACACCGCCTCGCGCAGGAATGCAGGCAGCATCAAGACGAACTCGCATGGGATTGCCAGCTTCTACACCGAGGGAACGAAGACCGCGAGCGGCGAAAAGTTCAACACGCTCGAAATGACCGCCGCCCATCCGACGTTGCCGTTCGGCACCAAGTTGCGCGTGACAAACCTCGCGAGCGGCCGGTCGGTGACGGTGCGGGTCAATGACCGCGGTCCCTATGTTCAGGGTCGTATTGTCGACGTCTCCTATTCCGCGGCCGACGCGCTGGGAATGGTGGGAAAGGGTGTTGCCAAGGTCAAACTCGACGTCGTGCAGTAGCTGACGAGGTGAACGGGTCCGTGGGGCTGATCGGCCTTACGACCCGCTGATAGCGATGGCCTCAAACCTGCGTTTCGGATGCGTCAGCAGTTCGGCGCTCTCGACGATGCGCATTTCCTCGGTCCCGCTCTTCGCGGTGCGCTCCAGCACGGCAAAGATGGCCGACGCCGCGTGGCTGAGCGCTTCCGGCGTGTCGGCGCTACGGACGTGGGCGGAGACCAACAGCGCGGCAAAGAGATCGCCGGTGCCGTTAGGGCTGATCGGCAGTTTCGGCGTGCGCACGCGCCACGCCTTTGCGCGCTCGACGGCCAGCGTCTCGATCTCGCCTTCCGGCGTATCGGCCAGCTCGGCGCTGGTGATGACGACCGTCCCGCGCGCCATGAACGCGCGCGCTGCCTTCAGCACCTGATCGATCGAGGCTGCCTTCGTTCCGCACAGCCATTCGAACTCGAAATGATTGGGCGTGATGATGTCGGCGAGCGGACACAGAAGATCGCGCACGAGCGGCGGGATGTCGGCGTGGACGAACAGGCCGCGGTCGCGATCCCCGAGCACGGGATCGCAGCAATAGCGCAGCGCCGGGTTACGAGTCTTGGCGCGCGCGACGAACTCCGCGACCACGTTGGCGTTCTCGGCCGAGCCGAGATAGCCCGATAAAATCATCTGCGCGGCGTCGACCGCGCCGCGCTCCTCGATGCCGCGCAGGAGATCGGCGACGAGATCTGCATCGAGCACGCGGCCGCGGAGGGTCGGATAGCCCGGCCGGTTGGAAAGCAGCGTGGTCGGCACCGCCACCACGTCGATCCCGTGCACCTGCATCGGAAACACCGCGGCGCTGTTGCCGACATGGCCGAAAGCGACCTGCGACTGAATCGAAATCACGTTCATGCGGATAAGTCTGGGAAATGCCGAGTTGCCGGGGCGGGAACCCGCCGAGGTTAACACATTGGTTATTTGTTTGCGGGCATTTTCACGATCCTATTCAAAAGGGAGTCACCATGTCTGACGTCACCATTCCCGGCGGCCGGATTCGTTCTTTCGTTGAGCGGATCGAGAACATCGACAGCGAATTGCAGGAGCTGAACGAGCAGAAGAAGGAAGTGTTTTCGGAGGCCAAGGGCGAAGGGTTTGACGTGAAGATCCTGAAAGAGATCATCAAGCTGCGCAAGCAGGACCAGGACGAGCGCGACGAGCGCGAAAGCCTGCTCGATCTCTACATGCGCGCCATGGAAACCGCGCCGCCGGAGAAGGAAGCGAAGGCGGCGTAGATGGCGGCCCCACCAATTCATCGCGAGAGCAGTGGATTACGCGGCACAGTATGAGAGGGCGGAGCTCGCGGCTTACCCCTCTCCCCAACCCTCCCCCGCAAGGGGGGAGGGAGCCTGACGAGCGTGCTCACCTAACAGAACCATACGGTCGTTCTGGTCTGCACCGTCAGGGACGCAGTGCGGATGGGTTCCCTCTCCCCTTGCGGGAGAGGGTTGGGGAGAGGGGCGCCGCTTGCTCCGCTTCCTAATGGAACCTCCGACTCGTGCTGCGCTTTCTGCTTCCCCCGCCTGCAATGCGGAAAATTCCAGCGAACCCATACGGCTGGTCGAGCGACCAACGGCCGGTTCCGCATTCTGCCACCGCATGTGTGCATTGCAACAATCGACTATTGCAGCGCAGCAAAATGATTATTAGGTCCGTATTTCAAGCTACCTATGGAGAATTGAAGTGAAGAAGATTTCCCTGTCCATCGCTGCCGCCGCTGTGCTCGCGATGACGGCTGCAACTGGTGCTGTCGCAGCCGAGTTGCCGTCCTATGAAAAGGCGGGTTTACCGGTTTCGGCCGTGCAGGTTCAGGCGCTGGGCGCTGAAAACGTCCAGGAAGCATCGCCGGTCGCCGCGTCGGCCACGCCGTTTCAGCTCAGCGTCCTGACGCCGCGGAACAGGATCACCACCGCACAAGGCCAGACCGACACCACCGGTCGCGCCGTTCGCTGAACACTACCGTTAGATCGGCGCTTGAGCTGGCGCCGGCTGAGCGCCTTGCCGAAGTTTCAAAAGCCCGCGATGTCGTCGCGGGCTTTTTCGTTATGAGCGCGTGCGGCATCCGCGCGTAAGCGCGAAGCAAACGCGTTGTTAAGAATTGGCCCGCGCTGATCTGCGCGATTCCGATTCGTTCTTTGCGAACAAATTGGAGTCGGATGAAGAACAAAGCTGTGTGCTGGGCTCGGACCGATGACCACCAGGAGAGAATAGGCTAGCCTCAACGAAAGCCAATCATCCTCCAGCGAGCGCTTGGCCATGCACATTCTTCGCCCCCAGTTTCGCATCGAGGAGAGCCGCGCGCTCGCGTTTGCGGCCGAGCGCGGTTTTGGCGTGATCGTTGCCGCGGACGAGCGCGGCCCGCGCGCCTCGCATGTGCCGTTTGTGCTCCAGCAGCACGACGATCGCGTGATCGTCCAGATCCATCTCACGGCCCAAGAATCCGCTCGTCGAACTCGCCGACGGCAACAGGCGCTTCCTGCTAATCGTCTCGGGCGACGACGCCTATGTCTCCAACGACTGGTATGCCTCGCGCGACAACGTCTCGACCTGGCTCTACGAGGCCGTGCATCTCTCCGGCGTCGCGCGGTTGGCCGAGCGCGACGAGAACCGCGCCCACGGCGACGCGCTGCTCGCGGCCGCCGAGGCGCGCCTGCCGAAGCAGCCCTGGGACCTCGCGCAGATGGAGCCCACCAAGCGCGAGACGATGCTCGCCTCGATCCGCGTCATCGACCTCGTCGTCGATGAGATCGAGGGCCAGGCAAAGCTCAACCAGCACAAGAGCGACGAGGACCACGTGGCGGTGGCGAATAAGCTCGCGCGCGCGGAGGAGACGGGGAGTAGGCGGTTGGCCGAGAGGATGCGGACGCTGCGGCCGGGGCTGGGGTATGACGTTGAGCAGTAGCGCGGATGAGCCAACGGGTCGAGCACGGCATCCGCGCTGCGCAAGCACGAAGCAAACGCGTCGTTAAGAATCGGCTCGCGCTGATTTTCACGATTCCGATTCGTTCCTTGCGAACAAAATAGAGTCGGATGCAGAACAAAGCTGCGGTGCTGCTTTTTCTCTGCTGACGCCGTCGCTATCGCATTCGTGCGAGCTGCGTAACGCGTGGCATCAAAAGATCGGCTTGCCGATCGCAACCTCACTGCGCGGACCCAGCACGATCACATTACCTTCCGCATCCTTCGCGCCGAGGATCAGGAGTTCGGACGTAAAACCCGCGATGTTCTTCGCACCGAGATTGCAGACGCACACGACGAGCGAGCCGAGCAGTGCCGACGGCTCATAGTTCGTCACTTGCGCGCTCGACCACATGATCCGGTCAGCGCCGACATCGACGCCGACCTTGTAAGACGGATTGCGCGCGCGGGGAAACGGCTGCACGTCCACGACCTTGCCGATCCGGATATCGAGGCGGGCGAAGTCGTCGTAGGTGGCTTGGGGTTTTAGTGGGGACATGGCGTCGGTCTCGGTTGGTAGGTGGGATTTCAGAGAATAGCGAGTAGGGCGGATGATCCAACGGGTCGAGCACGGCATCCGTGCCACGCAAGCACGAAGCAAACGCGTTATTAAGAATTGGCTCGCGCTGATTTGCACGATTCCGATTCGTTCCTTGCGAACAAAATAGAGTCGGATGCAGAACAAAGCTGTGACGCTGCTTGTCTCTCCGCTTCAGGTGAGCATCGGCTGGCGTTATGATCATCCGATCGAGCAGGGCGCGAATTGATGGCGAAGAAAACAGCCAAGCGTGCGTCGCGACACACGATCCTCGTGATCGACGTCGGCGGTTCGCGCGTGAAGGTCATGACGAGCAGGGAGCGAACCAGGCGCGCGTTTGCGTCCGGTCCCGAGCTATCAGCGAAAGTGATGGTGAGGAAGGTCAAGGCGCTGACGAAGGACTGGTCCTATGACCTCATCGCCGTCGGGTATCCGGGACCTGTGGTCAACAACCGGCCCTTGTCGGAGCCTCACAATCTCGGTCAGGGGTGGGCCGGCTTCAATTTCGAAAAGGCCTTCGGCCGGCCGACGAAGGTCGTTAACGATGCGCTGATGCAGGCGATCGGCAGCTACCAGGGCGGCCGGATGCTTTTCTTAGGGCTCGGAACGGGTCTCGGCTCTGCGATGATCGTGGATGGCATTCTGGAACCGATGGAGCTCGCTCACCTGCCGTACCGCAACGGCAAGACGTTCGAGCAATGCGTCGGCGCCGCAGCCCTCAAGCGCTTTGGCAGGAAGAAATGGCAACGCTCGGTCGATGACGTCCTGAAGCGTCTGCTCGCTGCATTGGAGCCGGATTACGTCATGCTGGGCGGCGGAAACGCCGACAAGATCGACAAGCTGCCGCGCAAGGTCCGCCTCGGCGCCAACACCAATGCGTTCGAGGGCGGATTTCGGCTGTGGAAGAAGGGGGCAGTCAAACCGCGCGGTGCACGCCGATAGAGAATGCTGCCCTGGCGGCGTCAGTGCGTAGGGGCAGGCTATTGACGATCAGGGTCTGGTCGTTCGGTCGATGGCTCGACCTCTTGCTCCCAAGCGCCCTCAAACGGCCGGGACACTGTCGCCGTCTGGTTGCCCCGGATATCGGATGGCCGCGTGATCCTGCGCTCGTAGTGGGAGGCCAGTTGCAGCAGCCGCCTCTTGACCAACGGGTCAGCTTGCTCGGCGAGGGCCCTGACTGTCCTTGCCCTTTCCCTGCAAAACTCGTCGTCCATATCCGTCCCCGGAACTCGAGCACCATGGGCGAAAGTGTAGGGCAGGTGGTTTGAACCGCGTGTGGGCCAGATCACAGATGCAGGTCGAGTGCCCCGGGGTGAAACGGACTGCGCCATCGTCGGGACCCTTTTGTTTTGGTGAGCGGGTTCCCAGCATCGCGCACAGCCCGTAAGCTGTGTCAGCCGAACGCGCCCCACCTCTCGTCAGAGATCGTCGCGGAACGCCGATCGAAGACGGAGCGAAGGAGAAGAGAACAGCGAAAAGCTGCGACACGGCGCATGGCGTAAAAGGGGAGGACACCGATGCCGCTGTCTATCGACCGCCGTCGCGCGCTTGCGCTCCTTGGCTCTTCCGTCGCCGCGCCGTGGCTTGTGCCGCGTGCGGGACGCGCGGCAGAGGCCTGGCCG
Organism: Bradyrhizobium sp. AZCC 1719; assembly: GCF_036924525.1. NCBI lineage: Bacteria > Pseudomonadati > Pseudomonadota > Alphaproteobacteria > Hyphomicrobiales > Nitrobacteraceae > Bradyrhizobium > Bradyrhizobium sp. AZCC 1719. The sequence continues at coordinate 5,773,501 of NZ_JAZHRU010000001.1, read as the reverse complement.
ATCCGGCCCGTGAAGTACGTCAACGGCTTTCCAGCCGGCGGCGCCACCGACACGCTCTCGCGCCTGCTCTGCCAGAAGATGAGCGAACTGTCCGGACAATCTTTCGTGGTCGAGAACAAGGCCGGCGCTGGCGGCGTGCTGGGCACGGACGCGGTCGCAAAGGCGCCGGCGGACGGCTACACGGTCGGGCTCGGCGGCATCGCCTCCAATGTGCTCGCGATCGGCAGCTACGCAAAACTCCCGTATCGCCCGCGCGAGGATTTCACCTTCATAACAGGCATGTGGCAATTGCCGAACATCCTGAGCGCGAAGAAGGACCTGTTCTCCGCGGACCTGAAGGAATTGCTCGCGGCCTTCAAGAAGGAGCCGGGCAAATACACCTACGCCTCCGCCGGCTTCGGCACCACGCTGCATCTCTCCGGCGAGATGCTGAACAGCATGGCCGGCGTCCAGCTCCGCCACGTGCCCTATCGCGGCGCAGCTCCAGCGCTGAATGACCTGCTCGGCGGCAATGTCGATCTGCTGTTCGACAATCTACCGGGCTCGCTGCCAAGCGTGCGCTCGGGTGCGATCCGGCCCGTCGCGGTCACCGCGAAGAAGCGGATCGCGGAGCTGCCCGACGTGCCCGCGTTCGCCGAATTGCTGCCCGGCTACGAGATGACCTCATGGACCGCGCTGATCGGCCCCGCCAACATGCCGCCCGACCTCGTCGCGCAGATCAACGCGCTCACCGCAAAGGCCTTGAACGACCCCTGGCTCAAACAGCGCTACGCCGACTTGGGCGCCACTACGTGGCCGACCACCCCGCAGGAGATCATGGCCTATCGCGACAGCGAGGAAGCGCGGCTGCTGCCGATCATGAAGGCGGCGGGGATCAAACCGGAGGGTGGGTAAGGGAAGGGGTGCTCGTGGTCTCCGAGGCATGCCTGCCGAGATCGCCCTGAGTTTGCGCAGATCGCATGACAAACGAGAGCGCCGCGTCTCGCGCCTGCGAGACGCTTGCCTCCTTCGGCCAACGCGACCCCTCCTCAGGGAACACCTGTTTCGCTGCGGCGTTCCTGCTCGAGAGGAGGAATTCGCCATGAAATTTAGAGCATTGTTCATTGCAGCAGCCGTGCTGCTGATGCCGACCGCCGCACTGGCGGCGCCGGGCATCGTTACTACCACAGTCAGCCTCAAGGCTGGGCCCGGTGAAGGCTTTCCGACCGTCGACCGCATTCCCGGCGGCACCCGTGTCAACATCCATGGGTGCTTCAGAGGCAAGGCCTGGTGCGATGTGAGCTGGTCGGAGGATCGGGGCTGGGTGTCGTCGCGATATCTCCAATATCTCTACCGCAACCGCTACGTCTATCTGCCCGACTATGTCGACGAGATCGACGTTCCCATCGTGCCGTTCGTGCTGACCACGTACTGGTCGAGCCACTATGCGGCACGTCCCTGGTATCACCGCCGCGCCCACTGGAGCGGCTACTGGCGATCGCATGAGCGTGTCGCGACGCGGTTGACGATCGACCGCTCGGCGGCCCGGATCGGCCGCGCGGCGGTCGCGCGCGACGCTGCGCTCCCCGAGGCAAGGACGCGTGCAAATGCGCGTGTTGGTGTCGAGGAGAGGTCGCGTGCCCGTGTCGAGGAACGGACGCGCGCCGGTGTGACGGAGCGGAGCCGCGCCGGTGTGACGGAACGCGTGACGCGGGAGAGGGACATCACGACGCGTGATGCGCGCGAACGCGCGGTGGTGCGGGACCGCATGACGCGCGAAGACGCGCGGACGGCGCGAGAGAACGCGCGGATCACGCGTGAGAGCGCAAGATCAACGGTGCGCGAGCAGCCGATGGTCCGCGGTGGACGTACGCAGCAGACGCCGCCGATCGTGGCACGCGGCCATGACGAACCGCGTGCAGCTGCGCCGCGGATGGAGCGTGCCACGCCCCGCATGACGCAGCCCGATGCGGCGCGCGGTGGCGGCGGCCCGCCGAACGTACGCGCGCAGCAGGCGCCGGCCCCGGCCGCCCCGCGTGCAGCAGCGCCCGCGCCGCAGGGCGGCGGCGCGCCGCAGATCGCACCGCGCGGTGGCGGTGGCGGTGGACCGGGCGGCGGCGGAGGCCCCGGTCAGGACAGGCGATAGTGAACGAAAAGCCCGGCCTTGAGCCGGGCTTTTCTTCTGCTCGACGATCATTCGGACCACGCTTGGGTACTACGCTGCTCCAGGCGTGCATGGCGGGCTAGTTAGCGAGCGGGAACCGCCGCGAAATCGCCACAACTGCCGAAATTTCTGGCTGTTCCGCGATCTCTGGTGTCGGAACACACTACCCTGCCGCTCGTTCTAATTGGCGTAACAGCTCAACGCGTTCGACAGGAGTGTCCATGCGAAATGTCATTCTTCCAATTGTCACTGCCTTAGCGCTTGGTGCAGCGACACCTGCCGTTGCCTTCGATTCCGGTGACCAGATTTCGATGGAGACCGCGCTCGACGTCGCGACCGGTCTCGGCGTCATGACGGTGTCCTATACCCAGTTCCAGGGCGATCAGTGGGAGATCAAAGGCCGCGACCGCGCGGGCCGCTGGATGGAAGTCTATGTCGACTCGCGAACCGGCGAGGTGCGCCACATGAATCGCGGATGGTAGTGGCGTTCTCACCGGCGAGTAGCGCGTAGCGCGTAGCCCGCATGAGCAAAGCGATATGCGGGGCGGGGTGCTTGGGATGGAGTGATCCCGGATATCGCTGCGCTCATCCGGGCTACGTTTGCTACGCTGCTAGCGCCACATGCTGCGCATGCGTTCACGAATATCCATCTGCACATTTTGACTTGGCGTCGGGTGTGCCGCCGGGGACGCCGCCGGCCATGTCTGCCGTTCGAACAGCTTGACCAGATGATCCGGTATGAAGCGCGTCCGGGACGCATAGACATGCCGGTCGCCGCGTGCCTGTTGGCCGTGCACGAAGAAGCGGTGCGGCACAATCAGATGCAGATCGTCCTTGGCGCGCGTCATCGCGACGTAGAGAAGGCGTCGCTCTTCTTCGAGTTCAGCCGTCGTGCCGGCGCCAAGATCAGACGGCATGCAGCCGTCGACGACGTTCAAGGCGAATACCGACTTCCACTCCTGCCCCTTGGCAGAGTGGATCGTGGACAGGATCAGATAGTCCTCGTCGCGCAGTGGTGGCCCGGAGCGATCGCTGGTCGCATCAGGCGGATCGAGCGTGAGCTCGGTCAGAAAGCGCTCGCGGGAAGGATAGCCCGAGGCGATCTGCTCGAGCTGTAGCAGGTCGGCCAGCCGCACCTCGGCATCCTCATGGATTCGCTCCAGATGCGGGGTGTACCAGAACCTGATACGTTCGATATCAACAGGCCATTCCGAATAGCGGATATTGGCGAGCGTTTCGACAAAGTCGCTCCAATCCTGGCCGGCGCGGGGAGGCGTCGGCAGCGCTGCGAGCGCGGAGATCGGATCGGCCATTACGGTGGTTTGATCGAGAATGCGCTGGGCCGACGCCGGGCCGATGCCGGGCAGCAAATGAAGCACGCGGAATCCGGCGACGCGGTCCCGCGGGTTCTCGACGAACCTGAGCAGCGCAAGCACGTCTTTTACGTGGGCGGCGTCCAAAAACTTCAAGCCGCCGAACTTGACGAACGGAATATTGCGCCGCGTCAGCTCGACCTCCAGCGGGCCGCTGTGTGAGGACGTCCGAAACAGGACAGCCTGCTCCTTGAGACGCGATCCTTCCTCGCGGTTCGACAGCACCTGTTCGACGATGTAGCGCGCCTGGTCGGCCTCATCGCGAACCGTGACCAGACGCGGCAACTGCGCCGAATTGCGCTCAGTCCAGAGGTTCTTGGTGAAGCGTTCCCTGGCAAGTCCGATCACGCCATTGGCGGCCGCTAGAACCGGCTGAGTGGAGCGATAATTGCGGTCGAGCGTGACGATCTCTGCTTTTGGGCTGAAGTGATCGGGAAAATCCAGAATGTTTCTGACGGTGGCCGCGCGAAACGAATAGATCGATTGGGCGTCGTCCCCCACCACGGTAAGGCCGCGCCCATCCGGCTTGAGCGCCAGGAGTATCGTCGCCTGCAGCCGATTGGTGTCCTGATACTCGTCGACCATGACATGATCGAACCGGCCGCCGATCTCCTGCGCGATTGCTGGCTCGGAGACCATCTGCGACCACCACAGCAGGAGGTCATCATAGTCGAGCACGTTCTGCTTCTGCTTGGCCTCGACGTAAGCAGCGAACAATTGCTCGAGCGCATCCGCCCATCCCGAACACCAGGGATAATGCTGGCCGAGCACCGTCTCGATCGGCGCCTGTGCGTTCACGCAACGGGAATAGATCGCAAGACAGGTGCCCTTGGTGGGAAAACGAGACTCGGTTCTTGAAAATCCGAGCTCGTGGCGCACCAGGTTGAGCAGATCAGCAGAATCCTCACGATCATGGATGGTGAAGGCCGGATCGAAGCCGATGCGTTCGGCATATTCGCGCAGCAGTCGCGCCCCGATACCATGAAACGTCCCGGCCCAGGTCAGCGCCTCCGTCATGATGCCGGCCTTGTCGCCAAGCACGCGGCGCGCGATGCGTTCGACACGCTGCGTCATCTCGGCGGCGGCACGGCGCGAAAACGTCATCAGCAGCATGCGACGCGGGTCGGCGCCTCTGATGATGAGGTGGGCCACACGATGAGCGAGCGTGTTGGTCTTTCCGGATCCTGCACCGGCAATGACAAGAAGCGGCGAGCCGATGGTTCCATCCGGGCCGATGCCGTGCTCGACAGCCCGGCGCTGCTCCGGATTGAGGCTTTCCAGGTATTGATCGGTATTTTCGGCGAGCACGAATCACCCCATGTCGATCGGAGGATCGGCGGATTCGCTGAAGGTCGCAATGACGGATGTCCGCGGCTCGCCTTCGGCTGATCCGCCCTGCGCTTGCTTCTCCTTGACATGTCAGCGCTCCGCCGCCGGAATGGCGAATAGCGCATAAGCGCCCGTCGCGGTGTCTCACCCGGCGCATAAAAAACAGAGCGGGAGGGTTTTGCGAATGTTTCGCCAGGTCAGCAATTTGGTCAGAAATCTCGCGCTTGCGGCGCTTGCGGCCGCTAGCCTGCTCGGCCCCGGAAACGCGCAAGCGGCCTTTCCGGAGCGGCCGATCACGCTGATCGTGCCGTGGGCCGCCGGTGGCGGCACCGACGCGGTCGCGCGCCAGATCGCGAGCATGCTGGAACGCGATCTCAAGCAGCCGGTGAACGTCGTGAATCGCACGGGCGGATCGGGCGTGGTCGGCCACCAGGCGATCGCCACCGCCGCGCCTGACGATTACACGTTCGGTCTCATCACGCTCGAGATCAACCTGATGCACTGGGTGGGGCTGACCGATCTCACCTTCGAGAAGTATACGCCGATCGCGCTGGTCAACCAGGACCCCGCCGCGATCCATGTGAAGGCGGACTCGCCTTACAAGACCGTCAAGGAACTGTTCGCGCATATCAAGGCGAACCCGAACAAGGTGGTGGCCTCAGGTACGGGGCAGGGCGGAAGCTGGCATGTCGCGCTCGCCGGCCTGATGCAGGCCGACGGCGTTTCGCCCGGCTCGATCCGTTGGGTGCCGTCCACGGGTGCTGCAACCGCGCTGACCGATCTCGCGGCCGGCGGCGTCGACTTCGTCGCGTGCTCGATGCCGGAAGCCGAGGCGCTGCTCAAGGCGGGGCGTATCCGCAGCCTCGTGTTCTTCTCACCCAAGCGCGCGCCGAACTTCCCTGATGTGCCGACCACCGAGGAGGCGACGGGTCACAAGTGGCACAAGGGTGTGTGGCGCGGCTTTGCGGCGCCCAAGGGCCTGCCGAAGGAGATTGCCGCGCAGTACGAGACCGCGATCAAGAAGATCTGGGACAGCGAAGAGTTCAAGGAGTTCATGAACAGGCGCGGCTTCGACATGATCTATCTGGACTCGGCTGGCTTCGCGGAGTTCATGAAGGCGGACAACGAAGACAACGGCAAGGCGCTGAAGTCGCTCGGGCTGGCAAAGTAAGCGAATAGTGAGCGTAGAATAGTGAGCGTAGCCCGGATGAGCCAACGGGTCGCGCGAATGCGCGCCCGATGACAGGCTCTGCGATATCCGGGGCGGTGCTAGAGTTGTCCCGGATGTCGCTTCGCTCATCCGGGCTACTTACTGCTTGCTACTTACTGCTTGCTGACGATATCGCCTCCCGGACCCGGTGCAGATACTCTTCTGCAGTACACCGCAAGGCCCGGACACAAAATCGCGAAAACAACCCCATGCAAAGTAGCGAGCGTAGGGCGGATGACGCCTTCTCGTCCTGCGCTTGCTTGCAAAACCTGCGACGTGTTCTCGCCCTGTGCTTGCAGCGGCGTGCCCGTCAGCCCTGCAGGAGCGTGGGTTGAACAGGGGTGCAGGCCAAGTTAAGCGTCCCCAATGAACCAGCCGACCAGCGGCGGCGATGCTCCAGCCCAAAAACCTGACACCAAACCGGCCCTGCTTGGGGTCGCGTGCGGCGCGGGTGCGGCGCTGTTCTGGGCGCTCGGCTTTGTCGCGACCCGGCACGGGCTGAAGGTCGGCTTCACGCCGCCGGACCTGCTGATGCACCGCTTCGTGTGGTCGGGGCTGGTGTTCCTGCCGCTCGTGCTTCGCGCCGGTATCGCCGATCTCGGCGGCATCGGATGGGGCCGCGGGCTGATGCTGATGGTGCTGGGCGGGCCTGTGATGTCGCTCATCAGCTATACCGGCTTCCTGTTTGTCCCGCTCGGCCATGGCAGCGTCATCCAGCCTTCCAGCGCGACGCTCGGCGGCCTGCTGCTGGCCGCGGTGTTCCTGCGCGAGCGGGTGCCGCCCTCGCGCGTGATGGGGGCGGTCGTCATCGTCGGCGGACTTGGGGTGATCGGCGCCGAGTCGATCGGCCATATTGGTTCAGATGGCGTGCTGGGTGATTTGCTGTTCGTGATGACCGGATTGATGTTCGCCGCGTTCGGCACGCTGCTGCGCCATTGGCGCGTCTCGGCGTTCTCGGCCGCCACCGTCATCAGCGTGGTGTCGCTGGCGCTGCTGCCGCTCTATGCGGCCTTTGGCGGGTTTGCCCGCGTGGCGGCGCTGGGCTGGGCTGAAAACGCGCTGCAGGCGCTGGCACAGGGCATCCTGGCCGGCCCCGCTGCGCTGTATCTGTTCGCATTCTCGGTCCAGACCATCGGCGTCGCCCGCGCCGCGGTGTTCCCCGCGACCGTTCCGGCGCTGACGATCCTCGCCGGCTGGCTCCTGCTCGGCGAGCCCCCGACCGCGTTGCAGGCAGCGGGACTGGTCACGGTGCTGTTCGGATTCTATCTGGCGCAAAGGCAGCGGTGAAGATTAGGCCTGATCGCGAGAGAGCGGCGGATTACGCTGCGCCAATCCGCCTACGAGCTGATCAACCTGTTAGAGGCTGCGGCCAACGCAAGGCCGAGCCGGCATGCCGCGTGCGTGTCTCGCAATGGAACCCAACAGCAACGGTAGCTCGTTCCTCCGGTCTTGGCATCGGCCGCTGAAGATTCGCGTGAGATATTTTTTTGAAGGAGGCACTCACTTGGTTTGGGTGTAGAATTGATGCCGGTTGCCCACTACAGGAGGTAAGCCATGAACAGGCTCTATGCTCTCGCGTCGGTTGGGTTCTGCGTCGCTTCGGCAGCCCTCACCACCACATCGGCATCGGCTCTTCCCACCGAGGAAATCCCGAAGACCGAACCAGAGTACATCGCCAAGGTGAAGACCGCCGCTCCGGCGTCGGTGGTGAACAATGCAACCATCACCATGCCGCAGCCGGATGGATCTTCCAAGACGATCCAAACCGGCTCGAACGGCTTCACTTGCTTTATCGGAAATGACGGAACGCCCGAATGCGATGACGAGAACGCCATGGAATGGCGCAAGGCTCTGCAGGCCAAACAGACTCCGCCGAACAAGATTGGCCTCATTTTCATGCTCGACGGTGACACCGGCACGAGCAATCATGATCATGCCGAACGGCACACGCACAAGCATTGGGTCCAGACCGGGCCGCATGTGATGATCGTCGGCGGCGCAGCACGCGAGATGCTCAGTCCCTATCCGCGCGATCTGGATGTCAAGGACCCGACGCAGCCCTACATCATGTTCCCCGGCAAACCCAACGAGCACCTGATGATCCCGGTACACTCGGAACCGATAACGACGGGCAGTGCGCGGTAACGCGCGCGAATTCCGCCGCGCCTGAGGCCAACGGCACGGCGGGGCGCGCAAGCGCGAAGCAAACGCATTGTTAAGAAGTGGCTCGCGCTGATTTGTGCGATTCCGATTCGTTCTTTGCGAACAGAATGGAGTCGGATGGAGAACAAAACTGCGTCCGCATAACATGCGGCGTCAAAAGGTCATATTACGGTGAAAGCGCATTTAATCACCGTTGGGCACCCATGCTGCCTTGCTAGCGGCTTTCCGAATTAAGTGCACTGTCACCGTAATTGGAAGGCGCTGAAGTCGCTCGGGCTGGCAAAGTAAGTGAATGAAGTGAGTGGATAGCGAGCAGGGCGGGTTAGCCAAGCGTAACCCGCTGACTCGGTTCGCGCAGAACGGCGGATTATGCCTTCGGCTAATCGTCCTTGCGGGCTAGCGTTTGCTCTCGCTCAGTCGTGTCATCGCTGCCTTTACTTTGAGGGCGTAGTTGTCGGCTTGTTGTTTCTCTGCCATGACAGGTCGAGAGGTGATGTCAGTGATCTCTAGAACGACTTCGCTAATGGGCTTGCGCGACATAGGCATAAGCATCTCCCACTGAATAAATCGCATTGAACGCATTCGGGGATGAGGAGCGGGAAGCGCGAAATCGAACTGGCCTCTTCTTGGAACCCAGCGCTCCACCATTGAGCTACACCCGCCGAGAGCCGAAAACTAAGCCGCCAGGCAGAGGGCAATTCGCCTGGCGGCTTCGCTGGCGTGGACCCGGATGACCTGGGGAAATCGTCCGGTAATCGGAATCTATTCGGCTTGCGTAGTGTAGCAACCAAACTCGCGCGTTAAGCTTGATGTGCGCTCTGCAGGTTAATTCTGGAACCCGCCATCGGCCGCTAGGCGCTTGAACTGCCGCTTCATCGCATTGACCCTGACGATATAGGCTGTGACGAGATGATCGCCGCACCGCTCGCCGGACATCATTTGAAAGTTGCGGCGCGCGAAGGCTGTGGCGGGACCCCCGCCGCAAAGATGGATAAACGCGGCGAGATCCTGCTTCTGCTGCAGGCTTGCCGACACATCGGGGACGCGGGCGAGAACCGCCGCGACATTGCGAGCCAGATACACGGACGCGAGCTCAATGGCATGGCTCGGGATCGCGCGGATAGTGAGGCTGGTGAACCCGCAGCCGGTATTTGTGACCGCATTCTCTCGGACACAGGACCGCGCGGCCTCGGCGTAGGCCGCATCGGTCATCTGGAAGAGGCCGACGGCGCTGGAGGCGGGCTGGTAAATCGCGAAAGGATTCAGGCTTAATCGCCAGCGCCAGTAGGTGCGCGCCACCGGGTTGCCTGAACTCTCGACCTGCGCCAGCGCGGCCAGCAATTCGGGCGTGATCGTACTGGTGGAATAGGCGCGGAAGAGCGGCCCGTATTGCCGCCACGTCTCGGCCGGCTCCTTGTCGAGCGCGTCGCCAACGAAGGCAAACAGCTCAGTCGGCTTGCGGATCACCTGATAGACAAGGTTCGTCAGCGCGACGAGCACAAGCAGGATCGCCACGACGCCAACGATCCGGGCCGCCCGCGGTGCTCTCGCGACCTTCCGTCGCGCCCATCGTGCACCGCGCCGCCAGCGGCGGAGGCGTGGGAAGCTCTTGCTTTTTCTTGACATGCGTCTTTTGGGGGCAAGTAGGGCACAATAACGAAACGTGTCGCGCTGACGATCTTCTATCTGGATTCGGCTGGCTTCGCGGAGTTCATGAAGGCGGACAACGAGGACAACGGCAAGGCGCTGAAGTCGCTCGGGCTGGCGAAGTAAGATTGGGACTATTTCTTTAGCATAGCAGCGAGCCCGATGAGGGCTCCAATGATGCCGATAGCGAGCGTTGCCCACGTACGGAAATTTTCCGAACGCTCCTTCTGCTCTTTGCGAACTGCTGAGCGCAGGGCTGCCAACGTTTCCTCGTCAAAATAGCTGAAACGCTTGTCTAACTTCGAACGAATGTAAGCTTGGTCGTTCGGCGTAGGAAGCAAGTAACGCTGCGCTTGATCAAGCCAGTAATCGCTCTCGAGTATTGCGATACGCTCGTCCATTTCGCGATTCAATTTGACGGTGTTGAGTATCTCTTCCCTTATTACTTCTTTGTCCGGAATCTCGCCGGTCTCATGCGCAACTTCGCGAAGCGCCTCGTACGTCACGCCTATGTATTGGTTCTTTAGCCGCTGGAGCTGGCGAATCTTCCAGTTGAGCCGCAATTTCTCGAACATGGTGAGTGCTCAGGCAGTTGGTGTGTTTGTGTCCCGATGACATGGTCACAGTTTGCCGGTTGCGCCAGAAAGCCGTGGAGCAGCAAGCGACTGCAGTCAATTGTGCTTGCTGACTGATACAACTCGTGGAACGGTTCGAGCTATACTTAACTCGCGTAGGGCTGACTAGACTAACGAATCCGCCCTACGCTTGGTCGGGTGAGAAGGATGAACGTCATGGCTTCGCCGGCTTCGGCATGTTGAACAGCATCAGGGTCACGATGATATCCCGTTGTTTGTCCTCGGGATGGCTGAAGACGTATCTAAACCTAGTCTCGCCTTCCTTGGTTGGTCCCGATTTATAGTGCTGATGATCCTTCATCGACCGCTGAGCTTCTGAAATAACATTCGTGAAGTCCATGTTGCGATTGAAGACGATGAGGGCGGTTCGGGTATCCCTCCACGTCGTGTATCCCAAGAGCTGGTCAGCCGTTTCGATCATGGCTTTATAGCCTCCCCAAAACTTGCACTCGGCCACAAATACGTTCTTGTTCTCATGTCGGATGAGAATGTCTGTTTGTCCAATGTGGTTGAACGTTTCGCCCGTGGCCTCGCCTTGGTATTGGCCGTTCAATTGCACGAGGTAGTGAACCCTGATGTCCTCTTCGCCGGCATTTGCGAATACCGAAGGGCTGCGCTCCATGACCAGAGACATGCTCGCGCAGATTCTCAGAATATTTTGGTAATCCTCTTCGCCCAGGACAAAAGACTTCTCCGTCGCGCGTTGTACGGGTTGAGAAGCGATAGGCTTGGGCTTGTCAGGTAGCTTGTAGGTTTGGGGTGCGTTGGCAACCTGACGGAGGGGAAACTTGATGCCCTCCGTTGTTTGGCGAGTCCGCTCCGCAATTTGGTGCCGTCTGTCGAGCCGGGGACGAATGAAGGTTGGAAGCGCTGTATTATACCGCTTGCAGTTCTCCCGAAGTCGCCTCAGGGCATCTTCCAAGGTCTCGATGTCCTGCGTGAACTTCTGGGTGATTGATTCCGCTGTGAACCACGCACCGGCGGCATAAACCATGACCTCGGTGTCGGTTGTTGCACCAACAACGCTCAGTCTCGGCGGTACTGGAGGCATGTAGTAAAACATATGCTGCTGACCGGTGTAGGGAACGTGGAGGGTGTGAACCCGGCCCGGTACCCCGATCTGAACGTCGGTAAAGTTGGGGTTGGGAACACGACGCTCAGGAACCGTCGCATCTTCAAAGGTTCTGTCCACTCGGGTCAGGTCGAGCACCGGCACCTGAATCAAACTGGCCTCGGCAATCTGCTGGGTCAAAACATCCAGTGAGGCCGCCAAGACCTGTGCATCGGTCAGCTTGTTGATGGTGTCTTCAATATTGCGATTTGTATTATCAAACAGGACCGAAAGAGGCGTCCCCGCAAATAGCTGTTGTGCCATGGGAATCTCGACGAGTTGAAACACTTGCGAATAGCATCTTTCTCGTGTGCCCGGTAAAAAAAGCTGATACTCGGGATTGTCTCGCGGGGGAGAGAACCAATGGCTATTCCAATGGAGATCGTAGATTGGTTTCGGGGCGTTTTTGCCGACGCAAACAGGCGTCTGGCAGAAAAAATGTTGAACGCTCCAGCGACACCCGAGCCAACCTTCGATCTGACGTTCATTGAGCACCTTACGAACTACGCTGCACCGCGGAAGTTTAAGTCAGATTGGGCAATTCGGATCGACACCCACTATTTGGGTGGACTGCGACACTTCCGAAGCTGGGAAGTGGCAGACATCGGCGTGTTCGTATTTTTCACGAAGGGTGGGCGGATGGTCAGGCGCAAAGTGGCGCTACTCCAATCGAAGCGACTATTTCCGACCACCGGAGATGTGGATCACCTGGAGGAATACGACTATCGAGTAGGGATGGCGCGCATCGGGGCTCGTGATGCCGACCTGGCCTCGATGATGTCTCAGCGCAAGTTCTCCTTCACGAAGGCCAGCAAGTATCAGTCACTCACGAAAGAATCAGATCAGGTCGAAGCCATCCGTGGGCACATGGAGTCCTACAAGATTCCAATTCACTACCTGTTTTACAATCCGCCGCAGTTGGTGACGAACGTCGTCCTCCCGCTGACGGAGTATTCTAAGCTGGGAGAGAAAGATAACTACCTCGGCGCGAGGGTTATCCCTACGGAGGATCTGCACAAGGCTCTGGCCGGCAAAGCTAAAAGCTATAGCCCAACACTTGGCGATACCAGAAAGATTATGAGCGACGACGAGTATGGATGGCGCCTTGAATATTTTATGGCTGATCTCCTTTTGGGCTGCAAAGGCGGCTTCCGATTTACAAACAACGATGAGGTGCCGATCCAATCGATCTTTTATCGGCGCTCGGGCCCGATTGCAGCGGCGATAGCGGTCACAGTTGAAATGCCGGAAGACGCCGAACTTCCTGAGTAGTTGCCAAGACGCGTTATACTGTGTGCATAGTGGTGACGGAAAGAAATCTCGACGGGGGCGGGATAAGGAAGAGCCGAACGCAATAGGTCGGCCTCGAAGGAAGCTCGAAGACCTTCACCCGGATTGGCGGGAGTTCATGCGCGCCCTGTATAACGGCGGTGCATCCGATGCCGAGGTCAGCGAGAAAGGCAGATTAGAGAAGCGTAACCCGCCAACTTGGTCACTTGGAACGGCGGATTACGCCTTCGGCTAATCCGCCCTACGCTAGTAGTCGGACGGGCTGCATCCATGATGAATATTCGGACCGGCTCTCAAGGGTATCTTGGTTTGGCCATCCGGGCTGCTTGCTAAAGGTATGGAGTATGATCAGGAATCAAACGCGCTTCTTTCGGGTATCTTTTCAAGATCCGGTTGGCTTGGACTTTGACAGACCGCGGCAACTTGTCTTTGGGAAATCGAAGTGCTCCCGATAAGGACCTCACAGCGACATCAAAAGGCACGTCAAAGAACGGCGGCCACGGGCCTTTGTCGTCATCCGAGTTCAGTATCAAGAATAGTAGGCCGCTTTGATAACCCAGCGCATAAGCGGCGTTCCAATAATCCTTCGCGGCAGATAACTCTTCTATGCGATGCTCATAGCTGTGAACGCGGGCCTGAACCGCCATCTGCGAATGGTATTCACCCGTTCTTCGCATCCTGATTATCCGTTGTAGGGCATGGATCAGCCCATCTTGATAGCTCAGTATAAAAATAAGAAGGGGGTGTTGCGTGCGAATAAACGCATCGGCCGTTTTGTTGTGGGCCTCAGCAATATCGTCGAGCAAATCCGCACAAGCGGCAAAAGCTTGATCGCGCGTAATCCTGCACCTTTCGGTCAACTTCTCCCGTGCTATCTCGAAGAAGAGCGATCCATCCGTTTGGATAGGAATCAAGGGAGCAGGAGCCCTTCCGAGTTTCTCAAGATCTATCTTCGGTGCAACAAAATACGACTGACGCAGATTTCCCTGCATTAGCCGCGCTATGTTGCGGAGCAGTCGAAGGTAATTTTCGTCCGACAGAGAATATCCAACGTAGACAACTGTTTTGCGGGCGATCAAGGATTTCAGTTGAGCGCCCAGCGGGCCGTCGTTCAGCCGCTTGAATGACTGAGTGTAGTCGTCAGTCGTCGCAACGATTGATCCAAAATTTGTTATTGAACCATGGATCTTCATCACGCGCCTTTTTGATGCGTCCCAAAAGGCTAAATCGCTGTCGTAAACAAACGGATCAAAGTTGCATTCACTTTCAAAGAAATCGTCCCAATTCGTAGTGATCACATCCTTGATCATGTAGAGAGGGGCTATCGATCGATGGAAGCGAGTCATCGGGCGAAGGAAGCCATCGAACGAGCGAAAGTAATCAAAGCGACGTTTGATTTTCTCCAGAAGCTTAATCCGGCCGTCAGGTTGCGCGCAGAATGCATCCATTAGCTCTGGAAATGACAGATCAGAAGTGGTTGCTAAGCTCGCTCGTATCTCTTCATATAAGGTGGACTGACAGTGCACCTTATTCTCAGTGCTTATTCCCGCACCCGCAAATAGTACAACCTCTCCCTCTGCGATTTTATCAAGAAGATGATCCGGAAAATCGAAATCGATTTCGTTGCGGCAGAATGCGCAGACGCAGTCATTCGGATGGAGTTTCTTCATGGCCTGCCATGGTTGGAGGCCCCCTAAATCAGGTCATTGATTCAGGGGGCCCAAAAGCTAAGAACACCCCGTCGTGCTTCCACACGTATCGCACTTCATGCAGGTCCCATTCCGCACCAGCGTGAAGTTGCCGCATTCCGAGCACATCTCGCCTTCGTAGCCCTTGGCCTTGGCTTCCGCGCGGCGTTCGGCCTTGCTGGGGGCGACCGCCACGGCGGCGCTGCCGGCCTTGCTCCATTGCAGGGCTCCCAGCTTTTCTGTCGGGGACAGGTCGTGCTGGGATTCCTGCCTTAACGCCACGGCGCCTTCGTGCGCGTCGGAGGCGCGGGCGCTGGGGCCGTGTCCGGCGATCGCGGTGACGTTGTGGGAGCCGCGGGCATCCACGTCGCCGCCGCGCATCACCACCAGATTATCCGTGCGCGAGCGGGTCAGGCCCTTGGACAGATACTTGGTGGCCTGTTGGCCCTGGTCGGACGGCTCCTTGCCTTCCTCGACGCCCTTGCCGAGCGCGTCGAAATTCGACTCGGTCGGATCGACATGGGCGAGGTCGAAGCGCGACATGTAGCTGACCGCGAGCTCGCGGAACACATAGTCGAGGATCGAGGTCGCGTACTTGATGCTGTCGTTGCCCTGCACGGGGCCCGCCGGCTCGAAGCGGGTGAAGGTGAAGGCGTCGACATATTCCTCCAGCGGCACGCCGTATTGCAGGCCGAGCGAGACGGCGATCGCAAAATTGTTGATGAAGGAGCGGAGTGCTGCGCCTTCCTTGTGCATGTCGATGAAGATCTCGCCGAGACGGCCGTCGTCATATTCGCCGGTGCGCAAGTAGACCTTGTGGCCGCCGACCACCGCCTTCTGGGTGTAGCCCTTGCGTCGGTCCGGCATCTTCTCGCGCTCGCGCATCACGACGATGCGCTCGACCAGCTTCTCGACGATCTTTTCCGAGACCTGCGCAGTGCGCGCGGCCATCGGTTTCTCGTAGAGCGCCTCCACCGCATCGTCCTCGTCGTCATCGTCGGCGATGAGCTGCGAGTTCAAGGGCTGGGAGAGCTTCGAGCCGTCGCGGTAGAGCGCGTTGGCCTTCAGCGCGAGCTTCCAGGACAAGAGATACGCCGCCTTGCAATCCTCGACGGTGGCGTCGTTCGGCATGTTGATGGTCTTGCTGATCGCGCCCGAGATGAACGGCTGCGACACCGCCATCATGCGGATGTGGCTCTCGACCGACAGATAGCGCTTGCCGATCTTGCCGCAGGGGTTGGCGCAGTCGAACACCGGATAGTGTTCGGCCTTCAGATGCGGGGCGCCTTCCACCGTCATCGCGCCGCAGATGTGCACGTTCGCGGCCTCGATCTCACGTTTGCTGAAGCCGAGGGCGGCCAGCAGGTCGAAGCCGGGGGCCGCGATCGTCTCGGCCGAGAGGTTCAGCGTGTCGCGCAGGAAGTCTTCGCCAAAGGTCCACTTGTTGAAGGCGAACTTGATGTCGAAGGCGGTCGGCAACGCCTTTTCCACTTTGGCCAGCGCTTCGTCGGTGAAGCCTTTGGCCTTCAGCGTGGTGAGGTTGATGCCGGGCGCGTTGGAGAGCGAGCCGTGGCCGACGGCGTAGGCTTCGATCTCCGCAATAAGCGCTTCGCTGTAGCCGAGCGCGCGCAGCGCTTCGGGCACGGCCTGGTTGATGATCTTCCAGTAGCCGCCGCCGGCGAGCTTCTTGAACTTCACCAGCGCAAAGTCAGGCTCGATGCCGGTGGTGTCGCAATCCATCACGAGGCCGATGGTGCCGGTCGGCGCCACCACTGTCGTCTGCGCGTTGCGGAAGCCGTTGGCTTCGCCAAGCGTCAGCGCGTCGTCCCAGGCTTTGGTCGCGTGCGCGATCACGTCTCCTTGCGGGCAGGAGGCGTGGTCGAGCGGCACCGGGTTGACCGACAGCGCTTCATAGCCCGAGGCGTGGCCATGGGCGGCGCGGCGGTGGTTGCGGATCACGCGCAGCATGTGCTGGGTGTTCTTCTTGTAGCCGGGGAAGGTGCCGAGCTCGGCCGCCATCTCGGCCGAGGTCTTGTAGGCGATGCCGGTCATCACAGCGGTCAGCGCGCCGCACAGCGAACGGCCTTCCTTGGAGTCGTAGGGAAGCCCCATGGTCATCAGGAGGCCGCCGATGTTGGCAAAGCCGAGGCCCAGCGTGCGGAACTCGTAGGAGAGTTCGGCGATCGCCTTCGACGGGAATTGCGCCATCATCACGGAGATTTCGAGCACGATGGTCCAGAGCCGGCACAGGTGCTCATAGGCCTCGACGTCGAACCGTTTTGTCGTCGTCGAATAGAAGGTCAGCAGATTGGCGGAGGCGAGGTTGCACGCCGTGTCGTCCAGGAACATGTATTCCGAGCACGGGTTCGACGCGCGGATGTCGCCGGACGCCTTGCAGGTGTGCCAGTCGTTCATCGTGGTGTTGAAGTGCAGGCCGGGATCGGCCGAGGCCCAGGCGGCGTGGCCGATCTTTTCCCAGAGCTCGCGCGCCTTGAGGGTCTTGGTGATCTTCTTGTTGGTGCGGCCGATCAGATTCCACTCGCCGTCGGTTTCGACAGCGCGAAGGAAGTCGTCCTTCAGCGAGACCGAGTTGTTGGAGTTCTGGCCGGAGACCGTGAGGTAGGCTTCCGAATCCCAATCGGTATCGTAGATCGGGAAGTCGATGTCCTTGTAGCCTTGCTTGGCGAACTGGATCACCCGCTTGATGTAATTGTCGGGCACCAGCGCGCGGCGCGCCAGCTTGATCTCGCGGCGGAGGGCAGGGTTCTTCTCGGGATCGAAGCAGTCATCGCCCGAGCCTTCGCAGTTCACGCAGGCCTTCAGCACGGCCTTGAGGTGCTTCTGGTTGATCTTGGAGCCGGTGACCAGCGCGGCGACCTTCTGCTCCTCCTTCACCTTCCAGTCGATATAGGTCTCGATGTCGGGATGATCGACGTCGACCACGACCATCTTGGCCGCGCGGCGCGTGGTGCCGCCGCTCTTGATGGCTCCCGCGGCGCGATCACCGATCTTGAGGAAAGACATCAGGCCGGACGAGCGGCCGCCGCCGGAAAGGCGCTCGCCTTCGCCGCGCAGGCGCGAGAAGTTGGAGCCGGTGCCGGAGCCGTATTTGAACAGGCGCGCCTCACGCACCCAGAGGTCCATGATGCCGCCCTCGTTGACGAGGTCGTCCTCGATGCCCTGGATGAAGCAGGCGTGCGGCTGCGGGTGCTCGTACGCCGACTTGGATTTCGTCAGTTTGCCGGTCTTCCAGTCGACGTAATAGTGGCCCTGGCCGGGGCCATCGATGCCGTAAGCCCAATGCAGCCCGGTGTTGAACCATTGCGGCGAGTTCGGCGCGACCATCTGCTTGGCGAGCTGGTAGCGCAGCTCGTCGTAAAACGCCTGCGCGTCTTCATCGGACGAGAAATAGCCGCCCTTCCAGCCCCAATAGGTCCAGCAGCCGGCGAGGCGATCGAACACCTGCTTGGCGCTGGTCTCGCCGACATAGCGCTCGCTTTCAGGCAGCAGGGCGAGGGCCTCGGTGTCCGGCACCGAGCGCCACAGCCACGACGGGACGGTCTCTTCCTCGACCTTCTTCAGGCGCGCGGCGACGCCGGCTTTCCGGAAGTATTTCTGCGCCAGCACGTCGGAGGCGACCTGCGACCAGAACTGGGGCACTTCGACATTTTCGAGCCGAAACACGACCGAACCGTCGGGGTTGCGGATCTCCGATGTCGTCAGCCTGAAATCAATCCCTGCATAGGGTGACTGGCCGGAAGTGGTGTTGCGCCGTTCGATTCGCATAGTTGTCGTGCCCCGTCTTGCCCGGTCCGCATTTCCTGCGGTTGCCGGATGTTTCTGTGAGCGAACCTTCGGGACCATGGTTGAAGACAACCTTGGCCCTTGAGATCCGCAAGCTCTACCGGTGAACCCGGCCCTGTTTCTGTCTTCGCCACCCCAAGGGCTCGTCCCGCCTTTCGGCAAGGCCAGCCCCTTCCTTCGTTTGAGCATGGTCTGTTCGGAAAACCGGTACCCACTTTTCCGGACCATGCTCCCAACTCAACGCCGCGCGTCGTCGCCTTGAGCCATTCGGCTCGTTTTTTAAGGCCCGGATCGCCCCCGAATTTTGGGCAGACAAGCCCTCGATCCGTGCCTCAACCGGCTGACGGAGTGCTCGTTCGGAACCCATTTGGGAGCGATCGGCGGGACCCAGAACTTAACTCGCGCCGTCCAGCAATAAGGCTAGGCCAAACCCGTTGCGCCCGTCAAGGAGTAGTACGAGTTCCTGAATCAAATACTAAATATGGTGGAAAGTGAGGGATAACAGGGGGTGTTCCCGCGCCTGTGATGGTGCCAAGTATCGGTGAGTCCTCAGGGATTCCCAACCCAAAAATTTGTTCCTCGCATGTGGAAACAGGCTTCGTCCCGCTGTTCACAGGGCAGGTATTTTTTCTCCCTTCGGGATTGCGTTCGAAAGACTCACGTAACGCTACGGAGCGGGAGGGCTGGCATGCCCGCGAGCCCGTGGTCCCGCCCGCCGATAAGCGGCAAGGTGAGGGCCGATTCCACCGCTTTTCCGTCCCTTGCCGGGCTCCATGACAGAATCAAAACCGACCAGCGCGCCGATGCGGATCGCGCCCGCAGGCCTGATGTTCCTCGCCATCACCTCGGTGGGTTGGGGCTTTAACTGGCCCGTCACGAAGTATCTCCTGAGCGAGCTGCCGCCGCTGACGCTGCGGGGCTCGACCGGTGTGATCGGCGCGGCGCTCCTGGCCGTGCTGGCGCTGGCGCGCTCGCAGAGCCTCAAGGTCGAGCGGCATTTGTGGCCGCGGCTGATGCTCTCGGCGCTGCTCAACGTCACGGGATGGATGGTGCTGATGGGGCTGGCGCTGTTGTGGCTGCCGGCCAGCGAAGCGGCGCTGATCGCCTACACCATGCCGGTCTGGGCCTCGCTCCTGGCCTGGCCGGTGCTCGGCGAACGGCCGACTATTCTGCGCACGGTGGCGCTGGTGATGGCGTTCGCGGGCCTCGCCGCGATCATGGGCGGCAACGGCTTTAGCGCGACCGCCGCAAAGCTGCCGGGCATGGTGATGGCGCTGGGCGGCGCGTTCGGCTTTGCGCTCGGCACGGTGCTGGCGAAGAAGCTGCCGGTGCCGCTGCCGCCGATCCCGGCCGCGGCCTGGCAGATCGGGCTCGGCTGTTTCCCGATCGTCATCATCGGTCTCGCCGTCGAGACCACGCATATCGATGAGGTGACACAGCTCGGCTGGTGGCTCCTGATCTATTCCACCGTGATCCAGTTCTGCATCGCCTATGTGAGCTGGTTCGCCGCGCTCGCCCGCCTGCCGGCATCAGTCGCCGCGATCGGCACCATGGCGGTGCCGGTGATCGGCGTCGTCGCCTCCGCCATCGCACTCGGCGAGCCGCTCGGGCCGATCCAGATCGCGGCGCTGGTGTTTACGCTGGCCGGCGTCGTGCTGGCGACAAGGTCGTAAAGGCCAGTCTATCCGATTGTAATGGCTGCCGGTTTGCAGTAGGCATCGGGACGGTCAATTCTGGTATAATGGGTGCCAGACCCCCATAGGGGCCTGGTTTTATCTGTGAAAGAGAGAGTATGGCGCGCAACATTTTGATCCTGGGGGCTTCGTATGGCTCCTTGCTGGCGACGAAGCTTTTGATGGCCGGTCACAACGTGACCCTGGTCTGCCGGAAGAAGACGGCCGAGCTCATCAACCGCGACGGCACCGAAGTACGCATCAAGCTGCGCGACGAGGCGGTGCACCGCGCGATCTTTTCGCGCGACCTGCCGGGCAAGCTGGATGCGACCACGCCCGCCGAGGTCGATCTTTCCCGCTACGACCTGGTCGGTCTTGCAATGCAGGAGCCGCAATACACCAACCACACGATCCGCGTTCTGATGATCAAGATCGCCGAGGCGAAGCTGCCTTGTCTGTCGATCATGAACATGCCGCCGTTACCCTATCTCAAGCGGATCCCGGCGCTGGCGGACATGGACCTCGAGGAGGCCTATACCAATGCGCAGGTGTGGGAACGCTTCCAGCCGGGGTTGGTGACGCTGTGCTCGCCCGATCCGCAGGCCTTCCGTCCGCCGGAAGAGGCGGCAAACGTGCTGCATGTCGGCCTGCCGACCAACTTCAAGGCGGCGGCCTTTGCCGACGAGAAGGACAACAAGCTGCTTCGCGAGCTGGAAGCTGATATCGATGCGGTGACGCTGGATGGCCACGACGTCCCGGTGAAGCTGAAAGTGTTCGACTCGCTGTTCGTGCCGCTCGCCAAATGGTCGATGCTGCTGACCGGCAATTACCGCTGCATCACGCCGAACGATCCGCAGTCGATCCGCGACGCCGTGCACGGCGACCTGAAACTGTCGCAGTCGATCTACGATCACGTCGACGGAATCGCACGGCGCCTGGGCGCCGATCCGCAGGACCAGGTGCCGTTCGGGAAGTATGCCAAGGCGGCCGAAAGCCTGCTCAAGCCGTCATCGGCGGCCCGTGCGGTCGCCGCCGGCGCGCCGTTCATCGAGCGCGTCGACCTGCTCGTGAAGCTGATCTCGCACCAGCTCGGCGCGCCCAGCGCCGAGATCGACCGCACGGTCGAGATCGTGGATCAGAAGCTGAACGAGAAGATCGTGGCGGGGGGATCGGGGGCGCAGTGAGGAACGCCTAATCGAGAATGGCGCGCCAGGCGGATGAAGAGGCATCCGCGCTGTAGCTGAGGGACGCGTCGCTTGGTCATGGAGCGTGATGGCACATGATGCTATCATCAGCGGAACTCGAACAAGTGAGAGGACGCCAGTGCCAACCAGAAATGTTGTGCTGACGGAGCGCCAAGCAGACCTCATCAAGTCCCTTGTCGAGTCCGGCCGCTACCAAAACGCCAGCGAAGTGCTGCGCGAGGGGTTGCGGCTGGTGGAGCAACGCGAGGCGGAGGACGCAAGCAAGCTGAGGGCTCTGCGATCAGCAGCGCGGGTCGGTCTTGGTGCACTGGATCGAGGCGAATTCAAAGAGTTCGGAGATATCGAAGAGTTGCGAGGCTATTTGAATGACCTCTCGGAGAAGGTCATCTCCAAGACCGCCGGATAGATTCCGCCAATGGTCGAGCGGAAATGGCGTGTCCGCCTCGGCGCTGCGGCAGAAGTCGATTTTGCGAACATCGTCAAATGGACCACCGAGAATTTTGGTGAGCGGCAATCGCGTGTCTATCGGGACACGCTCGTTCAGGCGATCGGCGAACTTGCCGACGGTCCCGAGGTTGCGGGCTCCAAAGCGCGAGGCGAGATCATGTCAGGTCTTCGCACACTCCACATCGCGCGGCACGGTCGGCGCGGAAGTTACTTCCTGATGTACCGGGTGGCACCAGGAATGACGATCGAAATCGTGCGAATCCTGCACGAGAGAATGGACCTTCAGCGTCATCTTCCACCTGTCCCCGACGAGAAAGCCGAATAGGGCGCTGTGCGGTGAACAGGTTGGTGGCTTGCCGTCGTCGATCAGCGCCAACGCGGCCCTTCTGGTGCGGATCATGCCTCTACGCCAACTTGCTTCACCAGCTCCGGAATAAGCAGCTTGAGCTTGCCGTGACTGATCAGCGGCGAAGCGGCGATCTCGGCGAGGCGCTGTTCGATATGGCGCCATTGATTGGTCTCGCGCGGGTCGGTATCGCCCTTGGCGAGATTGCAGGGGTAGCAGGACAGCACGCGGTTGCTCCTGCCATTCTGGCCTCCCTTGGAGAGCGGAATGAAATGGTCGATGCTGGCCTTGACCTTGCCGCCCGTCTTTTGCCGGGGCAGTCCAACGTCGCAGTAGGCGCAGCGTCCGCCCCAATCGAAATAGCAGCGCTTGTAGATCACGTCGGCCATTAGCCTTGGCTCTTCCCCCGAATCTCTTTGTCCAAGTCTCACCCTCTCATACATCAAGTTGGCATTGAAAACGACGCCGCAGGAGGGGGAGGCCTGCGCCTTGTTTATCCCGACAGCGCGCGGCGGATCATGTTCGCCAACTGCGACTTCCGGTACGGCTTGGTCAGCAGCAGCACGCCGGGATCGAGGCGGCCCTGGTGCACGATCGCGTTGTCGGTATAGCCGGACGTATATAACACCTTGATGCCGGGCCGGAGCTTCAGCACCTTGTCCGCGAGTTCGCGTCCGGTCATGCCGCCGGGCATGATGACATCGGTGAACAGC
Organism: Bradyrhizobium sp. AZCC 1719; assembly: GCF_036924525.1. Taxonomy (NCBI): domain Bacteria; kingdom Pseudomonadati; phylum Pseudomonadota; class Alphaproteobacteria; order Hyphomicrobiales; family Nitrobacteraceae; genus Bradyrhizobium; species Bradyrhizobium sp. AZCC 1719. The sequence goes on along the minus strand of NZ_JAZHRU010000001.1, from coordinate 5,750,724 downwards.
AAATCGAACGCCTGACCGCCTTCGATCAGGTTCATCGCCGCCGGTCCGTTGGCGGCGGCCACCGTGCGGTAGCCGAGGCTCTGCAATTGCGCGGTGACGAAGTTGCGCACCAGCGCGTCGTCTTCCACCACCATGATGGTCTCGTTGCCATGCGGCAGCGGCGTTGCCGCCGGCGGCGCGGCCTCGACCTGGCCGCGGGCAGGGGGCAGATAGAGCTTGATCGTGGTGCCGTGGCCGACCTCGCTGTAGATCCGGATGTGCCCGCCGGACTGTTTGACGAAGCCGTAGACCATGCTCAAGCCGAGGCCTGAGCCCTTGCCGACCTCCTTGGTGGTGAAGAACGGCTCGAACACCTTGTCCAGTACGTCCTGCGGCATGCCGGCGCCGGTGTCGCTGACCGCGAGCATTACATAGGGACCGGGCTTTGCGTCCGGGTTGGCCTGCGCATAGGCCTCGTCGAGCACGACGTTGCGCGTCTCCAAAAGCAACTTGCCGCCATTCGGCATCGCATCGCGCGCGTTGATCGCCATGTTGAGCAGGGAGTTGGCGAGCTGCGATGCGTCGATATGGGCAATCGCCACTTCCTGCTCGAGAATGGAGTTGACCTCGACCTGCTCGCCGAGCGTCGGGCGAAGCAGTTTTGCGATATCGAGCAGGGTCGCGTTGATGTCGACATTGCGCGGCTGCAACGGCTGGCGGCGGGCGAAGGCGAGCAGATGCTGGATCAGCTCGCTGCAGCGCTCCGCCGCCTGGTCGATCAGTTCGGCGGTCTTCTGCAACGCCGGCTCGTGCGCAAGGTTGGCTACCAGCGTTTCGGTGGTGCCGGTGATCACGGTCAGCATGTTGTTGAAGTCGTGCGCGACGCCGCCGGTGAGCTTGCCGATGGCGTCGAGCTTTTGCGCCTGCTGCAGCTTGTGCTCGGTTTCGCGCGACCCCGTGATGTCGTGGTAGACCAGCGCCGCGCCGCTGATGGCACCCGAGGCATCGCGCAGCGGCCGGCCGCTGATCACGAGGTGAACCGGCGGATTGCCGCCAACCGGGCGCAACACGATTTCGCTGGCGTCGAACGCTTCGCCGCGCAGCGCGCGCGAGGCGGGCATGTCACGGACTGGTAGCGGCGTCACACCGTCGGCATGGAAAACCGCGCTGAGCGACCGCAAGTGCTCGACCGTCATGCCCGGCCGGTAGCGCAGCATCTTCTCGGCGGCCGGGTTCGAGAGCAAAACCTCGCCCCTGGTGTCGATGACGAGCACGGCCTCCGCCATGCTGTGAAAGGTGCTGCGCAAGACGGCGGCCGAAAGCCTGAGTTCCTCATGCGCGGCGACCAGATGCTCGGTGCGCTCGGCGACCGCGGCCTCCAGCGCCTCGTTGGTGGCCTTGGTGGCGCTCAGCGAATCCTGCAGTTCCCGGCGCGAGCGGCGGGTTGAGACCGTCAGAAGAGTGGCGAGGACCAGAATCAGCAGGACGCCGGCGAGATCGATCGCCAGCAGAAGCGTCCCGTTGGTTTCGGATTCGGCGCGTCTGGCAAAAAGCAGCCTGCGCTCTTCCGCCACCGCTTTTGCAAGGTTTGCGGAGATCGCCTCCGTCGCCGCGCGGTCTTCCTGGGCGACGAGCGCTGCGACGGCGGCGCCATCTCCCGCGGTCCGGAGCCTGATCAACTCGCCATTGACGGCAATCTGCCGCTCGACCAGCGCCTTGGTTTCCTCGATCAGCCGCTTTTCGGTGGGATTGTCCTTGACCGCCTCGATCAGCGCCGCCAGCGCCGGCAGGATAGCGGCGCTTGCCTCGCTGTAGTCCCGGGCGAACTCCTGATTGCCGGTGATCGCGAAGGCGCGCGCCGCGCTTTCCGCCCGGCGCAGCATTGGGCGCATATCCGAGAGTTTGCTGAGTATTCCAAGCGCGCGGTCGACCGAGGCTGCGTCGGACCGCGACTTGAGGTCGAGACCGATCGAGGCAGCGCCGATAATGAGGAGGATAGCGAGGCCAATTCCAAGAATGATACGCTGCGAGGGCATTGCCAGTTGTTTACTTCACGATTTCGACTGCTGCGCGGAAGCTTTCGGTTTGGTGATGCATTGATTGACCGAGGTCAACAACGCGTCCGGCGTGAACGGTTTGCGCAGGCAGCACGCCGCGCCGAGCTCGATGGTCATCCGCAGGAAATCCGGTGCGCGTTCGGTGTTGGCGAAGGCGTAGCCCGACATCGCGATAACAGGTACATCCGGCTTGCGCTCGTGGAACATCCGGATCGATTCGAAGCCGCGCATATGCGGCATGAACACATCGATCAGCATGACGTCGAAATCGGACGTTTCGAGCGCGCGCATTCCCGCTTCACCACCGTCGGCAACGGTGACCTCGAAACCCTTGCGCGTCAGACAAACCTCGATGGCAACGCACACCATCGGGTCGTCATCGACCACGAGAACGCGCGGCACGATGATTCCTTCTTCCTCGGGCGGCGGCCAGGCGGTCGCGCGTCCCATGTGACGATTAAAGTCGAAACGTTGACAGTCGTCTGCATGGTAGACTGCCCATAAAAATTGCCGAGGGCAATTCTGTTTCGCTGTATCAGAACGATTACAAATTCAACCGCCGGTTCCGGATCTAATCCCGTCATGTCGCCAATCAACCATGCGAGGCGCGCCGCTGCCGGCCGGCTGTCGCCACTCGGACTCATCCTGCTCTCCGTTACGTCAGTGGGGTGGGGCCTCAACTTTCCGATCATGAAACATTTACTGACCGAATGGCCGCCGTTGTCCTCGCGCGGCCTGTGCGGCATCGTCGGCGCCGCGGCATTGGCGCTGTTTGCGCTCGCGCGCCGGCAGAAATTGAGCGTACCGCGTCACATGTGGCTGCGGCTGCTCCTGGTCTCGATGCTCACGATCGGCGGCTGGGTCGCGTTCATGGGGCTGGCGCTATTGTGGCTCAACGCCAGCGAGGCCGCCGTGCTCGGGATATCGATCCCGGTCTGGGTGGCGTTTCTGGCTCGGCCGATCCTCGGCGAGCGGCTGTCGCCGCTCCGCGCCGTCGCGCTGATGGTCGCGCTCGCCGGCATCGCCGTGCTGATTGGCGGCAACGGCATCGAGGCCAGCGTCGAGAAGTTGCCGGGCATCGCCTGCGCGTTGGCAGGCGCTGTGTGCGTTGGGCTTGGCACCGTATTGACCAAGCATTTTCCGCTGGCGATGCCGCCGCTGTCGCTGGCCGCCTGGCAGATCGGGCTGGGCTGCCTGCCGATTGCGATCGTGGGCCTTGTGGTCGAGCAGCCGCAACTGGCTGATCTGTCATCCATCGGCTGGGCGTCGCTGCTCTATATGACGTCGATCCAGTTCTGCCTGTGCTACGTGTGTTGGTTCGCCGCGCTGGAGCGGCTGCCAGCGGCGACGGCCTCGATCGGAACCTTGCTGGTTCCCGTTATCGGGGTGCTTGCAGCGGCGGCGATGCTGCGCGAGCCGCTCGGCCTGCGCGAGGTCGCGGCACTGGTGTTTACGCTTGGCGGCGTCGCGGTGGCATTGCGCGCCTAGAAAACACTCTAACTCCGGAACGGACAAACTCTGGAACGGACAGGGCGGCACACCGGAATGTGTGCCGCCCTTGGATTCACGCTATCGTGCTATTGCGCCGGGCAGGGGTGACGCTGCCCGTCATAGCCGAGATACGTTCCTGATGCCGGATCGTAGGATTTGTACCGCCGCATGCAATACGCCACGGCATCATCGCCGGCGGGGGGTGCCGCGGCGACCACAGTGTCGTCGTCGTAATATGCATAGGAGTCATCGTAGTAGTAGGGACTGCCGTAATAGCCATAGGCCGACCCGATACCGGCTCCGATCGCGAAGCCTGGCCAGAAGCCGCCGTGACGGTGGCGATGATGAAAGTGACGGCCGCCGTGCCATCCGCCACCCGCGACGGTACCTCCGCCGACGCCGGGCGCGGGCCGGACAAAGCCGGTTCCGCGGCCTTCCGTACCGGCAACGGCACCAGCCCTGAAGCCGCCGGGACTGCCAGGTGCGACGGCCGCACGGCCACCTCCGCTGGGTGCAACGGCCACGCCGCCACCTCTGATGCCGCCGCCGCCGATAGCTGCACCGCCACCGCCGCCACCTCTCATGCCGCCACCGCCACCGATAGCTGCACCGCCACCGCCGATGGCTGCACCGCCGCCACCACCGCCGCCCCTGGCGCCGGCGCCACCGCCACCACCGCCTCTATCCTGCGCCTGAACGGCGCTGAGGCTTGGCGCGACCACCGGCAACACAAGCGCCATCGCTGCCGCGGTACTCAAAACCTTTAGACTGATCATTTTAGGCTCCATTTGCGGGATATAGGCCCTAACCCGCTCAAGGGGCGGACGTTCCAGAGCCCGCGCACTGATTGCATGGGCGCTCAGCCTGTCGGGTTGGAACTGTATCCGGGATGAACGGATTGCGCCGATTCCGCGACCATGGCGGGCGGCAAGCCGCCCGTCCGGCAGGGCCGGAATGTCAGCCTCTGTCTGGACAATCCGTCCCGCCGGTGGCATCAGAGCGGCACGATATCTCGAACCGACCGAGCTCTCATGAAGCTGTTTCTGCTGAAATTTTTCACTTGGTGGAACGGCCAAACGTTCGGCACGCAATTGTGGACGTGGCGGTTCGGCGAATTGGTCGGCCAGGACGAGCAGGGCAACCGCTACTACCGCACCAAGGGCGGCAAGATCGATCCGACGCTGGGTTTCGAGCGGCGCTGGGTGATCTACAACGGGCTTGCCGAGGCGAGCCGGGTGCCGCCGTCATGGCATGGCTGGCTGCATCACGTTGTCGATACCGCGCCGACCGAAGAGAGCTACACGCCGCGCGAGTGGGAAAAGCCGCACGTGCCGAACCTGACCGGCACGCCCGCCGCCTACCGCCCCTCCGGATCGACGCTGGCAAGCGGCCGCCGCCCCAAGGCGACCGGCGACTACCAGCCCTGGACGCCAGGAAGCTGAGACGATCGTCATTCCCGCGCGCGGTCATTCCGCGGTTGCATGCGCCTTAGACCACAATCATCGACCCTGTGAATAACGGGATCAGCGGGGACATCCGCCGCAGCCGTCTTGCGCCATCCGCGTTATCGCGGCTCAATGTAGCCATCTTACGGAGATGGGAAACCATCGCGTCGGTGTCGGGCTCCAGTCGCGACTGCCCCGATTTGCAGCGGTCACCGAGTAGGACACGGCCGGGAGATAGGCCCCCGGTGCAGAGGTTCTGAAATCGCCCGCTAATGTGTGGCTGCCGTAGGACAGGAAAGGCCGTCTGGGAAACCAGGCGGCCTTTTTCTTTATGACGGCGGTCACGTGTCCCGCTCTGCGTCGCAGTGTAAAGAACGCTGCGCCGCGTCCGGGACACGGAAGCAAACGACGCTACGCCAGCCGTGCGGCGGCGCGGTCGATCATCTCGCTGCGGCGGATCTGCGCTTGCGCAATCCTGTCCTTCATGAAGGCAAGCACTTCCGGCGGCGCGGTGTCGGGTGAGCCGGAATTGAACGGCGGCGCCGGGTTGTATTCGAGCCGGAGCTGGATCGCCTCCGCGGTCTTCTGATCGTGCAGTAGCGAGACCAGCGTCAGCGCGAAATCGATGCCCGCGGTGACGCCGCCGCCGGTGACGCGGTTGCGGTCGACGCAGACGCGCGTCTTGGTCGGGATCGCGCCGAACGCGCTCAGAAAATCCATCGCCGTCCAGTGCGTCGCCGCGCGAAAGCCCTTGAGCAGGCCGGCGGCGCCGAGCACCAGCGACCCCGTACAGACGGAAGTGATATATTTCGCGCCAAGCGCCTGCTTCCGCAGGAAGGCCAGCATCTCCTCGTCGTTGATCATGTCGTCGGTGCCGAACCCGCCCGGCACGCAGATGACGTCGAGCTGCGGACAGTCGGCGAAGGTCGTGGTCGGCGTCAGCACCAGCACGGAATCGCTCGTCACCGGCTCAATCCGTTTCCAGATCAAATGCACGTTGGCGGCGGGCAGACTGGAGAACACCTGCAAGGGACCGGTGAAGTCGAGCTGGGTGACGCGCGGAAACCAGCACGAGACCGATCTGAAGTGGCGTGGACGGTTGAGATGGCGCGGACATCGTGACCTCCGGAAAATTTGGCTTGACGAAAGGCATCCTGCCATGGTCGCTTGGTGTCCGAAATGGCATTTTTCCCTCATTTTAGGACATATGCCAAAAGTTAGGATAGAAGCCAAAAGCGGGCCAGCATCATGATCGGCGTTCTCGTCTTTCCGGATTTCCAGTTGCTCGATGCGGCCGGGCCGATATCGGCGTTCGAGATCGCGGCGCGCTTTGCCGAGGGGGCGCCCGCGATCCGGGTTCTGGCGGTGACGCCGGGGCCGGTGCGCTCGTCGTCGGGCGTCGAAATCGTTGCGAGAGGTTTGAAGTCGGCATCTGCGATCACGACGCTGATCGTCGCCGGCGGCGAGGGCGTGCGGCAGGCCGCCGCCTGCGAGAAGACGATCGGCTTCGTGCGCACGATTGCCAAGCGCGGCATCCGCATCGCCAGCGTCTGCTCCGGCGCCTATGTCCTCGCAGAAGCCGGCCTGCTCGACGGCCGCCGCGCTACCACGCATTGGCAGCGCACGCGGCATTTTCTGAAAACCTACCCGCAGGTGAAGCTGGAGCCCGATCGCATCTTCGTGCGCGACGGCGACGTCTGGACGTCGGCGGGGATATCGGCCGGCATCGATCTGTCGCTGGCGATGATCGCGGAGGACTATGGCGATGAGATCGCGCAGAAGACCGCGAAGCAGCTCGTGCTCTATCACCGCCGCAGCGGCGGCCAGTCGCAATTCTCCTCGCTTCTGGAATTGAAGGCGCCGAACGGCCGCTTCGGGCCGCTGCTGGCCTGGGCGCGCGAAAACCTCGATGCGCCGCTCACCGTCGAGGATCTCGCCGAGCAGGCCGGCATGAGTTCGCGGCATTTCACGCGCGCCTTCATGGCCGAGACCGGCACCACGCCGTCAAAGGCGGTGGAGCGGCTGCGCATCGAGGTGGCACGGCAACGCGTGCAGTCCTCCAGCGAGGCGATCGAGCGCGTCGCGCAGACCACCGGCTTTCGCGACCCCGAGCGGATGCGCCGCGCCTTCATCCGCGCCTTCGGCCAGCCCCCGCAATCGCTGCGTCGCGCGGCGCGGGCAGGGTAGGTGAATGGAAGCCGCTACCTCCGGAAATCCACCCGGCCTTGCGCAAAGTAGCCGTCTATTCGCTGATCGCTCACCACCAGGCCGACCCAGGGCACCGTGATCTCCGGGTTGTTCAGGTTGATATACTTGCCCACCAGTCGCCGCGGACCTTCGCGCCGTGCCTCGATCAGTCCCCGGCGCGCGCCGGAATTCCAGTCGAACAACAGGTACACGCGGTCTCCCACGGTTCTTGCTTCGCCCCGGCCCTGTTTCCATTTATCGGGGGCATCGCCCGGTATGGTTGGGTCTGCAGCACCCTTCCAGCGGCTCGACCACTCACCATCGATCGTGCTGCGCTGGTAGCTCGCATCTCCAGGGCTCCATGGCTTTGCATTCTCGTCGGTGGCGGATTCTTCCGGCATCGTGATGCGGGCGAACTGCATCACGTCGTCATCACCGGGATTTGGAACGTCCATGACGCCGAACGGATTTCGGGTCGTCAGATCGCCTTCGGGTTTCATTGACCTTCTCCAACTGCAATCGCCTTGCCTTGTTCGACGGCACGGCTTGGCTCGTGAGCGTCCGGGATCGCAGGATGAAGGCGTCGCGGCCACCCGATTCCCGAAGGAACCGTGGTGGCGATGTTGCCGGAGCCGATTTCGAACAGTGCCCGGCTGCAAGGGCCAGGGTAACCTCCTCACGCGGAGGGAGCGGCGCTGATTTCCAAATCGGCCACGACGCCGAAATGGTCGCTGGGCCAGATGCCGTCGACCGCCAGGTCGAATGCGAGCGAGGCGGCCTGAACCTCGCAGCTCGCCTTCGGGTGGGCGTCCCAGGAGCCCACGAACACGTAATCGACCCTGCGCCGATGACGCGGCTGACGGACGATCGTGCCGATCTCCGACTGTGCATTCGGATTGTCGACGCTCCAGGTGTAACCCTGACCTTCGCCTGCGACTTCCCAGGCGTCGTGATACTTGACGCTTCGTCCGCCGAGCGACTGCAGTCCGGTAAGGTAGCGAATGCTGGCTGCGTCAGGCGTTGCGTTGAAGTCGCCGGCGATGATGGTGGGAAGCGGCTGCCGGTGACGCGCGTCGAGATCCGTCAGCGCAACGACCTGCCGTTCCCGGGCCGATTCCGCGGCGAGCCGCCACGAGGTCGCAGCGGCGATGAACAAGAGATCGCCTTCGTCGGGTAGCGGCACCGTTACTGCCAGCGAACACCACGGGACATCGTTCGCATCCGACATGCGCAGATCGAGGACTTCCTCGACGCGATGCGGCCATCGCGTCGCGATGGCGCTACCGCCAAAACGATCGGCATGGGGCGGGACGGTGCGCAGCACGTCAGCCTGATGCGTTCCATGCAGACCGGTGTCGTGGATCAACTCGTCGAGTTGCGAATGGTCCGGCGATTTGACCACTTCCTGGAATGACACGAGATCGGGAGCCAGCCGGCGCAGTTCCAGATTGATCAAACCGGTTCGTTTCGGATCGCCTTGCCGATTCCAGACGTTGAGCGTGACGACGCGTAGCCGCATCCTCGTAAGCCGGCTTCATGAACGCACCCGGACAACGTCCGCTGGAGCGGTTGGTTCAGGCTTGCCGGTGGCCGTCTGCACTGGCTCACGCAACGTCGGCTTGCGCGCTCTGCGTTTCCTCTGTGAGTAAGGCGTCCAGATCGACAAGCTGCGGATCGTCGTCCTGCGGTTCGCCGCTTCCTGCGCTGCCGTGAAGATGCATCAACGTCTGCACGCGGCGGGCGTTGAGATGGTCTACGTGCTGATGCTGCAGCGCTACCGGCAGCAGCGCCTTGGGCAGCCCGACCAACGCAAAGGCGGGAACTTTGCGCACCTTGCCGTCCTCGCGCCAACGCAGGGGGTGGAGGGTATACATCAATTGCCGCTCGGTCTCTGCCGATGGCCGCTCCTCCGACAGGGATGGCGCGGGGTTGGCGAGGTTGGCGTTGCCCGCGCGCGTGCGCACCGCGGCGGAACGCAGCTCCCAGCAGATCAAGTCCGCCGCCGCGCGGACTTCGCTACGCACCGCATCCACGCTGGCCGAGAACCGGGTGGCTTCAGGGATCGACAGCGAGCTTTTTGTAACGGCCTCGACGAGCGCTGTGGTGCCGGCTTCGAATCCGGGCGCAGCCCGCTCGATCGCCGCAGCCATCGCCTCGATCTCGTCAGCCATCGCGTCGCGGTCGCGCTGGGCCTTGGCATCAGCGAGGGCGCGCTCGGCCGAGGCTACCTGATCGTCGAATTCCACCAATTCGGCGCGCAACGTCTTGGCGCGGTCTTCGACGGCGCGCATGCTGGCTTCGGCCCGATCGAGCCGGGAATTGTCGGCACCGGCTACCGCCAGCCGCTCGGCAGCGGCACGCTTTTCTGCAAGTTCCGATTCGGCGAGGCTCAACCGCTCGGCCAACTTCTGCCGCGCTGTCAGCTTGTCCTTCAGCGCAACCTCGAAGCGCTCGATCGGGCCGAGCTCGCGCCTGAAAAATGCCATTGCAATCACCTCGCGGATTGCTGCCGAATCACCGGCAGGATTGTTGCGTGCGAGAGCTAGTCCGAAACTTGGATAACATTGCGGCCTGAGTCGGTACAGTCGTCGCGTCGCCGGCCAATGGATGATTGCCGACACAAGGCCGGCAATCACCTTCGACCGCGCTAAAGCCGGGCGTCGGGACGCCAGCCAATGATAGCGAGCATCACCAGGAAACCGACGACGTAGGCCACCGCTACAGGCCAGCCATGGCTAACCCAGCGTCCGACGGACTTCGCCTCCGGATACATGTTCGACAAGGCGACGCCGGCCGATGAGCCGAACCAGATCATCGAGCCGCCGAACCCGACGGCGTAAGCCAGGAAGCCCCAGTCATAGCCGCCTTGTTTCAGGGCGAGCGCGGTGAGGGGGATGTTGTCGAACACCGCGGAGACGAAGCCTAAACCAAGCGCGGTCGGCCATGACGCCACCGGCAGCCGCTCGACCGGCATAAGGGAGGCCGCTGTGACGAGGGCGAGCAGGAAGATGGTTCCCTTGAAGGTTTCCGGCATCACTTTCCAGTCCGGTGACCGCAAGCCGGCGGTCAACAGGATAGCCGCCCAGACCGCGAGGCCCAGAACCGGAACGGTATCGAGCAGCGCGGGAAATTTCAGGTTTGCCGTGACGTTTGCCACCAGCGCTGCGGCGAGGATGACCGCGACAATGAACACCCGGGTCGGGTCGATGCTGAGCCCCCTCGGCGCATCTTTCTGAATTGGCGAATAGCGGTGCTGCTGGATCGACGCCGGCACCGCAAAAATCAACATCGCGACGATGGCGGCGATGTAGGCTTCGACAACGGCGAGCGGACTGACGCCGGCGATCCACATCATGGTGGTGGTGGTGTCGCCGACGACGCTGCCCGCACCGCCGGCGTTGGAGGCCGCAACGATGGCTGCGAGATAGCCGATGTGAACCTTGCCGCGGAACACGTGGCGCGCGACGGTGCCGCCGATCAGCGCCGCGGCGATGTTATCGAGGAAGCTCGAGAGCACGAACACAAGGACGAGCAGCACGACCCCGCCCTTCCAATCGTCCGGCAGCAATGCCGGCATCTCGTCCGGAATCCGGCTTTCTTCGAAATGCCGGGACAGCAACGCAAAGCCCATCAGCAGCAGGAACAGGTTGGCGAGCGTTACCCATTCATGGACCATGTGGTGGCCGAGGCCATTGAGACCCGTACCGTATTTGAAGCCGGTGAAGATCAGCTTGTAGATCACGATGGCGGCCAATCCCGTCAGCGCAACGGGCAGCGTGTGATGATGGAACAGCGCGACGCCGAGCAGCGTCAGCGCGAACAGCAGAAAATCGACGGGTATGCCAAACAGGAGGATTGGTTCGATCACAGCGGCCCCAAATGTGCGCAGGAGAAATTCACGGTTTACCGATAGCGTCGCGCAATGTGCATTATTTCAACGTTTTCAGCCAGCCGGCGATCTCGCCGACGGCGACGTTGGCCTGTTGCAGCAGCTTGCCCATGGTGAAGAAGCCGTGGAACTGGCCCGGGAAATGTCGGTAGGTCATGGGCACGCCGGCTTCCTTGAGCCGCGCGGCATATTCGGCACCCTCGTCGCGCAGCGGATCGGCGCCTGCAGTCAGCACATAGGCCGGCGGCAACCCGGCGAGCGTTTTCGCGCGCGCGGGCGAAGCCTTCCAATGCTCGATGTCGGCCGCGCCGTTCAGATAATGGTTGCAGAACCATTTGATCACGGAGTGCGTCAGCAGGATGCTGGTCTCGGGCTCGCTGTGCGAGGGATGCGTCATCGCAAAGTCGGTGGCGGGATAGATCAGCACCTGGCCGGCGAGCTTCGGGCCGTCGCCGTCGCGTGCGGCGAGCGCCACGACCGCGGCGAGATTGCCGCCGGCGCTGTCGCCGCCGACCAGCAAGTGGCCGGCGTCGATGCCGAACTGGCTCGCATTGGCGGCAATCCACTTCGTCGCCATGATGGCATCGTCGGCGGCGGCGGGAAATTTGTGCTCCGGCGCCAGCCGATAGTCGACCGAGATCACGATCAACTCGCCCTCGTGGGCAAGCTTCTGGCAGACCACTTCATGGGTATCGAGATCGCCGATCACCCAGCCGCCGCCGTGAAAGAATACCAGGCACGGCGCAAGGCCGTTGCTCTTGCGCAGCGTCTTCGGCGTGTAGATGCGCGCCGGAATCGTGCCGTGCGGCGCGGGGATCGCGAGCGGCTTGTTCGATTCGAGCGCGGGCGGTTCGGGATTGCTGACGACGCGGGCGCTTCGATAATATTCGCGCGCTTCCGGCGCGGTTAGCGTCTCATAGGCGGGACGGCCCGCCTCCTGGAAAGCTTTGTAGACGGCGGCGGCATCGGGATCGAGCGTGACGGGCATAAGACCTCTCGTTTTGAGTTTGTCATCCCGGGGCGCGTAGCGAACCCGGGCTCTCGAGATTCTGGGTTCGGTCCTTCGGACCGCCCCGGAATGACGGTTGGTCATGCGGCGGTGCGGCCGCCATCGACGGTATAGGCGGAGCCGGAAACGTAGCTCGCCTCGTCGGAGGCGAGGAACGCCACGATGGAGGCGACTTCGGAAGCTTGTCCGAGCCGCCGTGCCGGAATCCGGTCGACGATCTTTTCGGTCGGCGGCGGCTCATTGCCGGGATTGCGGCCCTGCAGGATCGTGCTCAGCATCCGGCTGTCGATCAGGCCGGGACAGACGCAGTTCACCCGCACGCCGGTGCCGGTGCACTCCCAGGCAGCGCTCTTGGTGAGACCGATCACCGCGTGCTTGCTGGCGCTGTAGACGGCGATCATCGGCGAGCCGATCAGGCCGGCGATGGAGGCAGTGTTGATGATGCTGCCCTTGTTCTGCTTCAGCATCACCGGCAGCACGTGCTTCATGCCGAGAAAGACGCCGACCACGTTGACGTCGAGCACGCGCCGAAAACTCTCCAGCGAATATTCCGGGATCGGCTTGATATCGCCCTCGACGCCGGCGTTGTTGTAGAAGACGTCGATCGTGCCGAACCCGTCGACGCTGGCGCGGACATATTCCGCGACTTCTTCCTCCCGAGTGACATCCGCCGCGACCGCGAGCGCCTCGGCCGAGGCCGGCAGGTCCTTGATGGCGGCCGCAAGATCCTGCTTCTTGCGGTCGATGGCGACGATGCGGGCGCCGCGCTCGGCTAGCAGGCGGATGGCCGCGGTTCCAATGACACCGGCCGCGCCGGTCACGACGGCAACCCGGCCATCGAGGCGAATTCGATCGGGCATAGCTTGAGGTTTCCTCTGGCTCGTTCCGGTTACCCCGGATTTTGGTGGTTTTCGCGCGTGGCCGCACGAACGGAGCCACTATTTCATCTGAAACCGGGTATGGCCAGTGCGGCAGGATGGGGGCAAACCGCCCTTTCCCCGCCGTATTCACCGTGTTAACCGGGAGGGACGCGAGCGGCGGACAAGTCTGTACTATGTCGCGAGCCCGATTCGCCTGTTAAAGCCGCGCGAGATGCTTCGAACCATTGCCCTGACCGGTCTTGCGGCCCTGATTGCCGCCACCACGACCTCGCTTGCGCCGCCCGCGCAGGCGCAGATCGGCAATATCTTTTCCGATCCTCCGCTGCGGCCGCCGGGCGCCATTCCCCGCGGCAATCAACAGCAGCAACAATTCCCCGACGACGACGAGGAAGTGCCGGAACTGCCGCGCGGCCGCCTGCTGCCGACCCCGAACCGTCCGCCACCGGGGCAGGGCGCGCCGCCGCCTGGAAGCTTCCAGTCGCAGCCGCTGGCGCCGCCGCCCGGCACCACCGCCCCTCCGCAGGGGACGCAGCCGGGCGTCGCGGTTCAGCCGCCGCAGCCCGGAGGTCCGGGCGTCGCCAACGCGCCGCCGGGTCAGCGCCAGCCCCCGGCCAAGGGCGTGCCCAATTCGCCGGCGACCCTGCAGCCGGGCGACGAGGTCGTGTCCGAGCCGCCGGCCACCAAGATCACCAACAAGAAGGCGAGCTTCTCCGGCCTCGACAAGATCACCGGCCGCATCATCAATTTCGACGAGGACATCGGCGAGACCGTGCAGTTCGGCGCGCTGCGCGTGAAGACCAGTGCCTGCTACACGCGCCCGTCGACGGAAGCTGCCAACACCGATGCGTTCGTCGAGGTCGACGAGATCACGCTGCAAGGCGAGGTGAAGCGGATCTTCTCGGGCTGGATGTTCGCCGCCAGTCCCGGCCTGCACGGCGTCGAGCACCCGGTCTATGATATCTGGCTGACCGACTGCAAAGGCCCCGACCAGACCATCGTCAGCGCGCAGCCCGATCCGGCCAAGTCGGCCGCGCCGCCGCAAGCTGCGAAGCGTCCGCCGCCGCCGAAGCAGGCGGCGCCGCGCCCGCCGGGACCGCCGCCGCAACCACAATTCCAGCAGCAGCCGCAGCAGGCCCCACCGCCGCCGCCTCCGCCGCAACAGCGGCCGGGTGGATTGTTTGGCGGATTGTTCGGCAATTAGCGACGTTACAAGCGTAGCCCGGATGAGCGAAGCGATATCCGGGATCGGTGCCGCCATGGAGAGAGCGGCCCCTACGCAGGATTCGCGATGATCGCGAGCGCATCCACTCCGCTGACGCTGGGCGGCAATCGCATAAAATCCGCTGGCTCGCCCGCGATCGCCTTGTCGAGCAACGCGCGATAGCGGCGCCTTGGAATTTCGACCGCGCCGAAGCTGCGCAGATGTTCGGTGACATATTGCGTGTCGAGCAGCTCGAACCCGCCTGCGATCATCCGTGCCACCAGATGCACCAGCGCCACCTTGGAAGCGTCGCGGGTGCGGTGAAACATGCTCTCGCCGAAGAAGGCCCGCCCCAGGCTGACACCGTAGAGGCCGCCTGTGAGGTCGCCGTCCTGCCAGACCTCGACGCTGTGGCAGTGTCCGAGCTCGTGGAGCCCGAGATAGAGATCGCGGATGCGCTTGTTGATCCAGGTGTCGTCGCGGCCCGGCTGCGGCGCCGCGCAGCCCGCGATGACCGCCTTGAAGGCGGTGTCGACGGTAACGCGGAAAGTGTCCGAACGCACGGTGCGGGCAAGCCGCGAAGCGATGCGGAAGCCGTCGAGCGGAATGACGCCGCGCATTTCCGGCTCGACCCAGAACAGCGTCGGATCGCCGGCGCTCTCGGCCATCGGGAAGATGCCGCAGGCATAGGCCCGCAGCAGCACATCGGGCGTGATTTCGGAAGCAGCAGACTCGCGCGAGGTCATGTACCGATGATAGCAGGACGCACGGGGCGTGTGCTACGTTCCATAACAAATTGGTGCGCAGCATAGCCGCATCCATGCGAAACGGATGACGACGGGGTATTCGCCCGGCCGAATTTCCAAGATGAGTGCGGCATGAGCGCAGTATTGATCGTCGTTCCGGTGTTCGCCTTGATTGCGGCGGGTTATGCGGCGGTCGCGCTGCGTTTCATCTCGCCGACGGCGCATAAGGGCATTGCCGAGTTCGCCTTCAGCATCGCTATTCCGGCGCTGCTGTTCCGGATCGTGGTCGTCGCGGAATTTCCTGCCGTCAGCGCCTTCTCGGTATGGGGCGCCTATTACGGGGCAACGGCGGTCACGTGGATCGCCGCGCTGCTGGCATCATCCCTTCTTCGGCAATCCCGGGCGGATGGCGTGGTGCTCGCGATCGGCTCGATCTACGGCAACATCGTGATGCTCGGCCTTCCCCTGACGTTGTCGGCGCTGGGAAGTCAGGCCGCCGGCTCAATGGCCTTGATCCTGTCGGTCAACACGCCGCTGCTCTGGCTTTGCGGCACGCTGCAGATGGCATGGGCAGAACGAAAATCTTCCGAGACGGCTCCGCTGCTGGTGCTGCGGGCCGTGCGCGAAATCGCGCGTAATCCGATCATGCTCGCGCTCGGCTTCGGCTTTCTCTGGCGCCTCACCGGATTGGGGCTGAACCCCGTCGCGGACAAGACTCTGGAACTGCTGGCGCAAGCCGGCTCGCCCACGGCCCTGATCGCGCTCGGCATCAATCTCTTTGGTTTCAGGATCAAGGGCCAGGCGCTCGGCATGGCGGTGATGTGCGCGCTCAAGCTTTTGGCGATGCCGGCCGTTGCGGCGGTCCTCGCGTTCCACGTTCTGGCCTTGCCGCCGATTTCCGCGGCCGTGGTCGTTCTTTTCGCCGCGATGCCGACCGGCGCCAATGCCTACATCTTCTCGGCCCAGTACGGACGGCTCACCGAAGCCGTCTCGGGCGCCGTCGCGCTCGGCACGACGTTGGCGGCGGTGACGTTGCCCGTTGTCGTGTTATTCGTGACGGCCGCCCTGCGCTAGGCTCAGCTAATCCTCGTAGCCGAATAGTTTGGCCGGGTTGCTGACCAGGATCCTCTTCAGTTCCGCTTCATCGGCCACATAGCGGTAGAGAAGTTCGAGCAGGTCGGCATCATTGGGCGGCTGCACCACAGACACTGGATGGGGCCAGTCGCTCGCCCAGACGCAGCGGTCGGGCGCCGCCTCGATATAGGCGCGCGCGATCGGGATGACGTCGTCCCACGGCGGGCCCTTCTTCGAGGTCTTTTCGCCGAGCGACAGCATCACCCAGAAATTGCCCTTGGACAGAAGCTGCAACATCTTCTGCAAGTTCGGATCTTCCTTGCCGCGCGTCGGGTCCGGCCGCGCCATGTGATCGATCAGCACGGGGACGTCGAGGTTTTCGTACTTCGCGACGCTGGAGACGATGCCGTCTCTTTCCGGCTGGATTTTTGCATACCAGCCGAGTTCGCGAATCTTCGCGATGGCGCGGGCAAAATCCTTGTCCGAGAGCACGGCGCCGAGTTCCTGCCGGAAGCTGAAACGGGCGCCGCGGACACCGGCATCGTGCAGCTTGGCGAGATAGGCGTCATCGGCTTCGGCAAACACCAGCGCGTTGGCACAGCCGCGATAGTTCGGTCCCATCGCCGCGAGGCCATCGAGCACCACCGAATGATCGGCGCCATAGGTCGTGGTCTGTACGATGATGCCGCGCTCGATGCCGAGCGCCTTGTGGACGCGAAGCGCTGCCTCCCAGG
Organism: Bradyrhizobium sp. AZCC 1719; assembly: GCF_036924525.1. NCBI lineage: Bacteria > Pseudomonadati > Pseudomonadota > Alphaproteobacteria > Hyphomicrobiales > Nitrobacteraceae > Bradyrhizobium > Bradyrhizobium sp. AZCC 1719. The sequence continues at coordinate 5,734,031 of NZ_JAZHRU010000001.1, read as the reverse complement.
TCGCGGTTGGCATCTGGTAGGCGGCACCCGGGCGCACCGGATATTTTTCCAGCGGCCCCAACACGTGAAACTGGCTGTCGACGCTCTTCGGCGGCGGCAGTTTCGAGGGGCGGCGCGGGTTCGGATCGAATGGAAGATAGGTCGGCATCTCGGGTTCCTTGTCTGATCGCGGTCAGTCGATCACGGCGGTGAAATCGCATTGCACGAGCGCGCCATTCTCCATGTCCATCTGCAGCGCATGGCGGGCAGGGCGAGAGTGCTCGTCGGGAAACATCTTCAGCCATTCGGTATTCACCGGCGCGCGCTGCTTTCGATCCTGCAGCCATACCGTCATCTTGATGATGTCGTCTGTCGTGCCGCCGCCGGCTTCCACGATTGCTTTCATATGCGCGAACATGTTGGCGCACTGGTCCTCGATGCGCGCGGGCATTGCGCCGGTCGCGGGGTCGCGTCCGAGGATGACGCCGGACATCAGGAGATTGCCGATGCGGCAGGCGTTCGGAATGGGATTGGCGTGCTTGAATTCGCCGATGTGAATACTCTTGCGCCTTGTCATCGCTGCTCTCCCTCCGGGATGCTTCTTGTTCAGACGAACTGGCAGGACACCGATCCGAACCGGCCGTAATCGGCATGAAACGTGTCGCCCCTGACGATCTCGACCGGGCGCGTAAACGATCCCGCCAGCACCACTTCGCCGGCCTCGAGATACTCGCCTTGGGCAGCCAGCCGATCGGCAAGCCAGGCCACGCCGTTGGCGGGGTGGTTGAGCACGCCGGCAGCGATGCCGGTCTCCTCGATCTGGCCGTTGCGAAACAACAGCGCGCCGATCCAGCGCAGGTCGGCGTCGAGCGGACGAATGGGCCGGCCACCGACGACCAGTGCCGCATTCGCGGCATTGTCGGAGATCGTATCCATCACCTTGCGCGGCGCCTTCGTCTCGGGATCGACGCGATGCATCCGGGTTTCCAGGATTTCGAGCGCCGGGGTGACGTAATCGGTGGCGTTGAGCACGTCGAACAGCGTGCAATCCGGGCCCTTCAACGGCGTCTTCAGCACGAAGGCCAGCTCGACCTCGATACGGGGCGCACGGAAACGGTCGAACGGGATCGGCGACGCGTCGGGGTAGAACATGTCCGCAAACAGCACGCCGTAATCCGGCTCGGAAATGCCGACGGCATTTTGCATCGCTTTCGATGTCAGGCCGATCTTGTGGCCCCTGACGATGCGGCCGCGGGAGAGCTGCAACCTGGTCCAGGCGCGCTGAATGGCGTAGGCGTCCTCGATCGTGAGATCCGGATATTCGCGCGTGAATGCCGGGATCAGCGACTTGCTGCGTTCGGCGTCATCGAGGCGCTGCGCCAGCCGTTCGACGGTTTGTTGATCGAGCATCTTCTATCGCTCCGCCGCCACGGTGTTGCGAAGGATACCGATCTTTCCGGACTCTACCTCGACGACGTCGCCGACCTTGAGCCAGCGCGGCGGCGTGAAGCGGGCGCCGGCCCCGGTCGGGGTACCGGTCGCGATCATGTCGCCGGATCTTAAGGTGGCAAAGGTGGAGAGGTAGGCGATCAGGTAATCGAACGGGAACATCAGCCGCTCAGTCGAGTCGCTCTGGCGCACCTCGCCGTTGACACGGGTGATGATGTCATGCAGGCCGCGCGGATCGCATTCGTCTGACGTGACGATCCACGGCCCGATACTGCCCGAGCGGTCAAAATTCTTGCCCTGGGTGACGTTGAACTTGCCGTGGTGCAGCCAGTCGCGAACGCTGCCCTCGTTGCACAGCGTCATGCCGAAGATGTGCTCCCATGCGCGCTCGCGGGGAATGTGCCGGCCTTCCTTGCCGATCACGATCACAAGCTCGCCTTCATAGTCGAGCTGTTCGGAGACCTTCGGCTTCTCGATCGGCTGGCCGGAGCCGACGACGGAGGAGGGATTGCGGACGAACAGGCTCGGATATTTCGGCAGGTCCGAGTTGTCCTTGTACTCGGCGTTGCGATCCCTGTAGTTCACGCCGATGCACCAGAGCTTTTCCGGAGCCGGAATTGGCGGCAGCAGCACGAGATCATCGAGCGTATGGTCCGGCTTCTGCCCGGCAATCGCCTGTCGCGCGATGTCCAGCCCGCCTCCGGCGATCAGCGCCCGCAGGTCGGCGAACTTCGTTCGTTCGGTCAGGTCGACCACCCCGCCCGGGATGCTCGCGCCGAAGCGCTGCTTGCCGTTTGCAAGATAGCTCAGAAGATGCATGCGATCGGTCTCCGGATCAGCGCGGCGCGCGATGGCGAGGCACGCTTCAGGATTCAGTTTTCGACGTCTGGAATACAGGTTTTAAGGTGACGATCTCGCCGAGCTTGGCGTAACGCGGGCCGGCGATGCGGGCGATCGGGTCGAGCGCCTCGGTTTCGATCTTGCCGTTGTTCAAAAGGCCATCCCTGATGTGGAAGACCAGTACTTCGCCGACGATGAGCCGGCTGCGGGTCTCGCCGAATTCGAGGCACTGCCGGAAGCGGCATTCCATCGCAATCGGCGCGGCCGCGAGACGAGGCACCTTGATGCGCTCTCCCGGCAGCGTCGAAAGCCGCAATTCCTCGACCTCGCTGACATCGGGCGGATGTTCGGTGGAGCTCTCGTGCACTGCCGTCATCAGGCTGGAGTCCGCGATGTGAACGACATATTCCTCGTTGTTGAGGATGTTCTGCGCGGTATCCTTGTAGATTCCACCCTTGCGGCCGACGCTGATGGCCAGCATCGGTGGCTTCGGGGAGACGAACGTAAAGGCGGAGAATGGGGCGAGGTTGAGCACCCCGCCGCCCGACAGGCTGGTCACCCAGGCGATCGGGCGGGGCACCACGACGCCGGTGATCAGCCGGTAGGCCGTTTCAGCGTCGAGATATGCAGGATCGATCCGCATCGGGATGTGCTTCAATCAGCCTTGATGTTCGCCTTGCGGACGACGGGAATCCACTTGGCGTCCTCGCGCTCGAGGTAGCTCGTGAACTCCGCCGGCGTCATCGATACGGCCTCGGCGCCGAGCGCGTTGAACTTCTCGACGATGGCGGGATCTTTCAGGATCTCCGCGAGGGCATCGTGGAGCTTGGTCACGATCTCGGGCGGCGTGCGTGCGGGCGCGAACAGGCCTGTAAAGGTCTGGCCGTCAAATTCCTTGTGGCCGAGTTCGGTGAAGGTCGGGACATCCGGCAGCCAGGAGGCGCGGCGGCTGCCGGTGACGGCGAGCGCGCGCAGCATGCCGCTCTTGATCGAAGGCAACCCGACCGAGATCTGGTCGAGGGCAAACTGCACCTGTCCGCCGATCAGGTCGTTGAGAGCGGGCGCGTTGCCGCGGTAGTGCACCGTCAGCCATTGCAGGCCCAACGTCGACTGCATGAGCTCGCTGAGCAGATGGTTGGTGGTGCCCTGGCCGGGCGAGGCCATCGTCAGCTTGCCCGGATCGCGGCGCGCGAGCTCGATGAATTCCTTCAGGTCCTTGGCCTGCACCGACGGATGCACTTCGAGCACCAGGGGCGTCATCGTGATCGAAGTGATGGGAACGAAGTCCCGCTTCCAGTTGTAGGCCTCGCGCTTGGCGATCTCGGGTGCGAACAGCACGGGACCATTGGCGCCGACGAACAAGGCATAGCCGTCGGGCGGCATTTTCGCGAACGCCTCGCCGGCGATCAGTCCGCCGGCGCCAGCCTTGTTTTCCACAATGAACGGCTGGCCGAGCTTCGCCTGAAGTTTGTCGGCGATGACGCGCGCCGCGCTATCGACATTGCCGCCTGCCGGGTAAGGGACGATCAGCTTAACCTGACGCGCCGGCCATTGCTGGGCGTCTGCCGGTGTGTTCAACGCTGCCGTGAATAGTGTCGACAGAGCGACGCCTGCGATCGCGAAAAATTTCATCGCATTCTCCCGAAAAGCGGCAGATCTGCCGCTACGTTCTTGTTTGCGCGAGCCCCGTCCAAGCGGCATGCGCATCTATTGTTCCGCGCGGCGATCTTGCGCGCAGCCCTTCCGCTGTCGACCAAATTGTGGTGTTTTTGTCCACATTGTGGACAGTGGACAGGGCGTATGACGAATGGTCGGTTAAAGACACGAGGGCCGCGGCAGGGTGGGCAGGCGATCCGCCGCGCGTTGGCCGTGCTGCGGACGCTCGCGGTTGGTGGGGAACGAGGCGTACCGCTGGCTGAAGTCGTGCAGGCGACGTCGCTTGCCCGCCCGACGGTGCATCGCATCGTGCATGTGCTGATCGAGGAGGGGATTGTCGAACGCAGCGAGCGGACGGGAAATTATGTCGTCGGCCGCCAGGTACCCGAACTGGCGCTGGCGCGTCCATCGCGTTCGCCCCTGATGGTTGCAGCCGAGCCGCATCTGGCGGCAGCGTCGGCGCAACTCGGCGATACCTTGTTTCTTACGGTACGCACCGGCCTCGATACGCTGTGCGTGGCGCGCCGCATCGGTAGCTATCCGATCCAGGTGCTGTCGATCGAGGTCGGCGTGCGGCGTCCCCTGGGCGTCAGCAGCGCTGGCGTGGCGATCCTGGCCGCCATGCCGACAGCCGAGGCGCGCAAGATCGTGCTCGCCAACGAAACGCGGTTTGCTGCTTACCGGACCGATACGGCCACCGTGCTCGGACAGATCCAGCTCGCGCGGCGCCGAGGCTACAATCTGCGTGATGTCGGCCTGGTGCAGGGAACGAAGTCGCTTTCGGCCTGGATCCGGACTCCTGATGGTCAGCCCGCCGCTGCGATTACGCTCTCCGCCATGCGCAACAGATTGGGCCCACGCCGCGCGATCGAGGTGGCGGACGTTCTTGTCTCGGCTGCGCGCGCGATCGAAGCGGCGGCGGCGAAGGGTTAGCTTAGCCCGCCGCAGCGTTGGTCGACTTCGGCGGCGCCGCCGGCGCGGTGCGGCGGAAACGCAGTACGATCCTGGTGCCGTGGTGGTTGGGATCGCGCTCGGCACTGGCATCCAGCTTGGACGCCATGGCGCTCACGATGCGTTGCCCCATGCCAGTGGAGCGCGGGTCTGACTTGGCGTTGAGGCCGACGCCGTCGTCCGCGATCGAGACCACGAGGTCTTCGCCCTCGGGCTTGAGCTCGACGTGAATGGGACCGGCGCCGTCGGGATAGGCGTATTTGACGGCGTTCATTACCAGTTCGTTGACGATGATGCCGATCGCCACCGCGCGGTCCGGGTCGATCTCGATCGGTTCGGCCTTGAGCGTCAGCCGCGACATCTTGTTGCCTTCGGCCGAACGGCGGAGATCTTCCAGCAGAGCTTCGAGATACTGGTTCAAGAGCACGCTCTTGAGATCGTGCGAGGTGTAGAGACGGCGGTGGACCTGGGCGACCGCTGCGACGCGGCCCATCGCATTGGTCAGCGCCGCCTTGACGTCCTCCTGGGTCGCCGAATTGGCCTGCAAGTGCAGCAGCGAGGCGATGATCTGCAGGGAGTTGCCGACGCGGTGGTTGACTTCGCGCAGCAGCACTTCACGTTCGGCGGCGAGCGCCGCATAGCGGTCGCGCGAGGCGTGAACCTCGGCTTCGGCCTCGTCGCGGGCCCGTTGAAGCTCGGCCTGCCTGAGCGCGCCGGAGATCGCGACCTGAAGCAGCGGAATGAAATCGCCCCGCGTATCCTTGACGAGATAGTCGGCGGCGCCGGCCTTCAGCGCCGTGACAGCGATCGCCGAATCCTGCGCAGCCGTGACGAACACCACCGGCGGGGCGTCCGGTATCGCCATGATGCGTTCGAGCGTTTCGAGGCCGTCGAGACCCGGCATGTACTGGTCGAGCGCAATCACGTCGATACCGCCTTGCGCCAGCCGCGCCAGCCCTTCTTCGCCGCCCGCCGCGTGCACGACCTTGAAACCTGCCCGCGTCAAGCCGCGGTCGACCAGCCGGGCGAGGCCGGCGTCGTCGTCGATATAGAGCAGCGTCGGCGTCGCGGGTTTCATATGGCGGCCGGAGGGACCTGAATGACGGAGAAGAACAGACCGAGTTGGCGAATGGCGTTGGCGAAGCTTTCGTAGTTCACCGGCTTGGTAATGTAGACGTTGCAACCGAGTTCGTAGCAGCGCTTGATCTCGTAGGAGTCGTCGGTCGTGGTCAGTACCACGACCGGCGTGGTCTTGAGATACTGGTTTTCCTTCACCCGCTTCAGAATGTCGATACCGGACGTATCGGGCAAGTTGAGATCGAGCAGGATCAGGAGCGCTCCGCCCTTGTGGTCGAGGCCCGTCCCGTCCTTGCCGAACAGGTAGTTCACCGCTTCTGTACCGCTGGTGAACGGTATTATCTCATTATTCACGCCGGACCGGCGTATATTCCGTTCGATCAGGCGAGCATGGCCCTCGTCGTCCTCGATCATGATGATGGTGACTGGATTACTCATGTCCGTATGTTCCGGTTACCTGCTGGCCAATTAATGGGCAATGTGATCGTGAACGTGCTGCCCTGGTGAAGTTCCGATGCGACCGACATGGTTCCTCCCAAGCGGCGCACCAATGCGCGGACATGGGCAAGCCCGATGCCTTGTCCCGGCTTGTCCTGGGTTCCCGCGCGGCGGAACAAATCGAAAATGCGCTGATGGTCCTTGGGATCGATGCCGCGTCCATTGTCTGACATCTCGAAAACCGCAAAGCCGAGCTTGGTGCGGCCGCGAACCGTGATTTCGCCGGGCACGCCGGACTTGAGATATTTGAGCGCATTATCGATCAGATTGGAGAATATCTGCTCCAGCGCAAGGCGATCGCTGACGATATTCGGCAATGCGTCGATCCGGATCTCGGCCTGAGCTTCCGCGGCCTGGTGCGCCACGGTCGCCACAATGCCCTCGATCAGCTCTTTGGTATCGATCCAGACCGGCTCGAACTCGCGCCGCCCCTCGCGGGTGAGATTGAGGATCGCCGATATCAGCCGGTCCATCTTGCCGATCGACGATTTGATGAAACTGAGCGCCTCGGAGAAATCCTCCGAGAGCTTCTGGTCGGGACCTTCGAGTACGGGCTCGGCGGTATCGGTGACATTTTCCGGGGCGGGCGTCGCTTCGGATTGCCCGCGGGAAAGCGCTGCGATCCGCTTGAAGATGTCGCTGCGCAATTCCTCCAGCTCGCTCGTGAAGCCCATGATGTTCACCAGCGGCGAGCGCAGATCGTGACTGACGATGTATGCGAAGCGCTGGATCTCGTCATTGGCTTCGCGCAGGTCGGCGGTGCGCTCGTCGATGGTGGCCTCGAGGTTGAGGTGGCTGTCGCGCAGCCTCGCGTCGGCCTGGTCGCGTGCGCGCGACGAACGGCGGACCAGGAAGATCGCGATGCCGGCCAGCACGACCACCAAACCCGAGCCGATGCCGGTGATCGAGGCCGCCAGGGTCTGGCTGCGATCGGCGTTGGTCGTGCGCTCGACAAACAGACGGTCCTCCTCGGTTCGCATCCGCACGGCGAGATCGTCAATGTGTTTCATGGTGTCGCGCCCGATGCCCTCGCGCACGATCTTGGAGGCATCGTTCAGGCGCTGGGACCGGGCCAGCTCCATCGTCGTGCGGAATTCCTCGATGCGCTGGTCGTAGAGCGGCATCATCTCGTTGATGAGCCCCCGTTGAACCGGATTGTCGCTGACAAGCCGGCCCAACCGCGTTAGCGCCGGCGCCAGTTCTGACATGGCTTGCTCAAAGTCGGTCCGAAAGTCGGGGCGCAATGTCGCGAGGTAGCCGCGCTGCGCGCTTTCAGCACGCCGCAATTGCAGTTGGACGAGCGATATCTGGTTCTCGACCTCGACGGTGCGCTGCACCGCGCGCGCGTCCTCGCGCGCCTTGTTCACCAGATGGACCGAACCCGCGCTGATGGCGGTCAACACCAATAGCCCCGCCGCAAGCAGCAGGATGTGGCCCACGGCGCGCTTGCGCTGGACATCAGCGATCACGGTGATCTCGCGTCATGGACAAGCGGAACACGCGCCCCCGGCAACCCCCTGCACATCCCAACGTGCGATGGAACCCATCGGTTCCATCGGCCGTCGAAAATTTCAGGCGATTTTCGGTCTAGCCGTCCGCGGGTTGGCCCGCGAGGTACTGCTCGAGCCAGTGAATGTGGTAGTCGCCGTTGATGATATCGGCCTCGCGGACCAGTGCCCGGAACAGCGGCAGCGTGGTTTCGATGCCGTCGACCACCATCTCGTCGAGCGCCCGGCGCAGCCGCATCAGGCATTCGGCGCGAGTCTTGCCGTGCACGATCAGCTTGCCGACGAGTGAATCATAGTAGGGCGGAATGACGTAGCCCTGATAGACCGCGGAATCGATCCGCACGCCGAGCCCGCCGGGCGGATGGAATTGCGTGATCTTGCCGGGCGAGGGGCGGAAGGTCTGCGGGTTTTCCGCATTGACGCGGCATTCGATGGCATGCCCGATGATAGCGATCTCTTCCTGCTTTGCGGGCAGGTCGCCGCCGGCGGCGATGCGGATTTGCTCCAGTACGAGGTCGATGTCGGTGATGCTCTCGGTGACGGGATGCTCGACCTGGATGCGGGTGTTCATCTCGATGAAATAGAACTCGCCATCCTCATAGAGAAATTCGATGGTGCCGACGCCGAGATATTTCATGTCCCGCATCGCCTTGGCGCAGGTCTCGCCGATCTTGGCGCGGGCGGCGGCGGCGAGAACCGGCGAGGGGCCTTCTTCCCAGACCTTCTGGTGACGGCGCTGCAGCGAGCAATCGCGCTCGCCGAGATGGATCGCACCGCCGCGGCCGTCACCGAGAATTTGGATCTCGATGTGGCGCGGCTTCTGCAGATATTTTTCGAGATAGACCGAGGCGTCGCCGAATGCGGATTTCGCCTCGTTGGAGGCGGTGGATAGCGCCAGCATCAGGTCGTCGGCGGTGCGCGCCACCTTCATGCCGCGTCCGCCGCCACCGGCAGCCGCTTTCACCAGCACCGGAAAACCGATCGCCTTGCCGATCGCCAGCGCATCGTCATCCGACGAGACGGCGCCGTCGGAGCCCGGCACCACCGGAATGCCGAGCCGCTTGGCGGTCTTCTTGGCCTCGATCTTGTCGCCCATCAGGCGGATGTGTTCGGCCTTCGGGCCGATGAAATGCAGATTGTGCTCGGCGAGGATTTCGGCGAAGCGGGCGTTCTCGGAAAGAAAGCCGTAGCCGGGATGCACGGCATCCGCGCCCGTTATCTCGCAGGCCGCGAGCAGTGCCGGGACGTTGAGATAGGAGTCCTTGGAAGGCGGCGGCCCGATGCAGACGCTCTCGTCGGCGAGCCGCACGTGCATCGCGTCGGCGTCGGCGGTGGAATGCACGGCAACGGTGGAGATGCCGAGCTCCTTGCACGCGCGCAGCACGCGCAGGGCAATTTCGCCGCGATTGGCTATGAGGATCTTGTCGAACATGCGGCTCCCGCCGGCGAGCAGCGAGTGGCGAGTGGCGAATGGTCAGCGCTCAAGGCCATTCGCTATTCGCCACTCGCCATTCGCCATCTACTCAATAATGACCAATGGCTCGCCGAATTCGACCGGCTGGCCGTCCTCGACGAGAATTTGCGTCACCGTGCCGGCGCGCGGCGACGGGATCTGGTTCATCGTCTTCATCGCTTCGATGATCAGGAGTGTCTGGCCGGCCGAAACCTTGGTGCCGACCTCGATGAACGGCTTGGCGCCGGGCTCAGGCGCCCAATAGGCGGTGCCGACCATCGGCGAGGGGACCACGCCTGGATGCTTGGCCAGGTCGGCAGCCGCCGCGCTCCCCGCAGCGATGGCTGCCGCCGCAGCCGGCGCCGGCTGGAAGCTCGCCGGCATCGCCGCCGACACGCTGATGTTGCGCGCGACACGCACCCTTAAGCCGGCGCGCTCGATCTCGATCTCGGTCAGGCTGGTCTCGTCCAGCAGCAGCGCGAGTTCGCGAATGAGCGCGCTGTCGTCGCTCTTTAGGTTTGCGGCTGATTTGTCCGCTGATTTGTTGTCGGGCTGGCGGGCCATGCTCTTGATCCGGAATTCTCGATGTGGGTGACGGCTTAAGCGTCAGGTGTCGTTCGACGTCAGATTTTTGATGTCAGTTTTTTGAAGTCAGTCTTTGGCCTTGGCGCCGATTTTGGCGGCCAGGCCTGATATTGCGAGCCGGTAGCCGTCGACGCCGAAGCCACAGAGCGATGCAAAGGCGGCCATGGCCGTAAAGGAGTGATGACGGAAGCTCTCGCGGGCGTGGATGTTGCTGATGTGCACTTCCACCGTCGGGATTTTGACCGCGACCAGCGCATCGTGCAGCGCGATCGAGGTGTGCGAATAACCGCCGGCGTTGATGATGATGCCGACCGCCTTCTTCGCATGCGCCTCATGGATGAAGTCGATCAACTCGCCCTCGCGGTTGGACTGGCGGCAATCGGCCTTCAGGCCGAACTGTGCCGCCGTTTCGACGCAAAGTTTTTCGACGTCGGCGAGCGTCGCATGGCCGTAGGTTTCCGGCTCGCGCGTCCCCAACATGTTGAGGTTCGGGCCGTTGAGCACATAAATCGTCGCGGCAGAGGCTTGGGCGCTTCCTTGGGCCATCCGGATTCCAGCAAAAAGGGGCGGGCGGGTCGCGGGGTTATAGGTAACAACGCGGCCAAGGGGAAGCCTTTAGGCCGTCCCGGGAGCCTTTCAAGGGCCTTACCCTGTTCATAAAAAGGCGGATATAACCCGCTGAATTTATTCGTTAACCAATGGAGTGAATCGATTGCCGGGCCTGGCGCGGCTTGGTCATGGCCTTGATCAGCGAAAAGGGCGGGCATTGCTACCCGCCCTTATCCTTGCGAAAGGCCGCTGTCAGGCGTCCAGAATTGCCACGATCTCGTAGGTGTTCGGATCGACGATCACGATCTGCTCCCTGACGAGGATGTACTTATACCTGCGCCATTCCGGATAGATCGTCACCACGCGCTCGGGCAACGTATGGAAGGTCACGTCCCGTGGGATGCGGGTGCCGACCGAGACCGAGAAGTTCACGTTCGTCACCGGCTGAACGCGTGTCTCCCTGATCACGCTGGTGATCTGGGTGCGCTGCTCGGTCGAGAGCTTGCCGCCCGCGCCGGCCTGGCCTGTTGTGGTCGTTTGGTCACGGCCCTGGGTCTGGGTCTGCGTGCGGTCGCGGTCCTGCTGGCCTTGGACCTTCTGGTCACGCTGCATTTGGTCACGGCCCTGGGTCGTGGTCCGGTCGCGGTCACGCTGGGTCGTGCCCTGCTCACGCTGCATGCCTTGGCCGGTCGTCTGGCCCTTCTCCTTGTCGCCCTTCATGCTGCCGCGGTCCTCTTTGCCCTCGGCCTTCATGTCCTTGCCGCCCTTGCGGTCTTCGCTGCGTTGGGCCTTTTCGCCGCCCATCGACTTCTGCTCGGACTGTCCCATGCCGGTGGTGCCGCGGGGTTCGCGCTGCTGCATAGTGCCGGCACCGCCCCGCTCAGACGGCGCGCCCTGCTGCGCCGCAGAACCGGGCGACCCCGCGTCGCCGCGTCCCATGCCGGTACCCTGAGCATTCGCAAAGCCGGTTCCGGCGATCAGGGCCGCTGCCGCGACCGTCATCAGAAAGCGATTACTCATCGAATGTCTCCTCACGTATCTGCGTTGCCCGCGCCGACAACGAAAGGAATTAGCTGATGTTCCTGATACTTGGCGGTTCCGCCGACTTTGTTTTGTGAACGCGGGATGAACCGCTGCGCCACATAGTGCTGCAACGAAAACGAAAAAGGCCGGCTGTCGAGCCGGCCCTTTACGCCATGCGCGAAGGAAGCGTCGCCTCAGCAGGTCGCCTTGCCGCAGCGGGCGTTGCTGATCTTTTCGCGTAGGGCCTCGACGCCGACCGCGCCGATCACGACCTGCTTGCCGATCACGTAGCTCGGCGTGCCGTTCATGCCCATGGCCTCGGCGAGCTTGAAGTTTTCCTCGAGCGTGCCACGCACCTCCGCGCTGTTCAGATCCTTCTCCAGCTTCGCCATGTCGAGGCCGACTTCCTTGGCAACGGCCATCGCGCGTGCCTTGTCGGCGGCGCCTCGGCCCGTAAGAAGCTTCTGATGGAAGTCGAGATATTTCTTGCCGGTCGGATCCTGCATGCGCACGGCGACGCCGACCTGAGCGGCTTCGACCGAGCCCGCGCTCAGCACCGGAAACTCCTTGAGCACGACCTTGAGCTTCGGGTCGCTCTTCATCAGCTCCATCATGTCCAGCATCGCGCGTTTGCAATAGCCGCAATTGTAATCGAAGAACTCGACGAAGGTGACGTCGCCGTCCTTGTTGCCGACCGTGACGTTGCGCGGCGAGTTGAAGATCGCGTCCGCGTTCTTGGCGACGCCGGCTTCGTGCTTGGCGGCTTCGGCTGCGGCCTGACGCTTGCTGAGTTCGGTCATTGCCTCTTCGAGCACCTCGGGATGCGCGATCAGGTAATTGCGGACGATGGCCTCGATGTCGCCGCGCTGGGTGTCGGTAAAACTCTGCGCGGAGGCGGGCAGCGGCGCGCCGCAGAGCGCCAAAGCGAACAGTGCGGGGATGAGAAGACGGAACGAGGGCATCGGTACATCCTTATGCGGCGAGTTCCCGGGCAATTCTGCTGAAGGCCGGCTTCTCGAGAATATCCTGGATCGGGTTGGCCAAATCCTTGATAGCGAAGTCCTTGATACCAAGTCCTTGATGGCCAAGTTTGGTGACCAAGTCCGATTATAGCCGAATGCGGCTTAATTCTAGTTGCCCTTCTGGCCGGGCAGCGGCTTGGTGTTCACGATGTCGTCAGCCTTGACCCATCCCGGCGTTCCGATCGCGAAGCGTGTTTTTGCCCGTGAGGCGAGATCGCGCGCCGTTTTGCTGTCGCCGCGCAGGTAGGCGGCCTGGGCCGACGCCAGATCGGCCTGCGCGTAATCTCCTTTTCGGCCATAGGCGATCGCAAGCTGCATATAGCCGATCGGCGCCTCGCTCTCGCGCGCTACCGCCGCGCGCAGGATGGCAATCGCTTCGTCGGTGTGGGCGTTGTTGCCGGTTGCTACGAGGGCCTGCCCAAGCATCATCTCGATGAGCGGCGCGTGGTTGGAGAGCGCTACGGCCTTGCGAAGCGGCGCGATCGCCTCCTGCGGCTTGCCGCCCTCCAGCAGCGCCTGGCCGCGCACCTCGTGGAAATAGGGATTGTTGGGCTGCTGCTGAATCAGGGCGTCGATCTGCGCGAGCGCGCTGCGCAGGTCGCCGTGCCGATAAGTCGCGATAGCATGGGCGTAGCGCGCAGGCAGGCTGTTGTTGGACAACGGATAGCGCCGGTACACGGTGTCCTGCCGCTCCATGAAGGCCGAGATCTTGGCGCGCACCATGTCGTGGCGTAGCTGCAGGGCAGGGTCGTCCTTTTTATCCCAATAAGGGCTCGACCGTGCCAGTTCTTCCAGCGCGGCGACGCGCTGCGCCGGCATCGGATGCGACTGAACATAAGGGTCTGCGCCGCGCGCAGCGAACAGGCTCTCGTCGGTGAAGCGTCTGAAGGTCTCGTACATGCCCTTGGCGGACTGGCCTGTAGCAGTCAGAAACTTCACGCCGGCCTTGTCGGCGTTCTCCTCCTGCTGACGTACATAGGAGAGCAGGTTACGGCGGATCATTTCTCCCGGCGCGGAAAACATTGCCGCGCCGGCGTTGGCCAACCCGCTGCTGCTGCCGCCTTGCGCGCCCGCGACCATCGCGCCGGCGCCAAGCAGCATGGCGATGATCATCTGCGTCTGAGCATGCGCCATCTGCTCGCGCATCTTGGCGAGATGGCCGCCGGCAAGATGGCCGGTTTCGTGCGCCATCACCCCGATGATCTGATTCGGTGTTTCCGATTGCATGATCGCGCCGTAGTTCACGAAGATGCGTCGGCCGTCGGCAACGAAGGCGTTGAAGACGCCCTGGTTGATGATCACCATCTGGATGTTCTGCTTTTCCAGACCGGCGGCGCGCAGGATCGGGCGCGTATATTCGCGCAGCAATTGTTCCGTCTCGGTGTCGCGGAGCACCGGTGGGCCCCTGTTCTCCTGCGCCAGCGCAGCCATCGGCGCGACGGCAAGGGCGGCCGCAGTCGTCAACGTGGTCAACTTCAATGATTTCTTGCGTAGGGCGATGCGGAGCAGCATGAGCGGTCTTTTGGCGATTCCGGTCTTTTGGCGATTGTCAGTGCATCCGGAATTTGCCGGACGCCGGTTCGGTTTCCGATTAGATCAGAAACGGGTCCCAGTTTGTTGTTTCAACGCGTTTCTTCACCGAGCCGGTATCACTTCGCTTGAAAACGCTATAACAAGCCATCGAATGCGGCCAGTCTGGGGCGCTTACCGGCTCGGGAACCCGAATTCGGATGGCGCCCGTGCAATAGCAGAGATCGATGCTGGAATCGACACTTAGAGACCGCGCGACAGCGCTGTTGACCCCGTCGGCGCGGAGCGACGTTCCGCCCTTCATGGTGATGGACGTGATGGCGGCTGCAGCGCGCATCGAGGCGGCCGGCGGTCATGTCATTCACATGGAAGTGGGGCAACCGGCGGCGCCCGCGCCCAGAACCGCGATCGCGGCCGCGCACGCGGCGCTCGATGAGGCGCGGATCGACTACACCTCCGCACTCGGCATGCCCACGCTGCGTGCGCGGATTGCCAGGCATTACCGCGACACTTACGGCTGCGCGGTCGATACCGACCGCATCGTGATCACGACCGGCTCGTCCGGTGGATTCATTCTGGCGTTCCTGTCGATGTTCGAGCCGGGGGATCGCGTGGCGGTCACGGTGCCGGGTTATCCACCCTACCGGCATATTCTGACCGCGCTCGGTTGCGAGCCGGTGCTGATCGAGACCTCGAGCGCGACACGCCATGCGCTGACGGGAGAGGCGTTGCTGGCGGCGCATCGCAAGGCGCCGCTGAAGGGCGTGCTGGTCGGCAGCCCCGCCAATCCGACGGGAACGATGATGTCGCGCGAAGCGCTGACCGGCCTGATCAACGCGGCAGAAGGCGCAGGCATCCGCTTCATTTCCGACGAGATCTATCATGGGCTCGACTATGCGTTTCCGGCGGTGACGGCGGCGGAGCTTTCGCCGCATGCGCTCGTGATCAATTCGTTCTCGAAATATTTCTGTATGACCGGCTGGCGGGTCGGCTGGATGGTGGTGCCGGAGTCTCTGGTGCGCCCGATCGAGCGGCTGCAGCAGAACCTGTCGATCTCGGTACCGACGCTGTCGCAGATCGCGGCCGAAGCGGCATTCGAAGGCCGCGAAGAGATGGAGGCGATCAAGCGCGGCTATCAGGAGAACCGCCGCATCCTGATCGAGGGATTGCCGAAGGCCGGTCTCACCAAGTTTCTGCCGGCCGATGGCGCGTTCTATCTCTACGCCGATGTTTCGGATTTCACGTCCGACAGTTTTGAGTTTGCCGGCCGCATGCTGGAGAAGGCGCAGGTGGCGGCGACGCCGGGCGTCGACTTCGATCCGATCCACGGCCGCAACTTCATTCGCTTCTCTTATGCGCGCTCGGCCGACGAGATGCGCGAAGCCGTGACGCGCATCGCGCGTTGGCTGCGATAATACCTCCGGCCTGTCACACACCTCATCCGCAACTATAACCAACCAGGAGCCATCCGTGTCCGCCAGAACCATGACTGAAACCGTCGCGCCATCGCATTTCCCGCTCGCCGCGCTGCTGTGGCCGCATCGCGCCGATGGATCGTCGGGCCTGTTGCGTAGCGTGATCCTGGTCGCGCTGGGAACGGCGCTGCTGACCTTGTCGGCGAAGGTCAATCTGCCGTTGCCCTACGTGCCGATGACGCTGCAGACACTGGTCGTGCTGGTGATCGGCGCAGCCTATGGCTGGCGGCTCGGCAGCGCTACACTCGTGGCCTATCTGGCCGAGGGGGCGATCGGATTTCCGGTATTCGCGGGCCCGGTCGGTGGCCTCGCGCCGTTCGTCGGTCCGACGGCCGGATATCTCGTCGGCTTCGTAGCGGCGGCCTTCGTGACGGGATGGCTGAGCGAGCGCGGCTGGGACCGATCGGTGCTCCGGCTATTCGTGGCGATGGCGTTCGGGCACATTCTCATTCTTGCCGCCGGATTTGGTTGGCTTGCGTTCGGCATGAAGCTCGGCGTCGAAAAGGCGTGGCTGGTCGGCATTGTGCCATTCATCGCGGCATCGCTGATCAAGAACGCGCTCGGCGCTGCTCTCGTGCCTGCGATCCGGCGGATTTTCGATCCGCGCGGTTAAGCCATCGCGTCAGACAGCAAAAACCGCCCGGTTTCCGCCGGGCGGTTTTTCTTTTTTGGGTTCGATTCCTTACTCGCCGCTGCCGAAGCGCCGTGACCACCAGCCTGCCTTGCGTGGCGCGGCTTCGCCCGATGAGGCCGGCGCAGGTTCGGCTGGAGCGGGCGCGGGGTGCACGATCGGCTCTGGCGCGTTCTGGCTGGCGGCGGGCGCCGGTTCAGCCGGAGCGCTGGTCAAGAAGCTGACTTTCTCGCGCACGGTCGAGCGCCGCCGCGCCGCGGCGCGCTCGGCCTCTTGCCTGGTTTCCTCAGCGGTTGGCGCCGGCTCACTCGCAACCGGCTCCGGCTGGGCATCGGCCGCAGGCTGCATCTCCGCCGGCGGCGAGACCGGTTCGGGCTGGGTGTCGGCCTGCACCAGCGATGGTGCGGGCTCGGACGAGGCGCCCTCGAAATCGGCAACCGCGCTGGTCGCCTCCGGAGCTGGGGGCGGCTCGAGTTCGTCTGCGATCGACCCGGCAAGACCATCTTCCAGTCCGGTACCGCGCCGGCGGCGTCCGCCGCGACGGCCGCGGCGGCGCGGGCGCCGCTCGCCACTGGCAAGTTGATCGCCACGGACCGTGCCGGCCTGTTCGTCGCCTTCGTCCTCGTCGGCTTCGCCGTCCTCGGCGATCGCGCCTTCGATGGTCTCGCTTGCGACGCGCATCGCGTCACCGTCCTCGCGCGGGGCACCACTTTCACGCGGCTCGCCACGGCCGCGCCGGCGCCGGCGCCGCTTGCGGCGGTGACCGTCGCCTTCGCCTTCGCCCACCGCTGCCTCGGCGGCATCGTCGGTCAGCCCCTCGGTCTCCTCGGTTTCGATCTCGGATTCGGTCTCGATGTCGAACGCCTCGTCGTCGTCATAGGCTTCCTCGACCTGCGGCGGGAAGGCGGCAGCCTGCGCTGCCAGCAACGCCTTGGCGGCTTCCAGCGTGTGCACCTGCTCGCCGCGGTCGATGACGTATGACTGCTGGCCGCTCACGGTGGCGTCGGCGACGACGGCGAGCGTAACCTTGAAGGCGTTTTCGAGATCGCGCAGGTGGCCGCGCTTGTGATTGAGCACATAGAGCGCCACGTCGGTGCGGGTGCGCACCACCAGATTGTGGGTCGCGCCCTTCATCAGGATTTCCTCGATGCCGCGCAGCAATTGCAGCGCGACCGAGGAGACCGAGCGCACATGGCCGCTGCCGCCGCATTGCGGGCAGGGCTCGGTCGAGCTTTCCAGCACGCTGGCACGGATGCGCTGGCGCGACATTTCCAGAAGGCCGAAGTGCGAGATACGTCCGACCTGGATGCGCGCGCGATCCTGCCGCAGGCAGTCGGAGAGCTTGCGCTCGACCGCGCGGTTGTTGCGCTTCTCGTCCATGTCGATGAAGTCGATGACGATCAGGCCGGCGAGATCGCGCAGACGCAACTGCCGCGCCACTTCCTCGGCCGCCTCGAGATTGGTTTTGAGCGCGGTGTCCTCGATGTGATGTTCGCGGGTCGAGCGGCCGGAGTTGACGTCGATCGAAACCAGCGCCTCGGTCTGGTTGATGACGATGTAGCCGCCGGAGCGTAGCTGCACGGTGGGCGAGAACATCGCGTCGAGCTGGCTCTCCACCCCCATCCGCGAGAACAGCGGCTGGCCATCGCGATACTGCTTCACCGCTCGCACGTTCGAGGGCATCAGCATCTTCATGAAGTCGCGCGCTTCCTGGTATCCGGATTCGCCGGCTACCTGGATCTCGTCGATTTCCTTGTTGTAGAGGTCGCGCAGCGAGCGCTTGATCAGCGAGCCTTCCTCGTACACGAGGGTGGGGGCCTGCGACTTCAGCGTCATGTCGCGCACGGTCTCCCACATCCGGATCAGATATTCGAAGTCGCGCTTGATCTCGGGCTTGGTCCGCGAGGCACCGGCGGTGCGCAGGATGATCCCCATGCCCTCGGGCACGTCGAGGTCCTGCACCACTTCCTTCAGCCGCGAACGGTCCTGGGCCGAGGTGATCTTGCGGCTGATGCCGCCGCCGCGGGCAGTGTTGGGCATCAGGACGGCATAGCGGCCGGCCAGCGAGAGGTAGGTCGTCAACGCCGCGCCCTTGTTGCCGCGCTCTTCCTTGACGACCTGCACCAGCATCACCTGGCGGCGCTTGATGACTTCCTGAATCTTGTACTGGCGGCGTGGCCGGAACGGGCGCTCCGGAACTTCCTCCAGCACGTCGTCGCCACCGACGGATTCGACGACTTCCTCTTCGGCGTCCTCGCCATCGTCCTCGTCGTCATGGCCGTCGTCGGCTTCCAGAGCCGCGGCGGGTTCGTCGGGAGGAGGAGTATAATCGCCGACGTGCTCGACGTGCGGCACGTCGTCGGCATGGGCGGCGTTTTCCTGCGCGCGCTCCTCGTCATGACGGTCGTCATGGCCGTCCTCGGCCTGCACCTCGGCGGCTTCGACCGGAGCAGGGGCAGGCGCATCGGATTGCACCTCCGCGACCGGCGCTTCGCTCGCGGCGCGCGCCTGTTCGGGCTCGTCGTGATCATGTGCGGGGCGATCGCCGTCATGCGTCCGCTCGTCAGCATGCGCCTCATGGTCGTGCGCATCACGATCGTGAGGAGCCGCTTCGGCGTGATGTTCGGCGTCATGCGCCGGCGTATCACCAGCCTGCATGGCGTCAGGCTCGTGCGGATGTTCTTGAAAATCCTGATCTTGAAAACCTTCCTGGCGCTCATAGGGCTGGGCGGCCTGCGAGGGATCCTCGCTGCTACCCTCGACCACGTCGCTCTGGACGCGGTCGCCATGGCCGCGGCGGCGCGCATTGCGGTGGCGCGAGCGGCGCCGATGGCTGGGGCGGTTCTCGCTCTCTTCCTCGGCCTCGCGATGGGCGCGCTCGTCGGCCTCGATCAGCGCCTGACGGTCGGCGACCGGGATCTGGTAGTAGTCCGGATGAATTTCGCTGAACGCCAGGAAGCCATGGCGGTTGCCGCCATATTCGATGAACGCCGCCTGCAGCGACGGCTCTACGCGCGTGACCTTGGCGAGATAAATATTGCCGCGGAGCTGCTTGCGTTGGGCGGTCTCGAAATCAAATTCTTCGACGCGGTTGCCGCGGACCACAACGACCCGGGTCTCTTCCGGGTGGGTGGCGTCGATCAACATCTTGTTGGGCATTTTGGAACTCTTGACGGGGGCGGGCGCGGTGCATGGCGCGCGCAAATTGCGCGGCCCGGTGACGCGACGGTCCACCTGATTCGGGGGTGAGGGGAAGGCCAAAACGCACTTCTTGGCGCCGCGCCGAACGGGGGCCCACCGGAGCGATGTGACGCGCGAAGCTTTCGCCTCGCGTCGGCGCGATCGTTCCGTGGATCTTGGTCGGCAACACAGTCTGGCGCATCAAGCGTCGGCCCGTCTGAACATGTTGGCGGAAAGGGATACCGCCGTATTTATCGCTGAAGGCCCGGTTCGGCGCCTAAACGCCCGCCGGCCATCGCATATCGGACCATGAGGGGTCCGGATAATCAGTTTTGCCGTGTCTTAAACCGCCCCTGGAAAAAGTACCTGGGACCGGACGCCGCTCGGGCTCGAAACCGCCGCTCCGTGTCAGCCGCGCGCGGCGCTGGCTGTGGAGGGATCGGGAAAGACGCAGGTTCCTCCGGGCTTCGGAGGTTCCGGCGCTGCACCGGGAGGCTGAACGCGACACAACCGGGAGTATTAGCCGTCAGCACCTCGTACATACGTGGATCGGGGGCTCCGTGCAAGGGAAGCGCAAGGGAACCCGCCCTCCGACGTCGCTGCACGGCAACAGTCGCTGTTTTTTCGGTGGTTAAACGTTAAGCTTCGATTAACCCTGCGGTTCTAATGCGGTAAGGGAAGGCTCCTCCGGAGGCACCGAATCGTTGGCGAGCCGCGCAAATCACCTTGTTTTGCTGGGATGTGGGCTGTTGTGCACCGCAGCATTGCTGTGTACCCAGATGATTGGCTCCTGCGCGGCCCAGGGGGGAGCTTCTCAACCGCCGGCTTCCGTCGCTGCCGTCCCCGGCCCGGCGACGGTATCGAATTTCCCGATCGCGTCTGATGCCCGGCTGGCAGGCGATGCCAGGCAGACCCGTTTCATCCTCGATCTGGACAAGCCGGTGCAGTTTCGCGCCTTCGCGCTGGCGGACCCTTATCGCGTGGTCGTCGATCTTCCCCAACTCAGCTTCAATCTTCCCGCCGGGATCGGAGTCGGGGGACGGGGGCTGGTCAAGGCGTTCCGTTATGGTCTCGTCATGCCGGGCGGATCACGGATCGTGTTCGACCTGACGGGGCCGGCCAAGATCGCCAAATCCTATGTACTGGAAGCGGCCAACGGCCAACCGCCGCGGCTGGTGCTCGAATTCGAACAGGTGGACCGCACCGCCTTTGTCCAGTCGCTGCCGCGGGAAAGCCGCCCCGAACTGCGGCCCGCGATCGCTGAGGCCAACGCCGCCGCCCAGCCGGATTCGTCAGTCGCCCAGCCGCCGCAAGCACCCGACAAGCGGCCGGTGATCGTGATCGATCCCGGTCATGGCGGTGTCGACAACGGTACCCAGGCCGGCGGCGGCGATATCATGGAAAAGAACCTGGTGCTGACCTTCGGCCTGGCGCTGCGCGACCGGATCGAGAAATCGGGCAAGTATCGCGTCGTCATGACCCGGACGGATGACACTTTCATACCGCTTGGCGACCGCGTGAAGGTCGCACGCAACGAGGCGGCGGCACTGTTCGTCTCGATCCATGCCGACGCTTTGCCGCGCGGCGAGGGCGACGCCCATGGCGCCACCATCTACACGCTTTCCGATAAGGCCTCCGACTCCGAGGCCGAGCGGCTGGCCGATACCGAAAATAAGTCGGACGCGATTGGCGGAGTAAGCCTCGTCGACGAGCCGACCGAAGTCGCCGACATCCTGATCGACCTGGTGCAGCGGGAGACCAAAACCTTTTCAAACCGGTTTGCACGGACCCTGATGAGTGAAATGAAGAATACCGTGCGGATGCACAAGCACCCGTTGAAATCTGCCGGTTTCCGGGTTCTGAAGGCCCCGGACGTCCCTTCGGTGCTGGTCGAACTCGGTTACGTCTCGAACAAGGGCGACCTCGAGCTTCTGGTATCGGAAAACTGGCGGAACAAGACGGTCGGCGCGATGGCGCAGGCAATTGATGCGTTTCTGGCCAAACGGCTGGCAACTGCCGGACCGGCCAAGTGAAAAGCCCGATACGCGTGGCGTAAGGGTGGATTGAAAAGGGGGCCGTCCGATGGACCAAGCCCTAGTTTGGCCACAGCGGCAACGGTATAGAAAACAGACTGCTGGTCTTTGGAATCGGTCAATATTGCCCGCCGGACCTTTTATTGTTCGACCGCGTAGCGGCAACCCGTCCGGCGGGATTGCCGTATCTGGATAGGCGCCGCGGATGACGGCGCACAGGGTTGGAACGGAACTTCGATAATGCGCTTGCTGGTCCGGTTTTTGGGTTTCCTGTTTGCGGCCGGCACCGTGGTGTTCCTGGTCGGTGTCGCAGGCGTTGCAGGCGCGATCTGGCATTTCTCCAAGGACCTGCCCGACTATTCGCAGCTTCAGGACTACGAGCCGCCAGTGATGACGCGCGTGCACGCGTCTGACGGCGCGCTGCTCGGCGAATATTCCAAGGAACGCCGGCTCTATCTGCCGATTCAGGCGGTGCCAAAACTCGTCATCAACGCGTTCCTCGCGGCCGAAGACAAGAATTTTTACGAGCATGGCGGCATCGACTTCACCGGCATGGCGCGCGCGGCCGTGCTCTACGCGCAGAATTTCGGCTCCAACAAGCGTCCGCAGGGCGCGTCGACGATCACCCAGCAGGTCGCAAAAAACTTCCTCTTGACCAACGAGGTCTCCTTCACCCGCAAGATCAAGGAAGCCTTGCTGGCGATGCGCATCGAGCGGGCGTATTCGAAGGACCGCATCCTCGAGCTCTATCTCAATGAAATCTATCTCGGTCTCGGCGCCTACGGCATCGCGGCGGCGTCGCTGGTCTATTTCGACAAATCGGTGAACGAGCTCACCGTCGCGGAAGCCTCCTATCTGGCGGCGCTGCCGAAGGCGCCCGCGGCGCTGCACCCGGTGCGTAACCGCGATCGCGCGGTGGAGCGGCGCAATTACGTGATTGATCGCCTCGTGGAAAATGGCTGGATCAAACAGGCCGACGCCGAAAAGTCCCGCAAGGAACAGCTCAACGTCACCAGCCGCGGCAACGGCGCCCATATCTTCGCCGGCGAATATTTCGCCGAGGAAGTCCGGCGCGACATCTTCGAGCGTTACGGCGAAAAGAAGTTGTACGAAGGCGGCCTCTCGGTCCGCGCCACGCTCGATCCGAAAATGCAGGTGATGGCGCGCAAGACCATGGTCGCCGGTCTCGTCAGATATGACGAAGCCAGCGGCTGGCGCGGCGCGCCCTCCAAACTCGATATTTCCGGCGATTGGGGCGTGAAACTCGCCGACGTCAAATCGCTATCTGATATCTCGCCCTGGCGTATGGCCGTGGTGCTGGAGACATCCGACCAGTCGGCGCGGATCGGTTTCCAACCGGGCCGCGAACTCGGTGGCGCCGTCAGCAAGCAGCGGCAGACCGGCATCATCACGCTCGACGGCGTGCGCTGGGCCAAGGCTGCATCCGGACCCGCCAAGGGCAGGACGCCGAGCTCCGTGGCGCAGGTGTTGTCGGCGGGCGACGTGATCTATGCCGACCCGCTGTTCGACAAGGAGGGCAAGCCGGTCGAGGGCCAATACCGGCTGCGCCAGTTGCCGGAAGTGTCCGGCGCGTTGGTCGCCATGGATCCGTGGACCGGCCGCGTGCTGGCGATGGTGGGCGGCTTCTCGTTCGACCAGAGCCAGTTCAACCGCGCGACGCAAGCCTATCGACAGCCGGGTTCGTCGTTCAAACCGCTGGTCTATTCGGCGGCAATGGACAACGGCTATACGCCGTCGACCGTCGTGGTCGACGCGCCCATTGAAATCGACCAGGGACAGGGCGCCGGCGTGTGGCGCCCGGAGAACTATTCGTCCGGCAAATACGGCGGGCCGACCACGCTGCGCAACGCGCTCCGGCAATCGCTGAATACGGTGACGGTGCGGCTCGCGCAGGACATCGGCATGCCCCTGATCGGCGAATATTCGCGGCGTTTCGGCGTCTATGACGAATTGCCGAACTACCTGTCCTATGCGCTCGGCGCGGGTGAAACCACGGTCATGCGCATGGTCACGGCCTATTCCATGTTCGCCAATGGCGGCCGCCGCGTGAAGCCGACACTGATCGACCGTATCCAGGACCGCTACGGCCGCACCATCTTCAAGCACGACGCCCGCGAATGCCGCGGCTGCGACGCGCCGAGCGGCTGGAAGAACCAGGCCGAGCCGCAACTGGTCGACCGCCGCGAGCAGGTGCTGGACCCGATGACGGCCTACCAGATCACCTCGATGATGGAATATGTGGTGCAGGCCGGCACCGCGACGGTGGTCAAGGAAGTCGGCAAGCCCATTGCCGGCAAGACCGGCACCACCAACGATGAAAAAGACGCGTGGTTCATCGGCTTTTCGCCGGACCTCGTGGTCGGCATCTATGTCGGCTTCGACAAGCCGCGCAATCTCGGCCGCGGCATGACCGGCGGTCATCTCGCCGCGCCGATCGCCAAGGATTTCCTCAAGCTCGCGCTTGCCGACAAGCCGGCGGTCCCGTTCAAGGTGCCCGCGGGCATCAAGCTGGTTCGCGTCGATGCCAAGAGCGGCATGCGCGTCGGTCCGGGCGAGGGCGGCCGCACCATCCTCGAAGCGTTCAAGCCGGGCACCGCGCCGCCGGACAATTACTCGGTTATCGGTGTTGCCGACATGGATGGCCGGGTGCCGCAGGGATACTCGCAAGGCTATCCGCCTGATGCGGGCAACATCATGCGGCCCGGCACCGGCGGGCTTTATTGACCCCGCACGAATCGTCTGCAATCTCAAGATGTATCCTTGGACACTGCGTGATACACACGTCTGGACCCGGTGGGTCCGACGGTTGGTAGCGCGGCAGAGTGAAAAGATAGGCGTCCGAGGATAGCGCAAAGCCTTCGCCCGAGGGCAAACGCCGGACGTTGCGGCGCAAGGGTTGGAATGGAATTTCGGTAATGCGCTTGCTGGTGCGGTTTGTAGGTTTTCTGTTTACTGCCGGCACCGTGGTGTTTCTGGTCGGTGTCGCAGGCGTTGCAGGCGCAATCTGGCATTTCTCCAGGGACTTGCCCGACTATTCGCAGCTTCAGGATTACGAGCCACCGGTGATGACGCGCATCCATGCGTCGGACGGCGCGCTGCTCGGCGAATATTCCAAGGAGCGCCGGCTCTATCTGCCGATTCAGGCGGTGCCAAAACTCGTCACCAACGCCTTCCTCGCGGCAGAGGACAAGAACTTCTACGAGCACGGCGGCATCGACTTCACCGGCATGGCGCGCGCGGCCGTGGCGTACGTGCAGAATTTCGGCTCCAACAAGCGTCCGCAGGGCGCGTCAACGATCACCCAGCAGGTCGCGAAGAACTTTCTTCTGACCAACGAGGTCTCCTTCACCCGCAAGATCAAGGAAGCCTTGCTGGCGATGCGCATCGAGCGGGCGTATTCGAAGGATCGCATCCTCGAGCTCTATCTCAACGAAATCTATCTCGGCCTCGGCGCCTACGGCATCGCGGCGGCGTCGCTGGTCTATTTCGACAAATCGGTGAACGAGCTGACGGTTGCGGAAGCGGCGTATCTTGCTGCGCTTCCGAAGGCACCGGGCACGTTGCATCCGGTGCGCAGCCGCGACCGGTCGATCGAGCGGCGTAACTATGTGATCGATCGCCTCTTGGAAAACGGCTGGATCAAGCAGGCCGATGCCGACAAGGCCCGCAAGGAGCCGCTGGTCGTGGCCAGCCGGTCCAATGCCGCGCATACTTTTGCCGGCGAATATTTTGCCGAGGAAGTCCGGCGCGACATCTTCGAACGCTACGGCGAAAAGAAGCTCTATGAAGGCGGCCTGTCGGTCCGCGCCACGCTCGATCCGAAGCTACAGGTAATGGCGCGCAAAGCGATGGCCGCCGGTCTCGTGAAGTTCGACGAGGCGCAAGGCTGGCGCGGCGCCATGAGCAAGCTGGACATTTCCGGCGACTGGGGCGTGAAGCTCGCGGAGATCAAATCGCTGAGCGACATCTCGCCCTGGCGGATGGCCGTGGTGCTGGAGACGTCCGATCAGTCGGCGCGGATCGGTTTCCAGCCCGGCCGCGAACTGGGGGGCGCCATCTCCAAGGAACGGCAAACCGGCCTGATCACGCTGGATGGTGTCCGATGGGCGAAGCCGGTCGCTGCGGCGCGCGGCAAACCGGCGACGGCTTCGGTCTCGCAGATTCTGTCGCCAGGTGATGTGATCTACGCCGACCCGCTGTTCGACAAGGAGGGCAAGCCGGTCGAGGGCCAATACCGGCTGCGCCAGTTGCCGGAAGTGTCCGGCGCGTTGGTCGCCATGGATCCGTGGACCGGCCGCGTGGTCGCGATGGTCGGTGGCTTCTCGTTCGACCAGAGCCAGTTCAATCGCGCGACCCAGGCCTATCGGCAGCCGGGCTCGACGTTCAAGCCGCTGGTCTATTCGGCCGCGATTGACAATGGCTACACGCCGGCAACGATCATGATCGACGGTCCCATCGAGATCGATCAGGGGCAGGGCAACGGCGTCTGGCGGCCGGACAATTTTTCGGTGGGCAGCTATAAGGGTCCCATCACGCTGCGCGATGCCCTGAAACAATCGCTCAACACCGTCACGGTGCGGCTGGCGCAGGATGTCGGCATGCCCCTGATCGGCGAATATGCCAAACGCTTCGGCGTTTATGAGGAATTGCCGAACTATCTTTCCTATTCGCTCGGCGCCGGCGAGACCACGGTGATGCGGATGGTGACGGCCTATTCGATGTTCGCCAATGGCGGCCGGCGGGTGAAGCCGACCCTGATCGACCGTATCCAGGATCGCTACGGACGCACGATCTTCAGGCATGACCAGCGCGAGTGCCGCGGTTGCGACGCGCCCGGCGGTTGGAAGAACCAGCCCGAGCCCCAACTCGTCGATCGCCGGGAGCAGGTGCTCGATTCGCTGACCGCCTACCAGATCACCTCGATGTTGGAGGGAGTGGTGCAGGGTGGCACGGCGACGATCATGCGCGAGGTCGGTAAGCCAATCGCCGGCAAGACCGGCACCACCAGCGACGCAAAAGACGTCTGGTTCGTCGGCTTTTCGCCCGATCTCGTCGTCGGTCTCTATCTTGGCTATGACAAGCCGCGCACGCTGGGCAGGGCCGCGCAGGGCGGCCGCATCGCCGCGCCAATCGCCAAGGATTTCATGAAGCTGGCGCTGGCCGACAAGCCGCCGACCCCGTTCAAGGTTCCTCCCGGGATCAGGCTGGTTCGCATCGATTCGAAGAGCGGCATGCGCCCCACACCCGGCGACACCGGCCGTACCGTTCTGGAAGCCTTCAAGCCGGGCACCGCGCCGCCGGAGAACTACATGCCGGCCCCCGTCGGTGTCGCGGATGGAGAAGGACGGGTGCCGCAGGGGTACCCGCCGGAAGCCGGCAGCATTCAGGGGAATCTGCCTCCTGACGCCGGCAATATCATGCGGCCGGGTACTGGGAGGTTTTACTAGCCGATTGCGCTTTGCGGCATACGCCGCTACATCCGGCCGTTGAACATCCATCCAGTAGCGGTTCCATCCGCAGACAGAAGAGACCATGCGCGCCGAAGTCGAACGCCTTGTTGAAGAGATCAAGCAGTCAGTCGGGCTGCTGAGGAGGCATCTTTGACGTCGAGAAATCGACGGCACGGCTGGCCGAGCTGAACAAGCTCGCCGAAGATCCCAACCTCTGGAACGATCCCCAGAAAGCCCAGAAGCTAATGCAGGAGCGCACCTCGCTGGTGGATGCGCTCGAGGGCATCGGCAAGGTCGAACGCGAGCTCGACGACAATGTCGAGATGATCGCGCTCGGCGAGGCCGAGAACGATGAAGGCGTAGTCGTCGAGGCCGAGAATGCGCTAAAAGCCCTGAAGAAGGAGGTCGCCCGCCGCGAGCTGGAAGCGCTGCTGTCCGGCGAGGCCGACAAGTTCGATTCCTATCTCGAAGTGCATGCCGGCGCCGGCGGCACCGAAAGCCAGGACTGGGCCGCGATGCTCTTGCGCATGTATACGCGCTGGGCCGAAAACCACGGCTTCAAGATCGAATACCTGGAAGAAACGCTAGGCGAAGAGGCCGGCCTCAAATCCGCGACCATCCAGATCAGCGGGCACAATGCCTATGGCTGGCTGAAGACCGAAGCGGGCGTGCACCGCCTGGTGCGGATCTCGCCGTTCGATTCCAACGCGCGCCGGCACACCTCGTTTTCTTCTGTAGCGATCTTTCCAGTCGTCGACGACAGCATCAAGATCGACATCAAGGAATCCGACGTGCGCACCGACACCATGCGCTCGGGCGGCGCCGGCGGCCAGCACGTCAACAAGACCGAATCCGCGGTGCGCCTGACGCATATTCCGACCGGCGTCGCGGTGGTCTGCCAGGCTGGCCGTTCACAGCACAAGAACCGCGCTCAGGCCTGGGACATGCTGCGCGCGCGGCTCTACGAGATCGAGCTGAAGAGGCGCGAGGAGCAAGCCGCCGCCGATCAAGCCGCTAAGACCGATATCGGCTGGGGCCACCAGATCCGCTCCTACGTCCTGCAGCCCTACCAGATGGTGAAGGACCTGCGCACCGGCGTACAGACCTCGGATACGTCAGGCGTGCTCGACGGCGACCTCGACGAGTTCATGGCGGCGACGCTGGCGCAGCGCGCCTTCGGCACCGCGCCCGGTGAGGTCGAGGACGTGGACTAGCGCATGACCAAAGTGGCCTTCATCGGGCTCGGCCGCATGGGCCATGGTATGGCCGGCCGCTATCTCGATGCAGGCTTTACGGTGAAAGTCTGGAATCGGAGCAAGAAAAAAGCAGACGACCTCATCGCGCGTGGTGCTCTATGGGGCAATTCGCCGATGAGGGCTGCGGAGGACGTCGACGCCGTCGTCACTATGGTCGCGGACGATGAGGCGTCGCGCGAAGTATGGTTGGGCGAACAGGGCGTTCTCGCGAGCTGGAAGCCCGATCGCCTCGCTATCGAGTGTTCTACCGTTTCATACCATCATGCTCGCGATCTCGGACGTCAGCTTGGTTGGCGTCGGATTTCATATATCGATTGTCCAGTGACCGGACTACCCGACGCCGCGGCCAGCGGGAAACTGACGCTCTTGGTAGGTGCTGACCCGGCCGATCTGGAAAAGGCCAGACCTTTTCTTGAGCCTCTCGGTACCATCCGTCATTTCGGCGCTGTCGGTACTGGTACCGTGTACAAGCTCATCAACAATCTGATGGGTGCGATTCAAATCGCGGGGCTCGCCGAAGGTCTTGCGATTGCCGAGCAGGCTGGGCTCGACATGAACTTGGTGCTGGAAGCGATCCAGAGCGGAGTCACGGCAAGTCCGCAGGTCTTGCGTCATTCCGAGCGTATGGTCGCGCGCAACTTCGCTGGGGCGACGTTCACGGCTTCGCTGCGTCACAAAGATGCGGCCTACGCCGTGAAGTTGGCCGAGAGCCTACTGGCCGACGCGCCGCTGATCGGGCGTGCCGCGGTCGAGGCCTATGCAAGAGCGAAGGCTCAGATGCCCGACGACGACGAAGGCAAGATGATCGAGATCGTCTCGCGGCCGAAATAGCCGCTGCACAATCGGATTCGGGAATCGGGTGGCAAAGTCCAGCGCGACTTAATAGACCCGCCTGTCTTCTCGATTTGAACCGCCATGACCGCCAACGACAACCGGATCGATGCCCGCGACTGGTCGCTGCTCGGCCTGCTCTCGATCCTGTGGGGCGGATCGTTCTTCTTCAACGGCGTAGTGCTACGCGAACTGCCGCCGTTCACGCTCGTGCTGTTGCGCGTGCTGCTGGCCGCCATGATCCTGCTGCCGGTGATTTGCGTGCAGCGACTGCCGTTTCCGAAGGGGTGGATCGGCTGGCGGCCGTTCTTCCTCGTCGCCTTGTTCAACAATGTGCTGCCGTTCTCGCTGATCGTCACCGGACAGATGTACATCCCGAGCGGGCTGGCTTCGATCCTCAATGCCACCACGCCGCTGTTCACGGTGGCGGTGATGGCGGCGGCGGGCGAGGAGAAGCTCATCATCAGGCGTGTGGCCGGTATGATCACAGGCCTTGTCGGCGTCGTGATCCTTCGCGGCAGCGGATTAGGCTTTGCCAGCGGGCAGGGGCTCGGCGTCCTCTTGTGTCTCGCGGCGGCGCTGAGCTACGGCATCTCCGCGCTGATAGCGCGGCGCGCGTTGTCAGATTCGCCGCCGCTTGCCACCGCCACGTTTCAGTTAATGGCATCGAGCCTGATGATGATCGTCGTCGCCGGCATTTTCGAGCGGCCGTGGCAATTGCCAATGCCTGATACGGTGACATGGTTCGCCGTCATTGGCCTCGCTGGCTTGTCGACCGCGCTCGCCTACATCGTGTTCTTTCAGATCCTGCGGCGCTCCGGCGCCACCAATGTCATGCTGGTGACGCTGCTGGTGCCTGTTACGGCCATCCTGCTCGGCTCGTTCGTGCTCGGCGAGCAGATTTCGCCGCGTGAAATCGTGGGCGCACTGGTGATCGGCAGCGCGCTGCTGTTGATCGACGGCCGCGTGCTGAAGTTTCTCGAACGTTAAGTTGGGCTCGCGCAGGCGATGCGAGCCAACTTGACATTTGCCTATATAGCAATATGATTTGCCATATAAGCAAAACGGGAGAGCAGCGTGGTTTCGGCAGAAGTTGGCCGGCGCGTCCGCGAGGCGGCGCGCCTTGCCGCGATTGGCGCCGTCATTCGCAGGGCCCGTTCGGCGCGCGGTTTGACGCTCGATGAACTCGCCGGAATGGTCGGCCTATCAGTGACATTTCTTTCGCGGATCGAGCGCGGACTCATCGCGTGTTCGATCGGTAATCTCTTGGAAATTGCCGGCGTCCTGCAGGTGCCGCCGGCCGAATTGTTTGCCGACGTCGAAGGAGAGGACCGGACGCGCGCGTATCGCGTGGTGCGGTCAATCGATGCCGGTCCATCGAAGAGCGCTGACGTAAATTATGCCTGGCGCAAGCTCGCTTCGGGCGTGGGCGAGCAGCGGCTGGAAACTTTCCTGCTCGAATTGTCAGCAAAGCCGCGCAAGCCGACGCTGGTCGCGCACCCCGGCGAAGAAATGTGCTTTGTCCTCGAAGGCAGTGTCGAATTCCAGGTGGGCGACGAAACCATCGCGCTGGAACGCGGCGATTCGATTCATTTGCGCTCGGACGTGCCGCATATGGCGTGGGCGCGGGGGTCCGGCAGTGCGCGGCTGCTCATGGTGACATCAATCGAAAATCAGTCGGCCATCGCGGTTGAGTGGTGGAGCGATATTGCGGGCAGGAAAAGCGAACGAGAAAGCACGGCAAAAGGGAGAGCAAAATGAGTGCTGTCAGGAGCAAGGAGATTCCCGATACGGCGGCCGCAAATGCGGAATTGACGACCGCGCGCGAAGCCTCGCGAAAGGACCACAAGCCCTACGAGACGCGCCATTTCGACGAAGTCGAATGGGAGACGATCCGGTGGCCGGGCGAGACCGGCAAAATGCTTTTTCATCCGCGACCGGAACGCCCGACCGAACCGAACGCGGGAATTCTGCGGCTTGAGCCCGGCGCCCATCATCCCGAGCACTATCATGGCTTCGCGCAGGTCTGGCATATCCTGAAAGGCGAGTTTTCAATCGACGGAACGCTGCATGGTCCGGGAACGGTGCTGTTCCATCCTGACCCACACTTTGAGGGTGAATTCCGCACCGAAACGGGCGGGGAGATATTCATCGTCCAGTATCCTGGTCCGACGACCGGTGAGCGCCCGATCTATAGCGGCCGGTTCAACATGGCGGAACGCAAGGCGGTCGCGAGCGAACGCGTCGATCTCTGAGCCGGCGGATCACCCGATCTCAGGGAAGAAGCGAATTATCGCATGGGCCGACTGGAAGCTGATGCCTTCTTCCAGTCGGCAAGCCAGTTTCTGAATCTTCCGCTGTCGCGCTCGCCGCCGTGCCAGGCTGCGGTGGCGGTGCCGTCGCCGGCGGCCATGATGACGACATCGAGTCCCTTGGAACGGCGCAGCGTATCGATCGCCTGCTGTGGCGTCTGCGCGATCGGTCCTGCGACGTTGAAGGAGGTGTTGACGGACAGCTCGACGCCGATGTGGCGGCCGAGCGCCTTCAAGTAGGCATAGGTGAGGGGATCGTCGTCGGCGCGCACGATCTGGATGCGGCCGGTGCCGTCGGCGTGGATGACCGCCGGAATTTTTTCGCGCGCATGCGGCTTCGAATGCGCGGTCAGCACCATGTAATTATAGGCGTTGTAGTCGGCATCCGATGCGCCGGGCAGCAGTTCGAAGTGTTCTTTCGCAGCTTCCAGCGTTGCCATCGGCGCCAGCGGCCGAATGGCCTCGCGGTATTTGACGCGCGCATTGAGCAGTTCGCGCACCGCCGGGTCGCAAGGGTTGGCGAGGATCGAGCGATGGCCGAGCGCACGGGGACCGGTCTCGGCCGCGCCCTGATATAGCGCAATCACGCCGTTTCGTGCCACCATGAACGCCATCAGATCGGCGACCGCTTCAAGGCCTTCGGGCGTCGAGATATCGCCGATCCTTTGCGAGGCGATGTCATCGGCCGCAACCGCATGGACGATATCGCCTTGCGAGGGGGACGTGCCGCAATAGAAAGCATGCGTCATCGGCGCGCCGCGCGGAGCGCCCGCCAGATGCGCGAACAGCCAGGCTGCGCCGATGGTGACGCCGGGGTCGCCGGGCACCGGCGGCACCCACAGATGCAGCCGCGTATTGCGCCGCTGCGCGCTCGTGAACCACGTTTCGTCGAAATGTTCGAGCAGCCGCATATTGCCGACCGCGTTCAGCGCGACGCCGCCGGTCAGCACCAGCCGGTTGGCGCCGGTCGTACGCAACACATGATCGACGACATGAATCATGGCGTCCTCGAACACCAGTTGCGTCGCGGCCGCCTTGTCGAGACGGTCCTTGGTGTCGGGACGGTGGTGGATGTCCTCGACACGCAGCACCGCATCCGGATTCCAGAGCTGCTCTCGCTTAAGCGGTTCGCCGAGAATTTTTGTGAGTGCTTCCTTGTAGGGATGGTCGAAGGGGTCGCAATACCAGTTGGCCAGCGCGCGATTGAGCCTGATATCGCCGTTCGCCCCAAAATGCAGAACGCCGCGCAGCCGCGCGTAATAGGGATTGCTGGCGCGGTCCATATCGCCCCAGGCGGCAGCGCCCATGTAGCGGCCCTCGCTGGACAGCCATGTCCAGCCGCCCTGTGTCGACGAGATCACGCTATAGAATGCGCCGAGTGAATCGAACATGCTGTCGTTGCAGTAGAGCCGACGCATCGCGCCGCTCTCAACCACATAGAGCGAGATCGAGCCCTGATCGCCGGTGCCGTCGAGCACCGCAATCGCGGTCGGCGCGCCGTCGTCGGCGAACGGCGAGGCAGCGTAGGAAAACCATGCATGGTTGTCGTGATGCGGCAGGCAGATCAACGGCACGCGCTCGGCAAGCCCGAGCTGGCGGGCGAGGATTTTTGGCGTCCGCGTCATCTGGTCGAGGCGGCGGCCGTCAAACCCTGTGGCCTCGGTGGTGCGCACGAGCTTTATGCTCTGCGGCAATTCCTCGAGTACCGAGCGCGCCAGCGTGCCGGCGAGCGTCGGGTAATCCCAGCTCGTGAGCCAGGCATCGATGTCGCCGATATCGCGGCCCATGCCGCGCAGCGTCGCCACCGCCGCGTCGATCGACAGCTTCGGGTATTCGGTGGTGTGCTTGTTGCCGGAAAAGCGTTCTTCCTCGTTGTTGACGATCAGCCGTGGCCCATCCGCCTGCGTCACCTCGACCAGCGCCAGACCCGAATTATGCGTGCCGGGCGCGCCGAGACCTGCGAGATACACCGTTTCGCCTCGCGCGAGCTTGTCGCGCACATGCGCGATCCGCGCCTTGGCGAATTCAGAGCCGAGCTGATGGAAACCGGCAGCACCCATGGTCTTTGCAGCGAGCCAGCGCGCAAAGCGAAATCCACCCGCCGCGAGTTTTGGGTGTCGCGGACCAATTCGTGTGTTCGGTTTCAAGCCTTAGTCCAACCTCTGGGCCTCGCCATCGCGCAAGGTCATGCCTGCAGCCCGCATCAATCACAATTGGCGCCGGGCAACAATGCCGTTTCGTATGCTTGCAAGCGCTGAAACGGCTTGCGAGACAACGGCGAGGTATGGGAAGTATTCGGCGACATCATGCCGGCGAGGTTGGGTACCAGAGGAGAGGCACCACAGCGTGGTGCCTCTCCTCGATCTTCACTATTCCTGAATATCCGGCTCCACGAGCAACGCGAGCTGGGCAAGCGATTGTTGCCAGCCGAGATAGCAGGCTTCGACCGGGATCACCGTCGGCAAGTTTGCCTGTTCGATGTTGATCTCGGTTCCGACCGAAACCGCTTTCAGGGTCACTGTGACCTCGATGACGCCGGGCAAATTGGGGTCGTCGAAACGATCGGTGTAGCGGATCCGCTCGTTGGGCACGATCTCCAGATATTCTCCGCCGAACGAATGCCCGGTGTTCGTGGTGAAATTCGTGAACGACATCCGGAATGTGCCGCCAACCTTCGCCTCGAATTGGTGGACCTTGCAGGTGAAGCCGTAGGGCGGCAGCCACTTGGCCATCGCTTCCGCATCGAGGAAGGCGCGAAAAACCTTCTCCGGCTTGGTGGCGAAGACGCGATGCAAACGAACGGTATTGCCTTGGGACATGACGGTACTTTCTCCATTACTGAGCGGAGTATATCGCAGGATTTGCTTGGGTTCGCTCAGTCTCTGTCACAAGGACGCCAGGCCTCCATGCAATCCGACACGGGGCCAGAAAAAAATTCACCGACGCGGGCGCGCGGTTCCGTTCACATGCCGGTAAACCGCCGACGTATTTCGCGATCAACAAGCGAGCACGCCAGTTCTGATGGCGTGATGCTAGCCTGAGCTGAGCCGCACGCCCGCGCGCAGGAATTTCTGCGGGTCGACGGCGTCACCGTCGATCCGTGTTTCATAGTGCAGATGCGGACCGGTGGAGCGGCCGGTTGAGCCGACGGCGCCGATGACCTGGCCGATCTTGACGAAGTCGCCGACCCTGACGTGAATCTCCGACAGATGGCCGTAGCGGGTCGACAGGCCGTTGCCGTGATCGACCTCCACCATGCGGCCGTAACCGCCCATCCACCCCGAGGACACCACCTTGCCGTTCGCGGTGACGCGCACCGGATCGCCGGTGGCGGCGCGGAAATCGAGGCCCGTATGCATCGCGGGCCGGCCGAGGAATGGATCGCTGCGAACACCAAAGCCCGAGGTGAATTCGACCTCGCCGACGACAGGTTTGCGGTAGGGCACCAGCGCGAGCGTCGCGTTGAGGCGCTGCATCTGGGCGCGGGTGAGGTTGATCCGGTTGAGCTGGCGTTCGAACGCACCGGCATCCGCCGGCAGCTTCACCGGCACGAACGGTCCACCAATCGCCGAGCGCGGCGTTGCGGCCTCTAACTGCGCCATATTGAGGCCGAGATCGGTGAACACGCCACGCATGCGGCGCAGTCGCGATTCCATGCTGTCCTCGACGGAGCTCAAGGCCGCCATCTGCCGCCGCTCGACGGTGTCCAGCGAGGTCTGCAGGCGGACAAGGACATTGTCGACACCCTGAACCTTGGCGAACTGATTTGGCTGCGGCTTGGCGACCGCGGGCGTGCGCGATTCCAGCCGAGCCTCGCGATCCGGCGGCGCGACGAAGATCACGGTGTCGCTGATCGGCGAGGGCTTTAGGCTGCCGGAAGCGGGTGTCTCCACGGCCGCGCCGCGCGCCGGAGGCCGAATCGAACCGGTCGCCGCGATATCCGGCATCGCGCCAAGGGCGGTGGCGCGCGATTCGAGCGCGGTCTGGCGGCGCATGATCTGGTCGAGCTTCTGGTCGAACTGTTCCTGATCGAGCAACTGGCGGCTGGTGGTGCGGTCGACCTTCGCGCGCAGCTCCGCGATGCGATCCTCATAGGCGTATTGCATCTCGGCTTGGCGAGCGATCAGCCGGGTCAGGACGTCGTCGCGAAACGCGAAATAGGTGGCAGTGGCCGCCGACCACATGCCAAGCAGCACAATCGTGCCGACGACGATCCAGAACACCACAGGCCCGAAGCGGACCTGCTTGCCGGCATGGACGATGGCATATCCGTTGCCATCGACCGCTGCGGTGGCCCGTGCCGCGTGAGGTGCCGGACGGCGGGGCGGCGTCCGGCCATGATCGTGGGGATGGTGGTGATCGGCATAATGACCGGAACGGTACGACATCGGCACTCCCGCGCCGGTCGGAAATCAGCTCCGTTCGGCTCAATTTGCGTGCCGATTTGACCCGTTCATGGTTAATTTTTGGGAAATGGAACCTGCCGATCAGAACCTGCCGATCATGTGGCACGAACGGCAGCCAGCACCTCGTCGGCATGGCCGTCGACCCGCACATTGCGCCAGATTTTGGCGATCCGTCCGTCGGCGCCGATCAGAACCGTCGTTCGAATGATCCCCATGAAGGTCCTGCCGTACATCGATTTTTCGCCCCAGGCGCCATAGGCTTCGAGCATCTCATGTTGCTGGTCCGAGATCAGAGGAACCGAAAGCTGGTGCTTGTTCCGGAAGGATTCCTGGGCCTTTACGGTGTCGGCCGAGATCCCGAGCACCACCGCGCCGGCATCGGCAAACGCGCTATCGAGCCGCGTGAAGTCGATCGCCTCCCGGGTGCAGCCGGGCGTGTCGGCGCGGGGATAGAAAAACAGCACCAGTTTCCTGCCGGCATAATCTGCCAGCGAAACACTGCCGCCGCCGTCGCGCGGAAGGCTGAAGGGGGGCGCCATGGCGCCTTCGACCAGTCCGGTTCCGGCAGCCGGCTTGGGCGTATCCGATAGATTGGATTTTATTAACTGTTTCGATGTCGGCTTGTGCGACGCTTTGGCTGAAGCGCTCTTGGCCGTCTTCGCCGGTTTCTTGGTAGCGGTTTTGGCGGCCTTGTTGGCTACCTTGGCGACACGTTTTTTGGTCGATGCCGGCGTGCTGCGGCGGGTGGTCTTGCTGGCAGTCTTGGCCGCGGCCGGTTTTGCGGCGGAAGCCTTGCGGGTCTTGGGGGATGGCATGGAGGATTTCTTGCGCGTTTTCTTGGACATACGCCTTCCTTTCGTCGCTTTCCGCAGATCAACCATTAGGGTATTGCGGGTCTCGCCTTTGACCGTCGGATTCGCTCCGGCTGCTGGGCAAGTTTGATGACCCCGGAGTATGGTTACAAGGAATTCGACGCTACCCCCGTCCGCTCGTCGATGGGACCGCCCAATCAATCCTTGGGCCCGACCACGAGTAACAGTATTAATCGAGGATTGGCAGCGATGCCGGCACAGGAGCGCTCGATACCGATCGAAGAGCGTGGCCTTGGCGGCGATCAACCTCAGCGCCGGCACCGAGAGGCAATGGCTAAGAATACTTCGCCCAAGGGGTCGAATCCGCGTGCCGAGACCCAGCAATGGGAGGACGCGGCGGGCTGGGAGCAGGACGAGGCGGCGGGTTATCGTGCGCGACGACTGTTGTCGCGCTCCAATTCCCGATTCCACCGGTTCGGCGACAGATTTGCAGCGTTGCGGCAATGGATGACCGGCGAGCGCTGGGTCAAGCGCCTGGCGATCGTGATCGCCGTGCTGGCGGTGATCTTCACCGGTTGTTTCGGCGGGCTGTGGTGGCGGCTCGGCGCCGGGCCGATCAACCTCGACGTCGCGACGCCGTGGCTGGCGGCCGCGATCGAAGACAATATCGGCCATGGCAACACGGTCGAGGTCGGCGGTACGCAGATCGAGCGGGCCGGACGAATTCGAATCGCGGTGCGCATCCGCGACATCGTGGTCCGCGACCGTGACCAGGTCGTCGTCGCGACTGCGCCGAAGGCCGAGGTGAAACTATCGGGGATGGCGCTGCTGATGGGGCGGCTGCGCGCCGAGAGCCTCAATCTGGTCGATGCCGAACTTTCGGTGCGAATCACGCCGGACGGCCAGGTGACAGTGTCTGCCGGCGATACCGCCAAGCCGCTGGCGACCGGCGTTGCCTCCAAGCGCGATGCCGGCTTGGCGCCGACATTTCCCCGCCAGCCGCCTGCGCCGCCGCAGGGTGCTGCTGCGACGGCTCCCGATACCACGCAGAACGGATTGCTGGCCGGCCTTGACTGGCTCGACAGCCTCAGCCTGACCGGCCTCGACGGCCAGAACCTGAACGAGATCGGCCTCAAGAACGGCAATCTCATCGTCGACGATCAGCAGCGCGGCAACAAATGGAATTTCGAGAATATCAGCCTCAGCATGCGCCGTCCGAGCGGCGGCGGGGTTGCGGTGAGCCTTGGCGAGCAAGGTGCGCGCCCCTGGTCGCTCAAGGTCGTGGTTGGACCGCAGCAGAACGGCGTGCGCTCGGTCGATCTTCGCGCCGACAAGGTGCCTGCCGCCAACATCCTGCTGGCGATGCGGGTCAAGGACCTGACCTACAGCGCCGAGCTGCCGCTTTCCGGCGAGCTGAAGGGCGAACTGGGCCGCGACGGTCTGCCGACCTACTTCCGCGGCAAGATCACCGCCGGCGCCGGGAACCTCATCGACAGCGATACGCCTGACTATCCGATGCCGATCGATTCGGCGGAGATGAGCGTCGAATGGGATGCCGGGCGGCGCGTGCTGGTCGCACCCTTCAAGGTCATCTCCGGTTCGAACCGGATTACGCTGCTCGGCCATCTCGAGCCGCCGAACGGCGCCACCACCGAATGGCAGGCGGGCCTTAGCGGCGGCACCATCCTGCTGGCCGGCACCGACAACGAACCGCCGCTGATCTTCAACCGGATCGCGATCGGGCTGAAGTTCGACACCGACCGTAAGCGCGTGCTGCTCACCCAGGCTGATATCAGCAACGGCGAGATCGGCATCGCCGGCACCGGCAGCATCGACTATGCGAACGAGGCGCGGCTCCAGCTTGGTTTCGCTGGAACGCCGATGTCGGCATCCGCCCTGAAGCGGATGTGGCCGATCCTGATCGTGCCCGAAGTGCGCGAATGGGTGATCGAGCGGATCGAGCGCGGCACGCTCCAGCGCATTGAAGTCGGCGTCAATTCGCCGGTGCGCAATCTCTCGCGCAAGGGACCGCCGATTCCGGACGATGGCCTGGCCGTCAACATCGTCGCCTCCGGAGTTACCGCGCGTCCGGTCGACGACATGCCCGCGGTCCGCGATGCCGACTTGAAGGCGCGGGTTACCGGGCGAACCGCGACGGTGACGATCGGGCAGGGAATTGCCGACACGCCCGCCGGCCGCAAGATCAACATTTCCGACTTCACCTTCGAGGTGCCGGACATGGCGCCGAAGCCGTCGCCCTCGCGGGTGAAGTTCAGGGTCGATGCGTCGGTGCCGGCAGCGGCCGAGATTCTGGCGTCCGACCGCATCAGCGATCTCTCCGGCACGCTGATCGATCCGAACGCCAGCAAGGGAAACGTTGCCGCCATCATCACGCTCGGTATGCCGGTCAAGGGCTCAATGACCAAGGCCGACACCACCTACACCGTGATTGCCGATCTAGCCGGGTTTGCCGCCGACAAGCTCGTGATGAACCAGAAGCTGGAATCCAATACGCTCAAGGTGCTCGCCAACAACGCGGGCTACCAGGTCAAGGGCGACGTCAAGATCAACGGGCAGCCGGCTTCGCTGGACTATCGCAAGCCGAGCGAGGGCGACGCCGATATCAGGCTGCAGGCGACGCTGGATGATGCCAGCCGCGCGCGCCTCGGGATCGATCTCGGACCCGCCGTGAGCGGCTCGATCCCGATCAAGGTGGTCGGCAAGATCGGCGAGAACGACAGCCGCGTCGGCATCGAAGCCGATCTGACCTCGCTGCGGCTCGACAACATCCTGCCGGGCTGGGTCAAGGTGCCCGGCAAGTCGGGCAAGGCGACGTTCAATGTCGTGAAGAAGGAGCAGTCGACGCTGTTCCAGGACATCGTGGTCGAAGGCGGCGGCGTTTCGATCAAGGGATCGCTGGAAGTCGACCAGAACGGCGATCTGTTGAACGCGAACTTCCCGACCTACGCGCCGTCGGACGGCGACAAGACGACGTTGAAGGCCGAGCGCGGCGCCGACGGCGTCGTGAAGGTCACGATGCGCGGCGACGTGTTCGACGGCCGCGGCTTCCTCAAATCGGCGATCTCGGGCAAGGAGGCCGACCCCAAGAGCAAGTCGAGGAACATCGACCTCGATATCGACGTCAAGCTTGGCGCGGTCGCAGGCTTCAACGGCGAGGCGTTGCGCAGCGTCGACAGCAAATTCTCCCGCCGCAACGGCATCGTCAAAAATTTCACGCTCTCCGGCAAGGTCGGGCGCGACACGCCGGTGACCGCCGATCTGCGCGGCCGCGGGCAGGGACAGGGACGCGACATCATCACCCTGCAGACCAACGATGCGGGTGCGTTCTTCCGCTTCACCGACACCTACTCGAAAATGGTCGGCGGACAGCTCGCGCTTGCGATGGAGCCGCCGACGGTCGAACCCAGCGCCAAGGACGGTCTGATCAACGTCCGCGACTTCTCCATCAAGGGTGAGGCCGCACTGGAGCGCGCCGCCGCGGGCGGAGCGGCCGGCGTTCAGAACGGCATTTCCTTTACGGCACTGCGCGCCGAGTTCACCCGGCAGAGCGGACAGCTCGCGATCCGCGATGGTGTCGTGAAGGGTCCGATCATCGGCGCGACCATTGAAGGCAGCATCGACTATGTCGGTAATGCCGTGCGCATGAGCGGCACCTTCGTTCCGATGTATGGATTGAACAACATGTTCGGCCAGATTCCGGTGCTCGGACTGTTCCTCGGTGGCGGCAGTAATGAGGGCCTGATTGGCGTGACCTACGAGGTGGTCGGCACGCCTGGCCAGCCCGTGCTGCGCGTCAATCCGATTTCGGCAGTGATGCCCGGTGTGCTGCGCAAGATCTTCGAGTTCAACACCGGCAAGCAGAACAACACCAGCCCGATCGAACTGCCGCCGAATAATTAGTCTCCGTATTCCGGACGCGGTGCAGCCCAGGCGATAAAGCATCGTCCGGACCCCGGATCAGCAGCGCACCACGCCGAAAGTGCGGCGCGCTGCGCAGCATCCGGGGAACGACAGCTAGCCAGATGCCATGGCCGAGACCGCCCGCGCGACCGAAGCCAAAATGGCGTTTTGCTGCGCGGCAGGAACGGTGGCGCCGGTCAGATAGGCGGTGATCACGATAGGCGCCTTGCCAGGTGGCCAGATCACAGCGACGTCATTGTTTGTGCCTCGGGCACCAGTGCCGGTCTTGTCGCCGACGCGCCAATCTTTCGCAAGACCTGCACGCAGTCTCGTATCGCCGGTCTTGTTGGCGATCAACCATGCCGTCAGTTGCTCGCGCGATGCTGCCGACAGCGCTTTAGTCCCAAGGATCAGGGCTTGCAAATTCGAAGCCATGGCATTCGGTGTCGTGGTATCGCGGGGATCGTCGAGCAAAGCCTCGTTGAGCGAGGGCTCATCCCGGTCTAACCGTGTGACCTGGTCGCCGAGACTCCGTGCGAAGGCCGTCAGCCCCGGCGGTCCGCCGATGCCGGCGAGCAGGAGATTGCCGGCCGTGTTGTCGCTCAACGTCACCGCCGCTTCGCAAATCTCAGCGAGCGTCATGCCGTCACCGCCAACGCGCTTCTCGGTTACGGGTGAGTACACGACGAGTGCGGATGCGTCGAAGGTTATGCGCCGCGTCAACAGTTCCTTGCCGGCATCCACCCGCGCCAGGATCGCGGCGGCTGCGAGCATCTTGAAGGTGCTGCACATCGGAAAGCGCTCGTCACCCCGGTGGACATGACGAGTGTCCGTTGCCGTTTCCAGGACACAAACACCGAGCCGGCCGCCGCTCTCGCTCTCCAGACGCTTGATCTCGTCGATCAATCGTTGATTTGTGGTCGATGCACATATCGCTCGCCGGCCGCTCAAAGCAGTCGTTATCAGCGCTGCACCGCATCCAAGCTGGAACTGTCTTCTCGTGATCACTGTGAATCCTCCTTGCTGCGAGCAGGAAGGTGCCGATCGGTCGCTATCTTGACAAACGATGAGTTCTGCGGGCAGGCATAAGAAAAACTAGGGACGAGTAATGCGGCGCCGGATGAAGCTTTCGCACCTTCCGCTCAACGCGCTACGGGCCTTTGAAGCGACGGCGCGCCATCTCAGTTTCACCCGTGCGGGCCTGGAGCTTCGGGTTACGCAGGCAGCCGTTAGCCAGCATGTGAAAGTTCTGGAGAACCGGCTTGGCGTCCAGTTGTTTCGCCGGCTACCCCGCGGCGTTGCGCTCACTGATGAAGGACAGTTGCTGCTGCCGAGCATTGTCGAGGTCTTCGGCCGGCTCACCGAAACGCTCAATCGTTTTGAAGACGGCCACTACCAGGACGTCATCGCGGTCGGTGTAGTCGGTACCTTCGCTTCGGGATGGCTGTTGCCGCGGCTCGATGCTTTCAGGAAAGCCTATCCACGAATCGATTTGCGCCTGTTCACCAACAACAATCGTATCGACATTGCGGGTGAAGGCCTCGATTACGCGATCAGGTTTGGCGATGGCCTTTGGCACGGCACCGAGGCGACCCACTTGATGGCAGCGCCATTTACCCCATGCTGTGCGCCTTCGCTGGCTCGCAGGCTCAGCCGGCCGGCCGATCTCAAGCGCGAGGTATTGCTGCGTTCCTACCGACAGGACGAATGGCCGCGATGGTTTACTGCGGCGGGACTGCAGAGCCCGGTCCTCAAGGGAATGGTGTTCGATTCATCCATCACGATCGCCAGCGTAGCGGCGCGCGGTTTCGGCGTTGCGTTATTGCCGGCGGCATTGTTTCAGGGCGAGATCCGCCAGCGGCGGCTGGTACGTCCTTTTGAGATTGAAGTCGCGCTCGGCGATTATTGGATTACGTCGCTGCACTCCCGGCAACCGACAGCCGCGATGCTCTCATTCAAGAGCTGGCTGCTTGAAACGATCGCAGCAACAAAGAGGAGCCCTGGCAAGCAGGCCGGGACGTAGCTACCGCCGCAGCGCCGGCACGACCAGGAACGGAATCATTCCGAGCACCACGGCCACCAGCGCGAACGCGATCACCGGGTTGTAGCTGTGGGTCCAGTCGTGGATCAGGCCGCCGGCCCAGGCGCCGAGCCCCGAGCCAAGGCCGCTGCCGATCGAGATCGTGCCGTAGATGGTGCCGACCCGTTCGCCACGAAAGATCTTCATTGCGGTTGCCGTGATCAGCGGGCCGCGCGAACCGATCATGCTGCCGAAGGTCACGACGAAGGCGCCGAGCAGCCAGAAGTTCGGATAGAACTGCAGCAGCCAGAGCAGGATGATCCCGACGATCGAGATGGCGTAGCTGAGCAGCACCGATGGACGTCGTCCGATCATTGCATCGAGCTGGGTCACGCCCAGCATGCCGAACAGCAGCACGACGCCGGAAAAGCCCCAGGCGGTCGCGGCCTGCAGGGGCGGGAAGCCGGCATCGATCAGATAGGCGACGATCTGCGCCGCAAGCGCATACATCCCCACCGCCGTAAAGAAGAAGGTCGAAAACAGCGCCCAGAACGCGTGGTGGCGCATTGCGCTGCCGAGCGTCCAGCCGCCGTCGACGAAATCGGGATCGGCCTTTTTCGCGATGTGCGGCGAGCCCGTGGAGAACAGCCGCCATGGCAGCAGCAGCAACGGGGCCAGCAGGCACAGCGCAATGATGCCGAACATCTGGTAGGCGCCGCGCCAGCCGATGTGATCGATCAGAAGCTGCGACGCCGGCAACAGCAGCAGCACGCCCGCTCCGGCGGCGGAATAGACCACCGCCATCGCGGTGGGTAATCGCGGGCCAAACCAGCGGCCGAGCAGAATCGAATTCGGCACGTTGCCGATGAAGGCGATGCCGATCCCGACGGAGACGCCGACGCTCAACTGGAATTGCCACAGCGCCTGCGCGCGTGACGCCGCCAGAAGCGCCCCGCCGAGCAGCAGCAGTCCCAGCAAATAGACGGTGCGGGGGCCGTAGCGGTCGAACAGCCGCCCCACCACCGGCGCCGTCAGGCCGCCCGCCAGCCATGTCAGCGAATAGATCGAGACCACTTCCGCGCGGTCCCAGCCGAAATTCTCCGAGATCGGTTTGAGGAAAACCGTAAAGCTCTCGCCGAGGCCGCGGCCGAGCAGCGCCAGCGTGAAGCACAGCGCCAGCACGTTGAGCGCCACGCGCCCCGTCTTGAGCGGCTGCGTCGCGATATCCTCCGCGCGGGTCTTGTTATCCATGCGAGCAGGGAGCGCGTTTCAGCCGATACCGCAAGCCTCAAAAATGAATGCGCCTATGCAGGCCTGATTAAGGGGCGCGTACTCGTAAATCGAACCCGATTGGTGCGGGCTTGGCCAATGTCCGTCATGCCCTTGCAGCGACCAAATTCCGCATCGCAACGAAATGACGCGATGTGCCACAAGGGGACCTCAGCACGAAGCTACTCGATTTGGTGGATCGACTGAACACAGCAAACGTAGTTGCTGGCTGGAGCTTCCCAAACTACGGTTGCTTCCGTCGCTGCTGCGTCTGACCTCTCAGCGTCTCCGAAGGACTTTCCCCAAAGTACGCGCAGTACGTGACCGAGAACCGGCCCATGTGGGTGAATCCCGTGCTCATGGCAATCTCGGTGACATTCGCTTCCGGATCGGCCCGCAGCAAGGCTTGGCGAGCTTGCCTCAAGCGGGCGTTCCGTAGGTAGCGCATCGGGGAGACGCCCTTGAAATTCCTGAAGTGCATAAAGAGTGTTCGGCCCGCAACCCCGGTCGCCATAGCGAGGTCGGCCACTGTGATTGCCTGATCGAGGTGGGCTTCGATGTAGTCGACCGCTCGCCTCACGTCACGCGGCGCAATCGGCCTCTCGAGGCGTCGCAGCGCGTTGCTGTAATTGTGCGGGTGCGACAGCAGCAGTGCGGTAATAATGAACTGCTCGAATTGGCTCATTGTTGCCGGGCTCCAGAGCACCGATCCCGCCTGTTCGAGGTCCGCTATGGCCATCAGCACGTAGCGTGCCAGGCTGCGGCCGTACCCGGCGGCGAGGTCGATGGTGGGCGCAAAGTCGAGGGGAGCGGTTGGTAGCTCGCCGAGTAGGGCTGCAAGCTGACCTGTAAGGCTGGATTTGGTCAGAGAGAGTTGGATGCGGCTGCTATCGGCCTCCGATACCAGCCGACAACTCTCGCGCATCGGCGAGATGATCGTGGCAAGGTTCGGATTGCAAACGATGCTGTCACGGCCAATGGTGGCTTCAAGCTGCCCGCGAAGCGGCAGGTGGATCCAGGTGTCGGTGCGGGCGGGGCTCGGAGACAGGACAACCGATGCGCCGCCGTATTGCACGT
The DNA here is from genome assembly GCF_036924525.1 of Bradyrhizobium sp. AZCC 1719. Taxonomy (NCBI): domain Bacteria; kingdom Pseudomonadati; phylum Pseudomonadota; class Alphaproteobacteria; order Hyphomicrobiales; family Nitrobacteraceae; genus Bradyrhizobium; species Bradyrhizobium sp. AZCC 1719. The sequence goes on along the minus strand of NZ_JAZHRU010000001.1, from coordinate 5,689,217 downwards.
AACCCATGTAGAGGCCCGGCATGTAAACGCCATTGAGGCGCGCATCGAGCTGGCGGGCCTGCAGCCCTGCGATGTCGAAGCGGTAGCCTTTCGCGCGCAGGAATGCACCGGTCTCTTCCACATTGCGGCTGTGGAAGATGGGCAACTGCTCCAGAAGCGGCGCTGTGCCAAGCTGCATGCTCGCCTCCGTATTGATCGAGCATATCACGCATACCGAGGCATGGGCACCGGAGCCGGAAATGTTCCGATCATTCTTGCAGTTTCTGGATAGTGATCACTGGCGGTTCCCGTAGGCGATTTCCACGTTTTACGCGCTTTCCGGATAAGCCCTCGCGGCAATCGGATATCTGGCACCCAAATGCGCCAGTTAAGCTTCGCGCCCAACGGGGCTGTGCCTATCGATAGGGTGGCCCATCAAGGAGGGAAGCGTCGTGACTGCAGGGCATGTTCACAGAATAGCTAGACGCCAATTTCTGGGTGAATCGGCTGCAGCGGCTCTGGCCGCGGCTGCGTGCGTATCTTCGTTGCGACCGACAAGGGCAGCCGTCCGTACGGTACCAGTCCACAAATCGGGTAGCCTCGAGGCGCTGGTCGTAAGCGACGGCCATTTCTTCCTTCCAGCGGGCTTCCTGGTGATGCCGGACTCTCCGCCCGCCGAGCGCGAAGCCGCCCTGAACGCAGCCGGACAAACCGGCGAAAAGCTCCAGCTCGTGAACACCGTCGCGGTGATCCGTAGCCAGTCCGATGTGGTCCTGGTCGACACGGGCACCGGCCCACGCCACCAGCCCACGGCGGGAAAGCTTGCGGAGAACCTCAACGCTGCAGGCATTCCACCGGCAGCCGTGACCAAAATCGTCCTGACCCACGGCCATCCCGACCACCTCTGGGGCATCCTCGACGCGAATGACAACCCGATTTATCCGAATGCGAGCTACTTCGTTTCGACCGTCGAATGGAACCTTTGGGCCGACCCGGATGTGATGCGAAGGTTGCCGGCAGTCTTGGCAACCAGCGATCGCATCATCAATGGCGCCAAGAAACATTTCTCGCACGTCAAGGACAAGATGAGGACGGTACGGGATGGCGATGAGATTGTCAGTGGCGTGCGGGTCATCGATACGCCAGGGCATACGCAGGGCCACATCGCGGTCGAAATCGCCGGTGGGGATGGTCTCGTCGTCGTTGCGGACGCACTTACGCACGCTGTGATCTCTTTCCAGCATCCGTCGTGGCCGGTGCCAGTCGACCATGAACCCGATCGCGGCATCTCGACCCGCCTGCGCCTGCTTGATCGCCTCGTCGTTGACAAGCGCCGGCTGATCGGCGCTCACCTGCCGTTCCCCGGCACCGGCTTCGTCGAGCGCAAGGGTGGCGCCTATCGCTTCGTTCCAACTTGAAGTTCGCGCAAGTCGAGTTGAGCCTTATCGCTTCCGGGAGGCGCAGTGAGATGGCTGATCAATGGCTATTCAAGAGCGAGACTTATGATAACTGCAATTGCGCTATGAATTGTGGTTGCCAGTTCAACCTGCCGAGTACCCGCGGCTATTGTCAGTCGGCCTTCGTCGGCGCCGTCATCGAAGGCCACTTCAACGATACGTCGCTCTCAGGCCTGAACTGGGCGGCGCTGTACATGTGGCCTGGCGAAATCAAGGACGGAAACGGCCGGCGCCAGATCGTTATCGACGAACGTGCGGATGAAGCTCAACGGATCGCGCTTGAAACGATCATCTCAGGCGAGGCATGCGAACCACTGAGTAATTTTTTCTCCGTATTCGCGTCCACATGCTCAGAATTTTGCGAGACGTTGTTCCTGCCGATTGATCTTGATGCGGACTTGGAACTCAGAACCGCGAGGGTAGAGATACCCGGCGTCATGCGGAGCACAGGCAGGCCGAAGATCAACGAGTTTACCGGTCAACCATTCCACATTGCGCTGGCGCGCCCTAGCGGCAGTTTCGAGTTTACCTACGCAGAAATCGGGCTGGGTACCACGTCGGTCACAGGTGACATGGAAATGGCGTTCGAAGATTCATGGGCACATTTTTGTGTTCACCACTTCAATCAGGATGGCTTGGTCAGGCAAAGATCAAGGCTCACGGCATGGCTTTGGCATATGCGTTCCCGTGAATGATGCTATGTCAAACTCGCATCAATCCGAATTTGGCTGCGCGCTAGTGAGTCGACGCTCTAGGCCGGCTTGAGCAGCACGTGCTTTTTCTTCCCCATGGAAAGTTTGATGACGCCTTCCGGGGTGAGGTTGGACGGCGTCAGCACCATTTTCTCGTCGGTCACGGCGGCATCGTTGACGCGCAAGCCTCCGCCCTTGATCTGGCGGCGTGCCTCGCCATTCGAGGTTACGAGACCTGCTTTCACGAATAGCCCCAGCACGGCCGCGCCGGCCTCGAGTTCGCCGCGCGAAACCTCCACCGTGGGCAGGTTCTCCGCGATCGCGCCTTGCTCGAACGTTTGCCGGGCGGTTTCGGCGGCGGTGTTCGCGGCGTCGCGGCCATGCAACAGCGCGGTCGCCTCCGTCGCCAGCACCTTCTTGGCCTCGTTGATCTCGCCGCCCTGCAATGCCGCGAGCTTCTCGATCTCGCTCATCGGCAGGGTCGTGAACAGCTTTAGAAATTTCACGACGTCGGCGTCCTCGGCGTTGCGCCAGTATTGCCAGAAATCGTAAGGCGAGAACTGGTCGGCATTGAGCCACACCGCGCCTTGCGCGGTCTTGCCCATCTTGGCGCCCGACGCGGTCGTGAGCAGCGGCGTGGTCAGCGCGAACAATTGCGCCGTCCCCATGCGGCGGCCGAGATCGACGCCGTTGACGATGTTGCCCCATTGATCGGAGCCGCCCATCTGCAGCCGGCAGCCGGTGCGCCGCGCCAGCTCGACGAAATCATAGGCCTGGCAGACCATGTAGTTGAACTCGATGAAGCTCATCTCCTGCTCGCGCTCAAGCCGGAGCCTGACCGAATCCATCGTCAGCATGCGGTTGACCGAGAAGTGCCGGCCGATGTCGCGCAGCATCTCGATCCAGTTCAGCTTCGTCAGCCATTCGGCATTATCGAGCATGATCGCATCGCTCGGGCCGTCGCCATACCGCAGCACCTTCGCGAATACGCCGCGGATCGAGGCCTTGTTGGCCTCGATTTCCTCGATCGTGCGGATGGCGCGCGTTTCGTCCTTGCCGGAGGGGTCGCCGACCATGGTGGTGCCGCCGCCCATCAGGGTGATCGGCTTGTTGCCGCTCTGCTGCAGCCAGTGCAGCATCATCATGGTGAGGTAATTGCCGATATGGAGCGACGGCGCGGTGCAGTCGTAGCCGACATAGGCGGTCGCCTGACCCTTGGCGGCCAGCGCGTCGAGGCCCTCGAAATCGGAGCATTGGTGGATGAAGCCGCGCTCCTGCAAAATGTTCAGAAAATCTGATTTAAATTTGGTCATGGGCGGGCGCTTTGATCATTCTATTTTCACTGTAATTGTAACCAGCTGCGGAACCATGGCCGGAACAGGCTGCCGCAAGGCCGGGCGCTGTGGCATTATAAGATGTGCGTGTTTGGCACAAGCTGGTCGTCGTCGGCGGGACGTATCGAGCAGGGCGTTTCAAAGGCACAATCGACCATGATGTTGACGGCATTAGGTTTGATGAGTGGCACCTCGCTCGACGGGGTGGATGTCGCTTTGATCGAAACCGACGGCCGCCGGGTGAACGCGCTCGGACCGTCCGGATACCGCCCCTATACCGATACGGAGCGCGGCCTGTTGCGGCAGGCGCTGTATGAGGCCGCCGACTTGGTCGATCGCACGGCGCGGCCCGGTTGCCTGCGCGAGGCCGAGCGGGTCGTCACATCAGCGCATGCCGAGGCGGTGGCCGCCTTTACCGCGCAACACCGGATGCGCTTCGATGACATCGACATTGTCGGCTTTCACGGCCAGACCGTGCTGCACCGGCCCGAGAAAAAACTGACGGTCCAGATCGGCGACGCGCTGACGCTCGCCAGGACGATCCACATTCCGGTCATGTACGATTTCCGGGCTGCCGATGTCGAAGCCGGCGGGCAGGGGGCGCCCTTTGTGCCGGTCTATCACCGCGCGCTCGCCCAATCGCTGGAGTGGGAGGGGCCGACCGTCGTGGTCAATATCGGCGGGGTCGCCAATATCACCTATATCGACGGCGACACGCTGATCGCCTGCGATACCGGGCCGGGCAACGCGCTGCTCGACGACCACATGTTCCGCCGCATGAACCAGCGCTTCGATACCGAGGGCCGCACCGCCGCGTTGGGTAGGGTCGATGCGGCGTGGATCAACCGTGCGCTGGAGATGCCGTTCTTTTCGCTGCCCCCGCCGAAATCGCTCGATCGCAACGATTTTGCGGGGCTGAAGCTCGGCGATATGGCGCCCGAGGATGGCGCGGCGACGCTGACCGCCTTTACCGTCGCTGCG